>CAYVJT010000222.1:0-6192 GCA_964451855.1 uncultured Actinomycetota bacterium
GCCACCAGGCGTGGACCCGTGCGGGGAGAACGGCGAGTTCCACTCCTTCGTGACCTACGGCCCGATCTTCCACCAGCCCGTCGAGGTGGAGGTTGGCGCGGTGCACACCAGTGGCCGGTTCGCCAGGGTCGACCTGATGCCCACCGGACCCTGACACGGCCGGGTCCACGCTGCTGTCGGGACGGTCAGATCTTCGAACTCGATGAGACGTTCAGATCATGGCCGCGCACGTCGTCTTCCTGGCACGAGCACCGCCTCATGCTCGTCACGTGTCGTCCTCGTCCACGCGCGCGATGAGCGTGACACGGGTGCGGCGTCGTCCATCGGCGACCATCACGTGCCGAACCCCGGCGCGCCTCGGTGCAGGGCCGACCACGTCCAGGCTGCCCCGACGGCGTCGGGTAACGCGAACAGCATGACCGGCCAGTAGCCCCAGATCGCTGCGACGACGATGAATATCACCGCGGAGACGAGCCTGAGCGGCACGCTCGCCCTGAAGATCGCGGCCGCTTCGCTCCTCGCGGCGACGAGGTAGTAGATGCCGATCACCACGGCGAGATAGCCGAGCAGATGGATCCAGGGCTCCTCCGTGGCGGGGAGCCCCAACACGGTGAGCACGATGTCCGGTCGGACCATCATCGTGAGCCCGATGACCACGGCGTAGATACCGAAGACGGAGATGGTGCGCGCAACGGCGGACATGCCGAACTCCTGGACTTCGGACGGCGCAGGGGATGGCCGCTGTCGACCTCCTGCGGCATCGTTGCGGCTCAGATCTCCACTCCGACGAGGCTCTCGACGTTGTCGAGGCTGCGGCCGAGGTCCTTCTCCAGCTGCTTCGGGATCACGAAACGGTCCAGGGTGCGCCCCAGCCAGGAGTCGACCTCGACCGATCCCATGTTGACATCGATCCTGGTGCCCTGCTCGGTGTCGCTGTAGATCCAGTCGTACTCGACGGGCGGCAGGCCCTTGAGGTCTCCGCGCAGCCGGAGCCGCTCCGCCGGTTCGATCTCCAGCAGTGTCACGGTCCCCTCGGTGTTGCGACCGAGGACCCGGTACGTGCAGGCGACGCGGTCGCCCGGTTCGGCGAACCGCGCGGGATCGGCATGGATCATGTTGTTGTAGAAGGTTGGCCACATCTCCGGATCGGTGAGGCGATCCCACAGTTGCTTGCGTTCCACCTGGAACTCGCGGCTCATGTTCACGGTCGCCATCGGTCGCGCTCCTTGTCTCGGCGGCGTCGATGGGTCAGATGATGCACGGGCATCCTCAACGTCATCTCAATGGCGACACAACGCGGTCGTCGGTGGCGGAACCTGTCAGCGGACGGCGAGGTGGGAGCGGACCGCGGCGAACGCATCGAGCACCGTCTCCTCGGTCCAGCCTTCGGCGGCCATCCTGCTCGGCGGCTCATCGGCTCCTCGCGTGAGGGCCCTGTTGGCTCGATCGCGCAGCACGTGCACGAAGTGCAGGTCGAGGCCACTACGGCTCTCGATCGCGTCGCAGATGGCCAGCAGCCGTGCGGCGGTCTCCTCGTGGCCGGCGAGGGCCGCCCACCATGCGTCGACCGACAGGAGGATGATGGTGGTCACGGGATCGTTGACGTCGGGTGGCTCGTCGTGCACCGGTCGCAACAACGCAGCCGCTGCCGACTCGTCGCCGTCGAGCAGGGCCTGCCAGACAGCTGGGAGGTAGCGGTACGGCGCTGTACTCGGTGACGCGGAGGCATCGGTCACGTCGCCGAAGCGATCGAGCACGGCCGACGCCCCACCGGCGTCGCCGATGGACATCGCATGGCTGAACTCCAAGCCGGTCAGTAGGACCTTGCCCACGTACTCGTCGGTCTGCTCGAACCGCTGGCGAGCCTCGTGGTAGAGCCGCGTCGTCTCAGCGGCCGGCACAAGGCCGATGCTCGCGGTGCCGGCGTACATCGACGCCCACCCGGCCGGGCGGAGCTGCCCCCTGGCATCGAGACGATCACGCACGGCGAGCAGGTCGGTCAGGGCCCGCTGCCGGTCGCCGGACACCGTGCGGAGGAACCCGAGCGCCACCTGAGCACGGTCCCGAAGTGCCTCGTCGGTTCCCGGGAGCGCGAGCAACCGTTCGAGCCAGCCGATGCCCTCTCGTACCGCTGGCAGTGCGCCAGCGCTGCTCGGGTCGAGGTTGCCGGCGTTCGCCCACCAGTAGCGGGTCAGACGCACGGCGAGGGTGAGCGTGGACGCAGGGTCGTGGGTGCCGGCCGCGAGCGCGGCTCGCAGGTTGTGCTGCTCGGTCGCGAGGCGGGTGATCCAACCGGAGGGCAGCAGGTGGAGCCCCTGGGACCGCTCGGAACTGTCCGGCGCGACCCTGGGACGCTCCGTCAACTGCAGCGCCCACGCAAGGAGTCCCCGCTCTGCCAGCCCCCGGTCTCCCGTGGTGTTCATAAGGGCCGCAGCGTGGTCGCGAACCACCTCGAGCATGCGGTAACGCGTGTGTTCCTCGGTGGTGTCCGCGGTCAACAACGAGCTGGCAACGAGGGTGTCCAGGTGATCGGCCACCGTGATCTCGCTCGTCCCGGTCACCGCTGCCGCGAGGCTGGTCTCGAAGGATCCCGGCAGGACCGCGAGCCGTGCGTGCGCGACACGGGTCGCCTCGTCGAGCAGGTCCGTGGACCAGGTCAGTACCGCGCTGAGCGTGCGGTGACGGTCGTCGACGTTCGGGTCCGGTGAACGCAACATGTCAAGGTCGCGGTCGAGGAGGGCGGCGATCTCCGAGACGCCCATCGAGCGCAGCCGGGTCGCGGCGAGCTCCAGCGCGAGCGGGAGTCCGTCCAGCCGCCGGCACAGGTGCGCGACGGTTCGTACGTTGGTCGTCCCGAGTTGGAAGGCCGGACGGACCGAGGTTGCTCGATCGACGAACAATCGCACGGCATCTCGCTGTTCCGTCGACGCTAGGTCGTCCGCCTCCTTGGGGATCTCCAAGGGCGGGAGTACCCAGTTGACCTCGCTGGGGACACCCAGTGCCACGCGCGACGTGACCAGCAGGCGGAGGGAAGCGGTGGACGCGAGCAGCGCGGCGACGACCCGGGCTACCTCGACCCGGAGGTGCTCGCAGTTGTCCAGCACGAGCAGGGCGTCGCGGTCGCCGAAGTGCGCGCACGCGGCGGACAGCTCCTGCCCTGGTGCCGCCTGTAGACCCAACTGCTGCGCGAGCAGCTCCACGACCCGGCCGGCCTGCCGGACCGGAGCGAGATCGACGAACCAGATCCCACCCGTGTACCGGCCCCGGTGCCGGTGCGCCATCTCGATCGCCGTGCGGGTCTTGCCGACCCCACCTGGCCCGAGCACCGTGATGAGACGGTGATCGTCGACCAGCGAGGCGAGCCAACCGAGCTCGGCGTCGCGGCCAACGAACGTAGCCAGTCCCCCGGGCACCTCATGGGGACCGCTTGACGAGAGCAGTAGCCCAGGGTCGTGCACCAGGATCCGACGCTGCAACCGCTGCAACGGCGGAGACGGCACGAGGCCCAGCTCCTCGCGGAGGATCTCCTCCAGCTGCCGGTAGGCCTCCAGCGCGTCAGTCTGCCGGCCCGAGCGGTACAGGGCGAGCATCTGGCGTTCCCAGAGTGGTTCGGCGAAGGGGTGTTCGCCGATCAGCATCTTGAGTCGTGGTCCCAGCTCCCGATGGTCGCCGTCGTCGAGTCGGGCATCGAGGTCGGCCAGGAGCACCTGCATCCAGCGCTCGTGGAGTTCGGTGACGATCGCATGCGCCCACGGCTCACTGGCGATCTCCTGCAGCGGCGAGCCCCGCCAGAGCTCCAGCGCCTGAGCTGCAGCCCGGCCATCATGGGTCGCGATGGCGACGTCGCTGAGTCGTTCGAACTCGTGGAGGTCGATCGACGCGCCAGGGGCGTGCAGCCAGTAGCCGCTCGAGTCGTGCTCGATCGTGGCCGAGCCGTTTGGCGCAGCCAGGCGCCTCCTGAGCGTGGAGACCTGTGTGTGCAACGACCGGCGAGCACCTTCGCCAGCGTCCGGCCCCCACAGCTCGGTGAGGATGCGCTCGGTCGGGACCGCGCTCGTGTGGTGCAGGACGAGATAGGCAAGGAGCGCGCGTACCCGCGGTCCGCCCAGCGGCACGGGCTCTCCCGCCCGAAGGACCTCGACAGGACCGAGGACGCGGATCTCCAACGAGCCGTCCATCTGGTGAGGATAGTCCTGCTCCGAAGCCGAGGAGGGATCCGGTTCGGCGGTCAGGGGTGGCACACGTAGAGGAGGTTGATCGGGTCGAGCGGCGGGCTCGTCACCTCGATCCGCGGGAAGCCGACGTCCCGTAGGAGGGCCTCGGTCCGTTCACGCCCCCACATGTTGCCCAACGCTTCACCGCCACCGGCCAGCGAGTTCTGGATGCAGTAGCTGGTGCTGAAGCCGTACATCAGCGGCGCCCAAGGAAGGTCCACCTGCGCGGCGAGGTCGCTCGGGGCACCGACGTCGTAGAGCAGGAACACACCATCATCGCTCACGTGCTGTCGGATCGCCGTGAGCGCGACCTTCGGATCTGGGAGGTCGTGGATGACGTCGAAGGCGGTGATCAGGTCGTAGTCGCCGTCGGCCGCGATCGCCGTGACGTCCGCCCGTTCGAAGCGAACGTTGTCCAGCCCCAGCTGCTGTGCCTCGGCCCGGCCCCGATCGAGGGCCGGCTGGTGCAGGTCGTAGCCCACCACCTCCGCCGCAGGCATCGCCCGGGCCATCACGTTGACAGCGTGGCCGGTCCCGCAGCCGATGTCTGCCACACGCCCGCCATGCTCGCGAAGCCGGTCGTACACCGGGCCCGACGTCGGCAGGTACACGTCGGTCATCAACGCATCGAACCGGTAGCGGGACATCCTGTCGGCGATCTCGAACAACCCGTCATGCAGCTCGTCCGATGGGATGCCGCCCCCGTCACGGAACGCCTTCGCGATCCGGGAGGCGTTCGCGAAGCCCGCGGAGGCCGCGCGGGCCAACGGTGCGAGATTGTAGGGCGTCTCGCCGGTCAGGAGGCTCGCATGTTCGACCGGCAACCGGAAGGAGCCCGTGTCCGGGTCGTGTTCCACCACGCCGGAGGTCACCATGCCGTGCAGCCACTCACGCACGGGACGTTCAGCCAGCCCGGCGCGCGTGGCGATGTCCTCGACCGTACCGCCCTTGGTGGCAGCGTCGAGCAGACCCGTACGGTCACCGAGGTCGATGAACAGCACGGTCATCGCGTCGCTGTAGCGGCGCAAGAGTGTCTCGCTGAACGCTGCGGCCCGTTCCCTGTCCACGAGAGCCTCCCACCTGTTGGCACGATCCCTCCAGCATCCACGGCGACACTCAACGTGACCTCAACACCGGCGCTCCTGGCCTCCTCTCCCGCCGCGGCCGCCATCCGGTGGCCCCGGAACGTCACTCCCCACATCATGGCCACCCCCTCCTTGCGCCTCCCAGGACGCAGCTCCACCGACCCGGCAGGCGGGCGAGGGCAGGGCTCTGGGCGGGTAGCCTCGCGTCGGCTGAGGCTGCGTGGATCCCGACCAGCGTCCACGAACGGAACGCCACATGTGTCGCCGAGTCACCTGTCGTGCCTGTCAGAAGATCACCTGGGCGGGATGCGGCGCCCACGTCGAGCAGGTGTTGGCCGGCGTGCCGCAGGGCGAGCGATGCAGGTGCACGGATGCCGACCGCGCCGTGGCACGTCGTCGCACGCGACTCGGGCGCCTGTTCGGCCGCTGATCGAACACTCACGCGTCGGGGCGGCCTACGGCCTGACCACTCTGCGCGTACCGGTCCACAACCCGCAGGGCGCGCAACGTGTTCCAGCGGCTGGGGTCGCCCTCGCCGTCGTCCACCTCGACGTCCTGGCCGATGGAGGCGCCCAACGCCACGACCCTGCCGTCGATGCACGGCTCGACCTGACCCGGGAGGAAGGCCTGACCTCACCCATCCCAGCGACTGTTGTCACGGACCAGGGCGACCACGCAACGAGCTGCGTCGCTCGACGGGTCCAGCCCCAGGTCGCGTGGCAACTGCAGCGTGAAGGCGGTGGAGGCCCACGCGGTGAACAGCGCCCCGATCGCCGCTCGCTGTTCCCATCACGTCACGAACACGCAGAAGGTGTGGCCGGAGGGGTCGGTGAACACGCGAAGGGGCTCGTCCGGATCGTCCGAACGGTCGAAGCGCAGTTCTCCGCCGAGGG
>CAYVJT010000223.1:0-6166 GCA_964451855.1 uncultured Actinomycetota bacterium
GGGTGCACGGGTCGCTTCACGCCGTGCAGGTGGGCGTGTCCGGAACGTCGATGGCCGCGCTGGGAGCGGGACCTTCGGCACTGGTGGCTGGGGTGGGCCCCTGCACCCTCGAGGGTGCAGGGGCCCTGCCGTGGCCGACGCGTGCATGGAGCGAGATGAACCAGGACCAGATACCGCGGACGCGGCCGCCGGGCTGGGGACTGCCGATCGGTGCCGCCGCGGGAGCCGGGTTCGGGCTGGTCGTCGGGATCCTGCTCGACCAGGTCGCCCTGGGCCTCGCGATCGGTGCCGCCATCGGCGTGGTCGTCGGGACCCTGCTCACCGCGCTCGGCGAGGTCCCGACGGAGCGGCGGCGGGCGATCGCGGTCACGGCCCTCGCGATCCTCGGCCTCGGCATCGCCGTGGCCCTGTTCCTCTGGTTGCGGTTCTGATGCCCGTTGGGGTGCGCCCGTTGGGGTGCGCGCTGCGGTGTCGACGGCGTCCTTGCTGGCGTGGTGGCCCTCGTGCCCCGTTCGCTGGAACGTCCGTCGGTCTGAGCAGGCGTCGCACCAGCACAGATTTTGAACGTGCGCTCCAAGTTCGCCTACATTCGCCTAAGGTGGCGCTGGACGTACCCGCCGACCCGAGGTACCGATGGGGTTGGTTCCCACCGTCCGTGACCGAACGAGGAGCGAGCCGTGAGCGCAGAGGCCTTCTACATCGACGGTGTCCGGGTCCCGATCGGCCGGGCACGGGACGACGGCTACTACGCGCAGACCCGCGCTGACGACATGGCGGTCCGCTCGGTGCGGGCCCTGCTCGACCGCAACCCCTCGGTCCCACGCGAGCGGATCGACGACGTGGTGTGGGCCGCGACGGCACAGGTTGGCGACCAGGGGCTCACGCTGGGCCGCTCGATCGCCATGCTCGCCGGGCTCGGGAAGAGCGTCCCCGGCTACGCCCTCGACCGCATGTGTGCGGGGGCGCTCACCGCCATCGTCAACGGCGCGAACGCCATCAAGGTCGGCGCCCAGGACCTGGTGCTGGCGGGCGGTGTCGAGCACATGGGTCACCACCCGATGGCGGAGGAGATCGACCCGAACCCGCGGTTCCTCTCCGACAACCTCGTCGACCCCTCGGCGCTGGTGATGGGCAACACCGCCGAGAACCTCCACGACGAACACCCCGACATCTCCCGCGAGCGGTGCGACGGGTTCGCGTTGCTCTCCCAGGAGCGCACGGCCAAGGCCCAGGCCGACGGGTTCTTCGACCAGCACGTCGTGCCGATGACGGTCAGATCGCCCGAGGGCTGGCGTGTCGTCGACACCGACGAGCACCCACGGCCCGGTACCACCCTGGCGTCGCTCGCCGGGCTGACCTCGCCCTTCCGCGAGGGCGGGTACGTCACGGCCGGCAACGCCGCCGGACTCAACGACGGTGCCGGTGGGGTGCTGCTCGCGTCGGCTGCGGCCGTGGACGAGCACGGCCTCACCCCGAAGATGAAGCTCGTGGACTACGCCTTCGTCGGGGTCGAGCCGGAGACGATGGGCTACGGCCCCGTGCCGGCGACGGAGCGGCTCCTGGACCGCACCGGCCTGTCGATCGACGACCTCGATGTCATCGACATGAACGAGGCCTTCGCGGTGCAGTGCGTCGCGTTCCTCGACCACTTCGGCCTGCCCCTCGACAGCGAGCGGGTCAACCCCTACGGCGGTGCCATCGCCATGGGACACCCGCTGGCGTTCTCCGGGGCGCGGCTGGCGATGCAGGTCGCCACCCACTTCGACCGTCATCCCGACGCACAGCGTGGGCTCACCACCATGTGCATCGGCCTCGGGATGGGTGCCGCGGTGCTGTGGGAACGCGCCTGACCGGACGACGGCGCCTCAGCGCGCACCGTGCCCGCCCCGACCACCTCGACGTCACGTGACCACCCCGAGCCCAGCGGAGGACCACCGTGAGCCACACCGAGTTCAAACTGACCACCGCCGAGCGTCCCGTGGGGCGCATCGCGATCCTGACGATGGACAACGGTGAGGACCACACCAAGCCCAACACCTTCGGAGAGGAGGCGCTGGCGTCGCTCGAGGCCGCCCTCGACGAGGTGGAGGCCGCGGAGGACCTCAAGGGGCTGATGCTGACGGGCAAGCCCTTCATCTTCGCGGTCGGCGCCGATCTCAAGTCGTTCTCCGGTCTCGATCGCGACACCGCCTTCGAAGCGGGGCGTCGGGGCCACGATGCGTTCGCCCGGTTGCAGGCGCTGCCCTTCCCGACCCTCGCAGCCATCAACGGGGCGTGCATGGGTGGTGGCATGGAGATCGCCCTGCACTGCGATGCGCGCACGCTGTCGACCGGCGCGCAGGTGCTCGCCTTCCCCGAGGTGTTCCTGTCGATCTTCCCGGCCTGGGGCGGCACCCAGCTCGCACCGCGCATCGTCGGGGCCAAGAACGCGGTCGAGACGATCGTGACCAACCCGCTCAACAACAACCAGACCATGAAGCCGAAGGAGGCCTTCGACCGTGGGTTCGCCGACCGGTTCATCGACTCGGCGACCTTCCTCGACGACTCGCTGGCCTTCCTGGAGGCGCTGATCTCCGGAGAGGAGACGGTCGAGCGCGACGTCGATCCCACCGACGGGCTGGACGAGGCGCTGGACAACGGTCGTGCGATGGCTGACGGCAAGACGAGCGGCGCGACGAGCGCCCCCTACGTCGCCCTGGAGCTGATCGGGTTCGCGGCTCGCGGCGGGGATCTCGCGGAGGGCAGGGAGAAGGAGCAGGCGGCGCTCGCCGAGCTGTTGCCGTCGCGCCAGGCTCAGGCCTCGGTCTACGCCTTCGACCTGATCCAGAGCCGGCTGAAGAAGCAGCCCTGGAAGCCCGACGCGCAGCCGCGCAAGGTGAGGAAGGCCACCGTGATCGGTGCTGGGCTCATGGGGTCCCAGATCGGTGCGTTGCACCTGCAGCGGCTCGAGGTACCGCTGGTCATGAAGGACATCGACGAGTCGGTCCTCGGCAGCTGCCGCGAGTACATCGAGGGCGAGCTCGACAAGCGCGTGCAGAAGGGCCGGATGTCCGAAGGCAAGGCCCGGTTCCTCAAGGGACTGGTCACCTACACGACGTCGTACGACGACGTCACTGGAGCAGACTGGGTGATCGAGGCGGTCCTCGAACGGATGGACCTCAAGCAGGGCATCCTCGCCGACCTGGAGAAGGTCGTCGAGCCGGATGCGGTGCTGGCGTCGAACACCTCGTCGTTGTCTCTCCGTGAGATGGCGTCCGAGCTCGAGCACCCCGAGCGGGTCGTCGGGTTCCACTTCTTCAACCCGATCGCGGTGCGGCCGCTCGTCGAGGTGATCCGTCCCGACGGTGTCTCCGACGAGGCGATGGCGACCGCGTTCGAGGTGGCGAAGGACCTGCGTAGGTCCGCGGTGCAGTGCGGTGACGAGCCGGCGTTCATCGTCAACCGGCTGCTGGCGCGCTTCAACGGTGCGGCCGTCGCGGCGCTCAAGCAGGGCAACGACTTCGCCGAGATCGACGAGGCGATCCGCAAGCTCGGGTTGCCGATGGGACCGTTCGTGCTCTTCGGTTTCGTCGGGCTCGACGTCGCGCTGCACACCGCCGAGACCCTCCAGGCCGCCTTCCCCGACCGGTTCGAGGTCGATGACAACCTCAAGGCCATCGCGGACGCCGGCCTTCCGGCCGTGTACGACTGGTCTTCGGGCGGCGAGGTGTACCCGGAGATCCGTGAGGCGATCGAGGTCGACGAGGACGCGGTCCCGTTGTCGCAGGAGCTGATCCAGCGGGCCGCGCTGGAAGCGGTCGCGGACGAGGCGCGTCGCATGATCGACGACGGGGTCGTCGCCGATGCGCGCGATATCGACACCGCGATGATCCTCGGTGCCGGCTTCCCGTTCTTCATGGGTGGGGTCTGTCTCTACCTCGACCAGGTCGGGATCTCCGACGAGCTGTTCGGTCGGCCCTTCGTGACCGAGGACGACGGCGCGAGATGACCCCTCCTGGCAGCATCGACGGACGTGGCTGCTCCGTCGGGCCCCGCCGCGTCGACCGGCACGACCAGCCAGCGGGGCCCGAAACCTGAACGGCGGTGGGTGACGCCAGCGGGCGTCAGCCGTGAGCTCGGCGCCGGCAGCCGTTAGCCTGGCGGTGGCACCACCGCCCCGTCCTCCGGAGACCCGATGTCCGCGCTGCCGAACGCGTCCTACTCCGTCACCCTGCGGCTGCACCTCGACCCGGACGATCCAGGGGCGATCGGTCGGCTGACGACCGCGATCGGTGAGGCCTCGGGCGTCGTGGTGGCGATCGACTTCGTGGACACGGCAGGCGACGTGCTCGTCGTGGACGTCACGGCGAACGCGGGCGACTCCGACCATGCCGACCGCATCCAGTCGGCGGTCGAAGGTGTCGAGGGCGTGCACGTCCACCGGGCCAGCGACCGCACGTTCCTGATGCATCTGCGCGGCAAGCTCGAGATCGCCTCGACCGTGCCGCTGAAGACCCGCGACGACCTGTCCATGGCCTACACCCCCGGGGTCGCGCGGGTCTGCCGTGCGATCGCCGACAACCCCGACGATGCGCGTCGCCTCACGATCAAGGGCAACACCGTCGCGATCGTGACCGATGGCACCGCCGTGCTCGGGCTGGGCGACATCGGTCCAGAGGCGGCGATGCCGGTCATGGAGGGCAAGGCGTTGCTGTTCAAGAGGTTCGCCAACGTCGACGCCTGGCCGGTGTGCATCGATGCGACCGACAGCGACGAGATCGTCCGGATCGTCGAGGCCATCGCGCCGGTCTACGGTGGCATCAACCTCGAGGACATCGCCGCACCGAAGTGCTTCGAGATCGAGGAGCGCCTCAAGGAGTCGCTGGACATCCCGGTGTTCCACGACGACCAGCACGGCACCGCCATCGTCGTCCTCGGGGCGCTGCACAACGCGCTGCGATTGGTGGACAAGGAGCTGAGCGGACTGACCGTCGCGATGGCCGGTGCCGGCGCGGCCGGCGTCGCCATCGCCAAGCTGCTCCTGCGCGAGGGCGTCAAGGACATCATCGTCACCGACCGGAAGGGGATCCTGGGGCCCCACCGCGAAGGGCTGGACCCCTCCAAGGCCTGGCTCGCGGAGAACACCAACCGGGCGAGGATGGAGGGCGAGATCACCGATGCGCTCGACGGTGCAGACGTCTTCATCGGGGTGTCAGGGCCGAACGTGATCGAGCCGTCGGACCTTGCGGTCATGGCACCCGATCCCATCGTCTTCGCGCTGGCCAACCCGGATCCCGAGGTCGACCCGGTCGGGGCGGGGGAGTACGCCGCCATCGTCGCCACCGGTCGTAGCGACTACCCCAACCAGATCAACAACGTCCTCGCGTTCCCCGGGGTGTTCCGCGGAGCGCTCGATGCCCGGGCCCGCTTCATCACCGAGGAGATGAAGGTGGCCGCCGCGCGGGCCCTTGCCGACGTCATCGGCCCGGAGGAGCTGCGGCCGTCGTACATCGTCCCGAGCCCCTTCGACGAGCGGGTGGCACCGGCGGTCGCGGAAGCGGTCCGCAGCGCGGCGAAGGCGGGACACATCACCGTCGACAACGCCCACTGAACGGCCGTTCGTCGAACCGGTGGCGAAGTCCTCGAACCGCACGATCCGGGTCCCGTCCGGCAGTTCGACGATACGGAGCTGTCCGCTCGTCGTGGAACGGCCGAGGGATCCGAACGTCCCACCGGCGAGGTGGACGGGATCGTCCGGTGACGGCTGCGGTTGCTCGTCCGCCACACCGTCGGTCGCTTCGGGGGCGTCGACCGCCTGAGGCCGGTCATCCTCCTCGGCCGCCCTGCCGTCCCCGGAGGCCTGCCGCTCGGTCTGCGCGCCACTTCCGGCTGCTCCGGTGTCGCGGACTGCCTCGTCGTGGAGGCTCCCCTCGAGCGTGGCCCACCGTGGTCGGTCGTCCCGCGCGAGGGCGTGGCCGACCTACCTGTCGGTGATGTCGACGTAGTCGCGCTCGTCGGAACCGACGAACAGTTGGCGCGGTCGAACGATCGCCTGCTCCTCGTCGAGCAGGTTCTCCTGCCAGTGCGCCAGCCAACCCGGGATGCGCCCCATCGCGAACAGCACCGGGAACATCGAGGTGGGGAAGCCCATCGCCTGGTAGATGATCCCGGAGTAGAAGTCGACGTT
>CAYVJT010000224.1:0-6158 GCA_964451855.1 uncultured Actinomycetota bacterium
AGGCGGTGATCGCCACCGACCTCGAGGGCACGGTCGTGTACTGGAACCCGGCCGCGGAGCGCCTCTACGGCTGGAACAGAGACGAAGCGCTGGGGCGCGACATCGTCGAGCTCACCATCGCCGAGCCGACCCGCGAGCAGGCGGCCGAGATCATCGCGCAGGTCGGTGCGGGCAGGACCTGGACGGGCCACTATGACGCCCGGCGGGCGGATGGGACGCTGGTGCCGGCCTGGGTGACCGATGCGCCCTTCTACGACGCCCAGGGCCGGCTGGCGGGCATCATCGGCGTCTCCTCCGACATCAGCGAGCTCGAAGCTGCCCGGGCGCAGCTGGCTGAGCGGGTACGCCAGCAGGCGGTGGTGGCTGAGCTGGGCCAGTACGCGTTGCACAGTGACGATCCGGGGGCGCTCGCGGTCGAGGCCGAACGCAAGGCCAACGAGTTGCTCGACCCGTCGTTTCGTGTGCAGGTGCGCTGGTCAGCGCATCGAGGTGCCGGCGCCGTCGTCGAAGACGACGTGGCATTGCAGGTGCCCATCGCCGCCGTCGGTGTGCTGCATGTCATCCGCACCGACGGCGAGGCCCAGCTCGACGACGACGACGAGAGGTTCGTGCGCGCGATCGCACACGTGCTCTCGGCAGCCGTTCGCCATCAGAAGGCCACCCGCGAGCTGGAGCACCTGGCCACCCACGACCCGCTGACCGGCCTGCCCAACCGGACCCTGTTCTCCGACCGGCTCGAGCTTGCTGGCGCGGCGGCGTCGCGCACCGCAGATGGGTATGTGGTGCTCTTCCTCGACCTCGACGGGTTCAAGACCATCAACGACAGCCTGGGCCACGACGCAGGCGACGAGATCCTGCAGATCGCCGCCACCCGCCTACGAGGCGTGGTGCGCCCCACCGACACGGTCGCACGGTTCGGCGGCGACGAGTTCGCAATCCTCTGCCCCGCACTCGACACGCGCTCAGCAGCCGACGAGTTCGCCCGACGGGTCCAACAGGCCCTGTCCGCCCCGTTCGACACCAGCCACGGGCACCTGACGGTCACCGCCAGCATCGGCATCGTCCTCGGCGACGACACCGCCGAGCCCGCCCGGCTGCTGCGTGATGTGGACGCCGCGATGTATGCCGCCAAGGACCGCGGCCGCAACCGTATCGAGCACTTCGACACCCACCTGCACGAACTCGCCAACCAGCGGCTCAAGACCACCGCCCACCTGCGTGACGCCATCGCCAGCGATCGTGTGGTGGTCCTCTACCAGCCCTCCATCGAGCTGGCCACCGGCAAGCTGGTCGGTGTCGAAGCGCTCGTGCGGCTGCGCCACAGCGACGGCAGCCTGCTGGTTCCCGACACGTTCATCGACATCGCCGAAGACGCCGGGCTCATCGGCGCACTCGGCCAGCGGGTCCTTGAGATCGCCTGCACCGACGCCGCCGGCTGGCTGACAACCGACCCGGACTTCATGGTGGCGGTCAACCTCTCCGCCCACCAGTTCACCGACCAGAAGCTGGCCGACACCATCACCCTCACCCTGGATGCCGCCGGCATCCCCGCGGCCAACCTGTGGCTGGAGATCACCGAGTCCGCCCTGTTGACCGGCCCCCAGGTGCACACCGCCATCCGCAGCCTGCGGCTACTCGGGGTCAACTTCGCCATCGACGACTTCGGTACCGGCTACAGCTCCCTGGCACACCTGCGTGACACCCCCGTCGATGCACTCAAGATCGACCGAGAGTTCGTCGCCGGCCTGCTCGACAGCCCCCGCGACCGCGCCCTGATCGTCGCTTCCCTCGACCTCGCCCGAGCCTTCGGGCTGCTCACCACCGCCGAAGGCGTCGAGACCCACCCCCAGCGACGCGAGCTCACCCAACTGGGCTGCCGCTACGCCCAGGGCTACCTCTGGAGCCCCCCCATCGCAGCCGAACACATCACCACCATGATGGCCAGCAGCATCACCCCCGCCCCAGACGGGCACACCACCGAAACCGGAGGAGGGGCCGAACACGGACAGCTGTGAGACGCTCGCGCCTCCGGCGCGATCTCCTCGATCCTCGGGCGTCCAACGGGAAGGGGCGCACGGCCAACGCCGTCGTGCACGCCGGGACACCACCGACCCGCCATGTATCCTCGAATAGGTGAGGAGCAGATGCCCGATGAACCACGCCATGCCGCCCTCGCAAGCCCCACCGGACGCCGAGGTGACCGTCAACGGTGTCACCCGCCAGCTGCTGCACGCCGAGTCGGCCGCTGAGGTTCGCGACATCCTGCTCACCGCGGTCCACCAGCTGGGTGGCACCACCGTTGTCGCGGACCAGGCCGACGACGCTGCCCTACCGGTCGATCTCACCCTGGGCGCCGGCGCACCCCTGCTGCCGACAGCCGAGCCCGACTCCATCGCGCGCATGCACCTCGAGCGTCACCTTCCCGGCCTGGTTGCTGACGCCCGGCAGACGGTTGACGTGCTCGCCCGCACCCAGCGACTGTCAAGGGACGCGACGACCGACCACCTCACACAACTGGGCAACCGCGCCACCTTCGCGCGGCTGCTCAGCCGCCTCAGCCCCAACGACCTGATCGTGGCCCTCGACCTCGACGGCTTCAAACAGGTCAACGATACGCACGGCCACAGCGCCGGCGACGAAGTGCTGCGCGGGTTCGCCGCGTGCCTGCGTGACCACCTTCGGGCGAACGACCACGCCGTCCGGCTGGGCGGCGACGAGTTCGCGCTCGTGCTCACCGGCACCGACATCCACGGAGGGATCGTCATGCTCGACCGGCTGCGCGCCGCGTGGTACGAGCAGCGCAGCTACCCGGTCGACTTCTCCGCCGGCCTCACCCCCAGCCTGAGGTCGCCGGCCAGAACGCGCGAAGCCGCCGACCGTGCCCTGTATGCCGCCAAGGCCGCCGGCAAGGGGCAGACGATCGTCGCCGGCCCGACAGACACCGGCGACCACCACGAGCCCGGATCCGGATGACTGACCAAGCTACGGCCAAACCGCCCGGCGGGACCGCTACGACCGATCTCGAGGTTGAGCGTTTCCTCGAGCTGACCGAGCACGGCCGCCCCGAAGCGGCCGTCGACCTCGCCCTGGACCGCATCCACCAAGGAGAGGCGGTCACCAGCATCGTCGAGCGCCTGCTCGCGCCCGCACAACGGCTGGTCGGCCAACGCTGGCACCGCGGCCGCTACACCGTGGCCCACGAGCACGTCGCCAGTGGCGTCGTCGACGACGTCCTCGGCCTGCTGAGCACCCACACGCCACGACCAGACCCTGAGCACACCATCGCGCTGGTGTGCGCCGAGGGCGAGTGGCACACCACACCCGCCCGCATGGCCGCGCTGTGCCTGCGCGACGCCGGCTGGCGGGTGCAGTTCATCGGAGGCTCGCTGCCCCCCGAACACCTCACGGCGTCACTGGACCACGTCGCGCCCCAGGCCGTGGCCATCAGCTGCACCCTGCCGCTCACACTCGCTGGCGCCCCAGCGCTCATCGACGCCTGCCACCACCACGGACTGCCCACCATCACCGGCGGCATCGGCTTCGGCCCCGACGACCTGCGAGCACGACACCTCGGCGCCGACGGCCACGCCCTGGACATCGCAACGGCCGCCGAACTGCTCACCGACTGGCTCGACCGGCCACCCACAGCGCCCACCCGCCCGTCCGAACCTGCGGTGGATGAGGAGCGGGCCACCCTCACCGTGAGCCGCACCGAACTGGTGGACGCCACCTACCGGCGGCTGGAACAACGCCTGCCGGCCATGGCGACCTACGACGACCGACAGCGGCGACACACCCGACAGGATCTCGACTACATCCTGCAGTTCATCGACACCACCCTGCTCGTCGACGACCACCGGGTGTTCACCGACTTCACCACCTGGCTCCACGACCTGCTCGAAGCGCGCGGCGTTCCCGACATCGTGCTCCGCGCCTCCCTGGACGCCGTTGCACACACCCTGCCAGCAGACCTCTCACACGCCCACGCGGTGCTCGAACACGGGCTGTCCATCCTCGAAGCCGGCCCGCCGCAGCCTGAGCGCGAGACAGTCAGCGGGCGATGAGTTCGGCAGCCAGTGTTGATGGATGCGGACAATCCATCCGCGGAAACCGCGTCGGTTGGGCAGGAGAAGGCCGTTCTGCGTAGATCTCTATCCGTATCCCATCAACACCCGCTGCCGCACTCAGCGGGCGATGACCCGGTAGCGGCGCACGACCTCAGCCCGAGGCGCATACGGATCACGAGGGATCCGCGACGTCCTGGTCGGGACCCTCTCCGATGACCAAGTGGGATCGACGCCGGTTGTGTTGGCGCCGGCGGCGGATTCGAGCGCAGCCACGAACCGCCTGGTCGCGCACTGACGACGAGAACTGGGGCATCCTGTCGCAGTGTCCGGTGCAGCGATGGGCGCTGCGTTCGATGGCGGTGCCGACTGCAGTGCCGGCCTCGTTGCGGTCAGGCTCGTCGTGGCACGAGGTAGACGATCGTTCCGGGTGCTGTGTTGACGCCCGAGGGGTGGACACTTGAGGCGATGCCGCTACCTTGAACGTGCGCTTCCACGGCTCAGATCGAGCGGCGCGCATCTTCATACGGATCGGCGGCGCCCTATGGCCTCGCAGGCCAGAGACAGCACCGGGGCGCCAGTACACCACCACCGTCTGGTGCCGGTCGGCTTGGTCGTCGTTGTCTACGTCGTGGCCGGGGTCCTTTGGATCTTGGGGAGCGGCTCGGTGGCGGACATGTTCACGGAGGTCACCTCGATCCCGCGTTGGATCGTGGAGCTGGGCAAGGGCGTGTTGTTCGTGGTGGCCACCGCCGTGGTCTTGCTGGTGGTGTTGCGACGACGTGCCGATCGGTTGGACGACGTGGCAGCGACTGGGCACGAGACCGCACGGCAGCTGACCGAGAGCGAAGCCCGCAACCGTCTGCAGGCGACAGCACTGTCGGGCACGGCGAACGCGGTGGCGGTCACCGATGTTGACGGCACCATCGAGTGGGTCAACGCGGCGTTCGAGACGATGAGTGGGTATCCGGCGTCGGTCGCGGTGGGTGCCACGCCTCGCCTGCTGCACTCTGGGGTGCAGGACGAGGAGTTCTACCGGGATCTGTGGGAGACGATCCTTGCGGGGCAGGTGTGGCGTGGACAAGTGGTCAACCGCCGAAGCGACGGTGAGTTGTACACGGTCCGTCAGACCATCACGCCGGTGGTTGCCGAGGATGGTGAGATCCAGCATTTCGTGGCGATCCATGAGGACATCACCGAGCGTGTTCGGGCGGCAGGCGTGTTGGAGGCGAGTCGCGTACGGCTGCAGGCGCTGTTCGATCATGCCCTGGATGCGATCGTGCTGGCGGACGATCAGGGGCGTTACATCGCGGTGAACCCGGCGTTCTGCGAGCTGACCGGCTACTCCCGCGACGAGTCGCTTGGCATGGGGCCGGCCGATCTGGCTGCTCCCGACCAGCAGCCTGCCGAGGTCGCGAACCAGTTCGACGAGTTCGTGCACGCGGGGACCGAGTCGGGAACGTTCGCCTTGCAGCACAAGGACGGCCACGTCATCGAGACCGAGTACCGGGCGGTGTCCAACATCCAGCCCGGGGTGCACCTGTCGGTGCTTCGCGACGTCACCGCGCACAACCGGATGCTGCGTGCCCTCACCCTCGCCGAGGCGGAGTTCCGCGAGCTGGCGGAGAACGCTGCCGACATCGTCAGCAAGCTGCGTATCGACGGTGCCGGTCGGCTGCAGGTCGACTACGTCAACCCTGCGGCCACCACGATCTTGGGCTACCCACGGCAGCGTCTCTACGACGACCCCGAGCTGCTCGTCGAGCTGTTCCACAAGCGCGGCGATGAGCTCGACGGTGCCCTGGACCTGCTTCCGAGCCCGGCCGAGCCGACCACGCTGGCCACGGTCCAGGTGCAACACGCCGATGGACGGCTGGTGTGGCTGGAGAGCTACGCGACGTTGACCGATCCGTCCACCGCCCCCGCCACCATCCAGCTCGTGGCTCGTGACGTCACCACACGGTTGGAGATGACCCAGGCGCTCGAACGGGCTCTCGACGATCAGCTGGAAGCGGCCGAGCAGCTGCGCACGCTCAACGTGATGAAGGACACCTTCCTGCAGAGCGTCTCCCACGAGCTGCGCACACCGCTGTC
>CAYVJT010000225.1:0-6145 GCA_964451855.1 uncultured Actinomycetota bacterium
CGCCGTGGCACCGCGACCCAACTGCACCCGGCGATGCTGCGCCCCTGACGCCCGGGAGCCGACACGGCGAGCGATCGCTAGATCCCCGCCGACCGTGCCCGTCGCCCGTCGGCGGGCTCCGCAACCTCGTCACGGGTCGGGAGCGACGGTTGCGCTCCCTTGCGGGTGACGGTGAGCGCCGCCGCCCTGGCGGCCCAGCGTGTCGCGTCCGCGAGCGCCGCTCCCTCGATCAGCGCGACCGTCAGCGCGCCACAGAACGAATCACCCGCAGCGGTCGTGTCGATGGCCTCTACCTCGATGGCGGGGACGGTCGTGACCGTCGGCCCGTCCACCGCCAGTGCGCCGTCCGAGCCCAGGGTGACCACGACCTGGCGGGGCCCCCGCAGACCACGGACCAGATCGACCACCTCGTCGGCGGTCGTGGGCTCGGTCGAGACCCCGGCGAGCACGGCGAGCTCCCCCCGGTTCGGGACGAGCACGTCGGTCCCGGCGAGCAGTTCGTCGGGCAGCGAGGCGGCAGGCGCGGGGTTGACCACCACGAGGCCCCGTGCGGCGGACGCCGCCGCGACGACCGCAGGCATGGGGACCTCCAGCTGCAGCAGGACGGCGGCGGCCTCGGCGAGCGGAGCCGCGGTGACCTGCTCCGAGGTCAGGCGCGCGTTGGCCCCGGGACTGACGACGATCGTGTTCTCCCCCGTGCCATCCACCACGATCAGGGCCAACCCGCTGGGGACCCCGGCCAGGCTGGTCAGGTGCGTCACGTCGACCGCGTCGTCGGAGAGCGCGCTCGCCAGGGTCGCGCCCACCTCGTCGTCACCGACGCATCCCACGAACCGGGTCGGCGCCCCGAGGCGGGCGCAGGCGACCGCCTGGTTGGCGCCCTTGCCACCCGCCGCGCGGTAGTGGTCTCCGCCGATGACGGTCTCGCCGAGCCGCGGGTGGCGCTCGACGGGCACGACGACGTCGAGGTTGACGCTGCCGACCACCGCGACGCTGGGACGCTCGCCGAAGGACGATGGGCTCAGGGGACACCTCCGATGCAGCCTTCCGAGGACGGTACTCGCTCGGCGGGAGCACCCGACGAGGGGTGGTGGGGCGCAGCCCGTCACCGTCGTGGCTGCAGGGGGGTGGCCGGCCAGGGCCCGAGCACGGGCGTGTGGACCTCGGGCGCCGGCGAGGACGGCCCGCCCTGATCGACGTGCGCTGCGGCGGCGGCCTGATCGTGCTCCGGCCAGGTGCGCCACCCTCCCCCGACGACCTGCACCCGGGTCCACGGCCCCGGGAGGTAGGCGAGCGCATCCGGAAGCAGGAAGCGCTGCGCCACCTCGACGTCCCCGACCCGGCCGAGCTGGTACGTGCCGGGAGGGGCGCGCCGAGGATCCGCATCGTCGTCCCCACGCTCCGACGGTGGACCGCCAGGGACGCGTCCCTCCGTGCGGTCCAGTCGCGGCAGCAGCTCGGGCGGCAGACCCAGCACCCAGGTGTCGGTGACGGCCCCGGGGGCCGGCACGAAGGTCAGCGGCACCGCGCCGTACCCGGTGCGACGGGCCTCGAAGGCGGCGACCCACCCGCGCACCCGCGCAGGCAGCAGGATGGCGCCCTGCCCGGTCAGCTCCTTGTCCATCAGCCGCGGCGGTGACGCGTTCGACCCGTACGCGACGCAGAACCGCGCCACCCCGGCCTCGAGCACGGGGGCAGGGTGGCCGACCTCCGGATCCGCGGGGCGGAGCGGCGCGTCCGCCGGTCCGTCGAGGTCGAGCGGCACCACCTCGTCGTCCACGATCAGCACCGGCCCGTCCGGACGAGGGCCGGGGTAGCTCGCCGGGTCGAAGCGGGCTACGACGGCAGCTCACCGTGCTCGAGGAGGTGGCGGAAGGCCGCCTCGTCGGCGACCGGGACCCCGAGTTGCTCCGCCTTGTCGCGCTTCGAGCCCGGGCTCTCGCCGGCCACGACCACCGAGGTCTTCCCCGACACGCTGCCGGTGACCTTGGCGCCGCGCGACTCGAGCGCTGCCTTGGCCTCGTCACGGGTGAAGCCCTCGAGGGTGCCGGTGACCACCACCGTCCAGCCCTCCAGCAGGCTCGCGTCGCCACCGTTGCCGAGCTCGGGCGAGCCTGTGGTGATGCCGAGCTCGATCAGCTCCTCGACCAGCTGTGCGTTGCGCGGCGTCGAGAACCACGCGTGCACCGATGCCGCGATCTTCGGGCCGATCCCGTCGATGGCCTCCAGGGTCTCCAGATCGGCGTCGCGGATCGCCTGCAGGTCCGGGAAGGCGCGCACCAGGGTCTTGGCGTAGGTGGGGCCGAGGTGGCGGATGTTGAGCGCGACCAGCACCCGGTCCAGGCTCTGCTGACGGCCGGCGTCGATCCCCGCGAGCAGGTTGTCGACACGCTTCTCGCCCCACTTGTCGAAGGCGAGCAGCTCGTCACGGTGCTCGTGGAGGCGGAAGACGTCCGCCAGGTCCTCGACGAGGCCCTCCTCGACCAGCAGCTCGACGGTCTGCTCGCCGAGCCCCTCGATGTCCAGGGCACCCCGGCTGGCGAGGTGGGACAGGGACTCGAGGAGCCGGTTGGGGCAGTCGACGTTCTCGCAGAAGTGGTGCGCCTCGCCCTCCGGGCGGACCAGCGGCTGCTGGCAGAAGGGGCAGTCGGCCGGCATCGACCACGGCTGCGTGCCCTCCGGACGCTCGGACAGGACGGGGCCGACGACCTCCGGGATCACATCCCCGGCACGCCGCACCATGACGGTGTCGCCGACCCGGACGTCCTTGGCCTGGACCTGGATCTCGTTGTGCAGGGTCGCGTAGGTGATCCTCGTGCCGCTGACCAGCACCGGCTCGAGCACCGCGTAGGGGGTGGCCTTGCCGGTCCGCCCGATGTTGACCTCGATCGCCTGCAACCTCGTCGAGCGCTCCACCGGCGGCATCTTGTAGGCGATCGCCCAGCGGGGTGCGCGAGCGGTGAAGCCCAGCCGCTCCCGTTGGCCGAGGTCATCGACCTTGACCACGACACCGTCGATCTCGAAGGGCACGTCGTGGCGGGCCGCGGTCCAGCGTTCGACGAAGTCCAGCACCTCGTCGGTGGTCTGCACCACCTCGGTCTCGTCTGGGGTCGGCAGGCCGGCATCGCGAAGCCAGGCCAGCGACTCGCTGTGTCGCTGGAAGGTGATGCCCTCCACCGTGCCGAGCCCGTGGCACCACACCGCCAGGGGACGCTGGCGGGTCATCTCCGGGTCCTTCTGGCGCAACGCTCCGGAGGCGGCGTTGCGAGGGTTCATGAAGGCCTGCTCGCCGCGTTCGATCCGCGCCGCGTTCATCGCCTCGAAGGCCTCGAGCGGGTAGTAGACCTCACCACGCACCTCCAGGACCTCCGGCGGGTCGTCGACGTCGAGCCGGAAGGGCACGTCCTCGATCGTGAGGACCTGTGCGGTCACGTCCTCGCCCACGGTGCCGTTGCCGCGCGTGGCGCCGGTCGCGAGGACGCCGCGCCGGTAGACGAGGTTGATCCCGACCCCGTCGATCTTGAGCTCGCAGGTGAAGCTGGGGGCCTCACCCCCCTCCCCGAGACCGCGCACCACCCGCTGCGCCCAGGCCTCCACCTCCTCGCGGGAGAAGGCGTTGTCGAGGCTGAGCATCGGCTGGAGATGCTCGAACGGTGGGAACGCCGTGTCGGGCGGCGAGCCCACCTGCTGCGTCGGCGAGCTGGGGGTCACGAGCGACGGATGGGCGGCCTCGATCGCCTCCAGCTCGCGGAACAGCGCGTCGTACTCCGCGTCGGTCATCGGCGGGTCGGAGAGCACGTCGTAGCGGTAGCGCGCGTCACGCAGCGTGCGTGACAGCTCGTCGTGCCTCGCCTGCGCCTGGCGAGGGTCGCTCGCTACCTCGGCCACGCCACCTCCCGTGGGGCTCATCGGACGCATCGGGACAGGTCGCAGAGACTACTCGGCGGCGCACCAGGCCCGTTCCCCGCGGGGAGGTGGTCGGTGCGTTCAGCTCACGGCGACGGGCAGCCCCGCCGGGCGGTCGGCCCTGACCACCCGACCACCGCCGAGGCAGTGCGCATCGGCGGCGTCGTAGACGACCGCCGCCTGGCCGAGCGCGAGCCCGTGGACCGGCTCGTCGAGCTCCAACCGCACGCCGTGGCCCTCCCGATCGACGACCTGGCCGGGGACGCTTCGCCCGTGGGCCCGGACCTGGATGCGCACCGGCCCCTCCGGGCGCTCTCCCGTGGTCCACGTCGGCAGCTCGACCTCGGCCCACCGGCACGCTAGTGCCTCGCGCGGCCCCGTGCGCACCGTCCGCGTCGCCGGGTCGACGTCGACGACGAACCGTCGTTGCACCCGCCCGTCCGGCGACGACGGCGTGCGTTCCAGCCCGAGACCGCGGCGCTGCCCGACGGTGAACCGCCAGACGCCGTCGTGCTCGCCCAGGGGCGTGCCGTCGAGGTCGACGATCGGCCCGGGTGCCGCGGGCACCCGCTCGGCGAGGTAGCCGGCGGTGTCGCCATCGGGGATGAAGCACACGTCGTAGGAGTCCGGCTTGTCGGCGACGCGCAGACCCCGCTCGGTCGCGATCCCACGCACCCGGTCCTTGGTGAGCTCACCGACCGGCAGCAGCGTGCGGGCCAGCTGCTCCGCCGTCGCCACGTACAGCACGTAGGACTGGTCCTTGCGCGGGTCCGTGCCGCGATGCAGCTGCGCACCCGGACCGGGGTCGTTGACGGCGGCGCCGTCGCGGACCAGCCGGGCGTGGTGCCCGGTGGCGAGCGCGTCGAAGCCCAGCGATCGGGCCTGGTCGAGCAGCGCCGCGTACTTCACGCGCTCGTTGCAGGTGATGCACGGGTTGGGGGTGGCTCCGGCGGCGTAGCTCGCCGCGAAGGGCGCCTGGACCTCCCGCTGGAAGGTGTCCGCCATGTCCCAGACGTAGAAGGGGATACCGAGCACCTGCGCGCAGCGGCGGGCGTCCTGCGCGTCGTCGAGGGTGCAGCACCCGTGTCCCGGGACCTGCTCGTCCATCGGCAGGTCAGCGAGCTTGAGGTGCACACCCGTGACCTCGTGACCGGCGTCGACGAGCAGCGCGGCGGCGACCGCGCTGTCGACCCCGCCCGACATGGCGACCAGGACCCGCGCCATCACCCGTCCTCCGACGTGGCATCGGCCGACGGCAGGTCGGCGAGCGAGACCACCGCCGCGCCCTGCCCCGACCGCAGCCGAGGGATCACGTCGGTCAACACGTCGACGGCCCGGTCGACGTCCTCCTCCGTGGTGGTCCAGCCGAGGGACAACCGCAGTGGGGTGCCGACGATGCCGGCCGCCTCCAGCACGTGCGAGGCCTTCGCTGCACCGGACCCGCAGGCCGAGCCGGGGGACGCCGCCACCTCGGCGTCGTCCAGTGCCAGGATGAGCGCCTCACCGGACAGGCCGTCGATGCTGAGGTGGACGTGGGAGGCGAGCCGTGCGTCGGGCTCGTCCGGGCCATCTCGGCGGACGCCGTCCAGCGTGGCCACCCCAGCAGCGAGCCGGTCGCTGAGGGCACGCAGCCTCGAGGCCAGGGAGCTGCGGTCTGCGGCGGCGGCACGCACCGCCGCACCGCACGCGGCGACGAGGCCGACAGCGAAGGTCCCCGACCGCACGCCGCGGTCCTGCCCTCCGCCGTGCGCGAGCGGCTCGATCCCCAGCCCACGACGCAGCACCGCGACCCCGACCCCCTGCGGTCCACCGAACTTGTGCGCCGACAGCGCCATCGCGTCCACGCCCCAGTCCTGGACATCGATGTCCAGGGTGGCCATCGCCTGGACCGCGTCGGTGTGCAGCGCGACACCACGCTCGCGCAGCGCCGGGCCCAGGGGTGCCAGGTCGTTGATCGCACCGAGCTCGTTGTTGGCAGCCATGACGCTGACCAGCGCCGTGTCGTCACCCACGGCGGCAAGGACCCGGTCCGGATCGATGCGGCCGTCAGGCTCGGGGGGGACCTCGGTCAGCCGTACGTCGCCGCGCGCGGCCAGCCACCGCGCCGGCTCGAGGACCGCCGGGTGCTCGACCGCCGTCGTGACGACGTGGGGCACCTGACCGGACCGTTCCCTGGCGGCCCACGCGATGCCCTTGACGGCGAGGTTGTCGGCCTCCGTGCCGCCAGAGGTGAACACGA
>CAYVJT010000226.1:0-6144 GCA_964451855.1 uncultured Actinomycetota bacterium
GGTGGCGCCCAGACCGACTTCGCGCAGCGGTGGCCGACGTCCACGGATGGACTGGCCGACCTGCTGTCAGCGGCCAGCAACGCCGCGCTGGAGGACGCCGAGCTCGACGCGGCAGACGTGGACGTCGCGCACGTCGGCAACCTCGCCGGCGAGCTGTTCACGGGCCAGGCCCACCTGGGCGGGGTGCTGGCGTCGGCGGTGCCCGAGCTGGCGGGCAAGCCCATCTCACGGCACGAGGCCGCGTGCGCGTCCGGCAGCATCGCGGTCCTCTCCGCGATCGCGGAGCTTGAGGCCGGACACCACGACCTCGCGCTGGTCACCGGTGTCGAGGTGATGCGTGGCGTGCCGGCGGCGCAGGCGGCCGACCACCTCGGCTCTGCCGCTTGGGTCGGTCGTGAGGCGGTCGACGCCGAGTTCGTCTGGCCCGCGCTGTTCGCGGAGCTCGCCGAGCACTACGCGGACCGCTACGGCCTCGACCACGCCCACCTCGCCGCCATCGCGGAGCTCAACCACACCAACGCACGACGCAACCCGCTCGCCCAGTCGCGCGACTGGGAGTTCCCCGATGGCGCCTTCGGCGAGGACGATGCGGTGAACCCGATCGTCGAGGGACGCCTGCGCAAGACCGACTGCGGCCGCATCACCGACGGTGCCGCCGCCATCGTGCTGGCCAGCGAGGAAGGTGCGCGGCGGTGGGCCGCCGCTCGAGGTCGGCAGCTGGAGCGGTCGCCGAGCATCGACGGGTTCGGGTTGCGCACCGACCGGATCGTGCTCGCCGACAAGCTCGCTGCTCCGGATGCCGACGGGTACGTGCTCGCCTCGCTGCGCGGTGCGGTCCGTGACGCGCTCGACCGCGCCCAGGTCGGGCAGGTGCGCGACCTCGACGTCGTCGAACTGCACGACTGCTTCTCGATCACCGAGTACGCGACGCTCGAGCACCTCGGGTTGGCGGCGCCGGGGGAGGCGTGGAAGGTGGTCGAGGAGGGGCTGATCGAGCCCGACGGGGACCTGCCGGTCAACCCGAGCGGTGGGCTGATCGGCAGCGGCCACCCGGTCGGGGCGACCGGGGTCCGCATGCTCGTCGACGTCAGCCGGCAGGTCACCGACCGGGCCGGGGAGATGCAGGTGGCGGGGGCGCAACGTGCGCTGACCGTCAACATCGGCGGATCGTGCACCACCTCCGCCGCGTTCGTCGTAGGGAAGGAGCACGCGTGACCGTCTCGATGATCGAAGGGGTCCGCACACCACGGGGCAAGGCCAAGCCCGGCGGCGGGCTGGCCGATGTCACCCCGCTCGCGCTCGTGGAGGCCGTGCTGACCGGTGTGCTGGAACGCTCCGGGCTGGACCCCGCCGAGGTCGACGAGGTGGTGGTCGGCTGTGCCAGCCAGGTCGCCGGGCAAGGCGCCGACATCGCCCGGACGGCCGTGCTGAACGCGGGACTGCCCGACACCGTGCCGGGCGTCACCGTCAACCGGTTCTGCTCCTCCGGGCTGGACGCGGTGGCGGTCGGTGCGGGACTGATCTCCTCGGGGCAGGCCGAGGTGGTCCTCGCCGGCGGGGTCGAGTCGGTGTCGAACGTGCCGATGTTCTCCGACGAGGGGCCGCTGTGGAAGGACCTCGACGTCGTCAAGCGCGTCGGATCGGTGCACATGGGCATCGCGGCCGACATCGCCGCGACCGAGGAGGGCTACACCCGCGAGGAGCTCGACGCCTACGGGGAGCGCACCCAGCGGCTGGCCCGCGAAGCCTGGGAGCGTGGTGACCACTCCCGCTCGCTGCTGATCCCCGAGGGCGCGACGATCGACCGCGACGAGCACGTCCGTGACGACATCACCCTCGCGTCGCTCGCGGCGCTGCCACCCGCCTTCGAGGAGCTCGGCGCCTCGGGGCAGGACGCGATCGCGCTGGCCCGACTCGACGGGTTGGAACGCATCGAGCACCTGCACACGCGCGGGACCTCGCCGTCGGTCGCCGACGGCGCCGCGATGACCCTGCTGGCCAGCGCCGATGCCGCCGAACGGCTGGGCCTGACCCCGAGGGCGAACATCGTGGGCGCCGGCGCGGCCGGCTGCGATCCGGTGCGGATGCTGCTCGCCGGGCAGATCGCCGTCGAGCAGGTGTTGCAGCGTGCCGAGCTGAGCGCGGACGACCTCGACGTCGTCGAGTTCGCCGAGGCGTTCTCCGCCCTGTGCCTGAAGTTCCAGCGCGAGCTGCGTGTCGACGGTGACCGGTTCAACCCCAACGGGGGCACGATCGCCATGGGCCACGCCTTCGGCGCGACCGGCGCGATCCTGCTGACCGGGCTGGTGGATGAGCTCGAGCGGCGCTCCGGGCGGTACGGGGTCGCGGCCGTGAGCGGAGCTGCCGGGTCGGGAGCCGCGGTGCTGGTGGAGCGCGCATGACGGTGCGACTCAGCGTGTCGCTGGGGCTGTGGCTGGACCGCCCCGCCGACGAGGTGCTGGCGACCGCCGAGGTCGCGGATGCCTGCGGGTACCCCGAGCTGTGGGTCGGGGAGATGGCCACCTACGACGCCGTCGGCCTGGCGACCGCGATCGGACTGCGCACGTCGGTGATCGATCTGACGCTCGGCCCCTTGGCGGTCGCCGTCCGCGATCCTGCCGGCATCGCGATGGGTGCGGGCACGGTCGCGGACATGACCGGCCGGAAGGTGGGGGTCGCCCTCGGCACCTCGTCGCCGACGGTCGTCGAGCAGTGGCGTGGGCGGAGCCGGGCACGCGGCGGGGTCGCGCTCCGTGAGAGCGCGCAGGTGTGCCGGCAGCTCCTGGAGGGTGGCCGCAGCGACCTCGACGGCGAGGTGGTCCGCTCGACGGGGTTCCGTCTGCGCGTGGCTCCCCCGGGCGGCCCGCTGACCGTTGCGGCCTTCGGGCCCGCGGCGGTACGAGCCGCTGCCGAGCATGCCGACCGGATGGTGATCAACCTGCTGGCGGTCGAGGAGGTCAAGGACCTCCACGGACAGTTGGACGCGGCGGTGTCCGTCGCGGGACGCGAGCGAGACGCTCCCAGCCTGGCCGTGTGGGTGCCTGCTGCGGTCGATCCTGGACCGGCAGCGATGGTGCAGCTGCGGCGCTCGATCGTCGCCTACCTGCGGGCCCCCGGCTACGCGCAGATGTTCGAGCGGGCAGGGTTCGGCGAGGTGGTCGCCAGGGCGAGCGATGGCGCCCATCCGAAGGAGCTGCTCGCCGCCGTGCCCGACGAGATGGCGGAGGCCATCGGCGCGATCGGCACGATCGACGAGGTGCTGGCCCGCATCGATGCCTACGCGGCCGCCGGGGCCGACGAGGTGGTCATCGTGCCGTCGGCGACCCAGGAGGATCCTGCGGGGATGCGGACGCTGGAGCGGATCGCGCAGCATCGACCTCCGCGAAGTGGATCTGGGTCCGTTCCAGCCTGACCCCGCAGCGGTCACAGGCCAACACCGGACGGAGGGGTCGGTCACAGCGTTCGTGCAGGACGGTGAGCGCTCGCGGCGCGTCCTGGAACCAACGGTCGGACCAGGCGATCACGAGCACGACCACCGGGAAGAACGCGCGGCCCTTCTGGGTCAAGCGGTACTCGACCGCCCGCCGGCCCTCCTGCTGACGTCGTTCCAGCACGCCGTGCTCGATCAGCTCGGTGAGCCGCTGGCTCAGCACGCTCGGCTTGATGCCGAGCTCGCGCTCGAACCCGCTGAACCGGCGGACGCCGAGGAAGGCCGCGGCGGTGACCGCCGTCGACCACCGGTCGCCGAGGATCGTCATCGTCTCCGGGAAGAACAGCTCGGGACGATCGGCGACGGACTCCCAGCCGCTGCGGCGGAAGCGTCGTGGTGTGGCTACCTCGCCGACGGTGCGGTGCCGTTCGGCGTGGGTGTCGCGGGCGGTCACCACCTCGCCGCATCCGCGACAGGTCAGCTCCGGCAGGGTCGGTTCCCCGCAGAGGTCGTGGAAGAGGACGGGCAACTCGTCGGTGCGGCCGGGGACCCAGCGGTACTCCCAGGACCAGATGGCGACCAGGAGCTGCCAGAGGTCGAGCCCGGCGTCGGTCAGTCGGTACTCGTCGCGCATCCGGCGCTCGTCGCGGTACGGGCGTCGGTAGAACACGCCCTCTTCGACCAGGCTGCGTAGACGCGCGGAGAGGACGGCGTCCGAGATGCCGAGGGTCCGCTTCCAGTCGTTGTAGCGCCGGATCCCCGCGAAGGCCTGCTGGAGCATGAGCAGGACCCACTGGTCGCCGAGCAGATCGAGGGCTCGCCCGAGGCGGTCGGAGGTCGGACGGACCACCTCGACTCCTTCGGATGGGGGCGGGGATGTGGGCGGGATGTGGGCGCGGGAGAGGTGTCGGTCGCCCCGTGACCCCGTTCGTCCCGTCGATCCTAGGCGCCAGGCGCGCTCCACCACCCACGCGGACACCCCCAGGCGCCGTGGTGGTAGGTGTCCGTGCGGTGGAACCGTTAGCGTTGGCGCGACGCAGGCGAGAGGGTGCCCGGGATGACGGTGTGGCTGATGGAGACCTTCGGGCGTTCCGAGACCGAAGCGAAGCTCATCCTCAGCGTCGCGTTCGTCCTCTTGCTCGTCCTGGTCCGCATCGTGCTGGCCCGCCTGATCTCCCGTGGGGTCGATGACACGCACGTCATCTACCGGGCCCGCAAGACGTTGAGCTACGTGCTGGCCTTCATCGGGATCCTGGTCCTGACGTGGTTGTGGGTGGGGGCGCTGCGCAACCTCGGCACCTTCCTCGGCCTGGCGGTCGGTGGTATGGCGATCGCGCTGGCCGACGTCCTGCGCAACATCGCCGGCTGGGCCTACCTCGTGCTGCGCCGCCCGTACCGGGTCGACGACCGCATCGAGGTCGATCACGTGATCGGTGACGTGATCGACATCCGGGTGTTCCGCACGACGCTGCTCGAGATCGGCAACTGGGTCGATGCGGACCAGTCGACCGGGCGCATCGTGCACGTGCCGAACGGCAGGGTGTTCAACTCGCACATCTTCAACGCCACGGAGGGGTTCGGCTACCTCTGGCACGAGATCCCGCTGCACGTCACGTTCGAGTCCGACTGGCGTCGCGCCGAACGGTTGATGCAGGCCGCACTGGAGGAGGCTGGCGCCCACACCGTCGAGGATGCGACCCGGCGTATCCACCACGCGTCGAAGACCTACAAGATCCGCTTCACCCACCTCACCCCGACGGTCTACGTCAGCGTCCGGGACGGGCTCGTGCGCCTGACGGGGAGGATCCTGGTGGACACCCGCCGTCGACGCGCGGTGGACCAGCAGGTGTGGCGGCAGCTGCTCGACGCGATCGGAGCCGAGCCGTCGGTCGAGCTGGCCTACCCGACGACCCGCACCTACCTCCGCGATCCGCTGCAGATCGAGGGGGACGGGCAGTCCCCCCGACCGGTGTCCGGCGAACGGCCCCACACGTTCTGATCGGGGGTCGCTCGCCGCAGGTGGGTGCTGACGCGGGTGTCCGGGGTGCCGCCCGACCTCCGCGAGCACCGCGACGCATCGTCAGGCTCCAGCTGCTCAGGCCTCTTCACCCGAGGGCAGCAGTGCCCCACCACGAGCGTTCCAGTCCACGAGCGAGCCGTCGTACATCCTCACCTCTTCCAGGCCGAGGAGCCGGGCCGCGAAGTAGTTGATGCTCGCCATGTAGCCGGATCCGCAGAAGGACAGGAACTCCTGGCCGTCCTCGTAGCCTGCGTCGTCGAGCATCTGCACCAGGACCTCGTCGCCACGGAAGTAGGGCACCTCACCGTCGTCGAACAGTGTGGAGGCGTGCAGGCTCGCTGACCCTTCGATCGAACCTTCCTCGTAGCTCTCAGCACTGAGTGCGTTGCAGACCATCACGGTGTCCGAGAACGAGGTCATCTTCGGTGAGGTCATCTTCGTCGACGCTGCCGGTGTCGTGGTCGCACGCCGATGGTGTTGGCGCCAGAGCGCCACCGGTGCCGCCACCACCGAGGCGCTGTGGGTCGTCGAAGGCCACCACGGCACGGCCGAGTCCGACATCGAGGTCGCGGTCAGCGACCTGGCTTCGCTGCCCGCACACCCCTCACCACACCATCGCCGCCAGCGACAACCCCACCAGCGCACCAGACGCTCCCACACCCGCACTGGGCGGGATAGGTGTCGCATCGCGACC
>CAYVJT010000227.1:0-2247 GCA_964451855.1 uncultured Actinomycetota bacterium
CCCGCGACCTCCACCTTGGCAAGGTGGCGCTCTAGCCAACTGAGCTACATCCGCGCGCGACCGGGAAAGCTAACGGGTGTGTCCGGGGGCAGCAAACCACGCGCGCCCGCTGCGACCCACCGCCGCAGGCCCGGCTTCGGCACCCGACACGGTACCTCCTGCACGACGCCCTACACGACCCCCGACGAGGCGGCGTCCTGCGTCGCGACCCCCGTCGACCCGAACCCCGCACTCCCCCGCGTCGTGCCGTCCAACTCCTCCACCTCGACGACCTGCGCGTGGCCGACCTGCTGCAGCAGCAGCTGCGCGATCCGATCGCCCCGTCGCAGCGTGACCGGCTCGTCGCCGAGGTTGACGAGCAGGACCTGAACCTCGCCGCGGTAGCCCGCATCGATCGTGCCCGGCGCGTTCGTCACGGTCACGCCGTGCCGCCGCGCCAAGCCCGACCGGGGATGCACGAGCCCGACCCAGCCGGCGGGGATCGCCATCGCCAGCCCGGTCGGCACGGCTGCCCGCTCCCCCGGCGCCAAGGTGACGTCGACCGCCGCAGCGAGGTCCATCCCGGCGTCCCCGTCGTGCGCGTACGCGGGCAGCGGCACATCGGGGTCGAGGCGTTGCACGGTCAGTTCGAGCGCCTGCACGTCCAGCCCTTCGATCATGCGTCCGCGGTGGCCGCGTCGTCCTGGGGGGTGATCACGTCCGCGTCGCTGCCCGTGCGCTGTCCGGGCGACAGGCGCGCCGCCTTCTCGTTGGCTGCCTCTGCGCACCGCAGCAGCTCACCGACGGAATCGACGAGGTGCCCACAGAGGTTCTCGACGTCGGGGAGCGCGTCGTAGTCGGCGGTGAACCCGAAGTTGAGCCACCCGTCGATCGACATCACGCCCACCCCGAAGGCGTGGTTGGCCGCGAGCGGCGTGAACGGGAAGGCCCCGAGCAGCCGTGCCCCGAGGCAGTAGATCGGCACCTGCGGTCCCGGCACGTTGGTCACGAGGAAGTTGAACAGCCGGCTGTTGACCGCGAGACGCGACGCCATCGCGTGCAGGGTCGGTGGCGCGAAGTCCCCCAGCCCGATCAGGAAGTTGGCGCCGACGGCGGCGTGGCTCGATCGCACCTCGCTCATGCCCTCGTGGCAGACGCGCAGGCGTTCGATCGGGTCCATCTCGAACATCGGCAGGTCGACGAACACCGACACCACACGGTTGCCGAGCTGGTGGGCCTCGGAGCCCTCGCGCGTGCTGACGGGCACCATGGCCCGCAACCACAGCCCGTCGGTGCGCGCGGTCCGTTCCCGGAGGAAGCGGCCGACCGCGTCGGCGGTCACCGCGAGCACGACGTCGTTGACCGTCGTGCGGAAGGTGTCCTTGACGACCCGCACGTCCTCGAGGGCCACCCGCTGGATCGCGAAGCGTCGGTGGGTGCCCGGCGGCTGGTTCAGCAGCGACCGTGGCGCCGGCTTCGCCAGGTTGGAGCGCACCACCCGCGCCACGCCGCGTCCGACCGATGCGATCTTCCTCGCGGTGTTCCTCGGGGCCGCCGCGACCCGCTGTGCGGACTCCACCAGCTCGGCCGGACTGGTCGCGAGCCGCACGGCCTGGTCGGCGGCAAGCTGGGCCTTGCTCGGCGTCGGCTGCGGCTCCCACGGCTGCGGCGCCGGGATGTCGTAGGACCCGTCGGGGTCGAGGTCGAACATCACCGTGGCGATGTCGACCCCAGCCAGACCGTCGACCATCGCGTGGTGGTTCTTGCTGAGCAGGGCGACGCGGCCGTGCTCGAGCCCCTCGATCACGTAGAGCTCCCACAACGGCCGATCCCGGTCGAGCTGCCGGGACAGGATCCGCGCGGCGTACTCGGTCAGCTGGGTCGTGGTCCCCGGCGCGGGCAGCGCAGCGTGGCGGACGTGGTACGCGAGATCGAAGTGGCGGTCGTCGACCCAGACGGGAGCGCCGCTGCGCAGCGGTGGCGTGACCAGCTTCTGGCGGTACCGGGGGACGAGGTGCAGCCGTGAGCGCACCAGCTTCAGGAACCGGCTGAACCCGACCCGGCGGGGATCGTCGGGGGGATCGAAGATGAGCAGCGCACCGACGTGCATGTGCCGGGTCGCCGACTCCATCTCCAGGAAGGCCGCGTCCAGACCGCTGAGCCGGTCGCCGTGACGCTGCTGCGGCGCCGGCGCGGCATCCACGGGCACCTCGGTCGCTGCCTCGTCGTCCAGGTCCGCCACCGATCACCTCCAAGGGCCACCGCGAG
>CAYVJT010000227.1:2347-6137 GCA_964451855.1 uncultured Actinomycetota bacterium
CGGGCGCACGGCGCGGGTTGACCGCGCCGGCGGGGCTGGCAGGCTTGCGGCGCCATCGCCATCGAACCTCGAGGTAGCTGTGCCGTCCACCGCTCCGTACGGGACCTGGTCGTCCGAGCTGACACCCGACCTGGTGTTCCAGGCTGCGACCGGCCTGACGGAGCTGCGCCGCGACGGCGACCGGCTGACCTGGCTGGAGCTGCGCGCCGCGGAGGGAGGCCGTCAGGTCATCGTGCAACGCACCCCTGACGGCACACGCACGGAGCTGATCCCCGACGACGCGAACGCCCGGAGCCGCGTCCACGAGTACGGGGGCGGCGCCTACCTCGTCGTCGACGGGACCGCGTGGTACTGCGGCTTCGCCGATCAGCGGCTCTACCGCGTCGATCCCGGAGGCCCGCCACGGCCCATCACCCCCGCCCCGGACGCACCCGCGACCCTGCGCTACGCCGACCTCGAGCTGACCGCAGACGGGCGGTGGCTGCTCGCCGTGCGGGAACGCCACGAGGGCCCCGACGCCACCGACGTGCACAACGAGATCGTGGCCATCCCAGCCGACGGCGCAGCCGCGGACGGCGACGACGAGGTGGTGGTCCTCGTCGAGGGGCACGACTTCGTCAGCTCGCCGCGGCTGAGCCCGGACGGGACGCGTCTGGCGTACGTCGCCTGGGAGCATCCGAACATGCCCTGGGACGACACCGCGCTGTACGTCGGTCGCTTCTCCGTCGCCGAGGGGCACCCGATGCTGTCTGAGGCCACCATCGCGGCTGGCGGCCCGGACGCCAACGAGAGCGTGATGGCTCCGGCGTGGTCACCGGACGGGGTCCTGCACCTCATCTCCGACCGGACGGGATGGTGGAACCTCTACCGGGCCGACCTCACCGGGCCGGGACCCGTCGAGGCGACGGAGCTGACCAACCTCGCCGAGGTCGAGTGCGACCTCGGCATCCCCGCATGGCAGTTCGGCGCGTCGCTGTACGGCTTCCTCGACGACGGGCGGATCGCGGTGATCGCGACCGACCACGCGGTGATGCGTCCCAGCGTGCTGGACCCCGCGGAGGGGACGATCCACGCGCTACCCGTCCCCCACACCGCCTGCGTCGGGTTGCTCGCCTCGGGGTCGACGGTGACCTTCATCGGCGGGTCCCCGGCGCATCCCGTCGCGGTCGTCGAGGTCGAGGTGCCGGCCACCGGCCAGGAGGCGGCGGCGTCCGACGTCGCTGACGAGGGCGCGGGGGCGTGGCGCACGCTGCACGCCAGCCGCGAGCTCCCGGTCGACCCTTCGTGGCTGTCGCAACCCGAGGTCATCAGCTTCCCGACGAGCGACGGCATGACGGCGCATGCCCTCTATCACCGGCCCCGTAACCCGCAGGTCGAAGGCCCGGACGACGAGCGACCGCCCTTGATCGTGACCAGCCACGGCGGGCCCACGGCGCACTTCCCACCACGCCTGGACCTGGCTGCGTCGTTCTGGACCAGCCGCGGGTTCGCGGTGGTCGACGTCAACTACCGCGGATCGACGGGCTTCGGCCGTGCGTACCGCGAGGCGTTGCGGGGAACGTGGGGCATCTACGACGTCGACGACTGCGTCGCGGCGGCCGAGGTACTGGCCGAGCGGGGCGAGGTCGACCCGGACCGCACCGTGATCCGAGGCGGATCGGCGAGCGGGTTCACGACCTTGGCAGCGCTCACCTTCCGGGACGTGTTCGCCGCAGGCGCGAGCCACTTCGGCGTCGCCGACCTCGGCGCGCTCGCGGAGGAGACGCACAAGTTCGAGTCGCGCTACCTCGACCGGTTGATCGGCCCCTACCCGGAGGCGGAGGACGTCTACCGCGAGCGCTCCCCGGTCCACCACCCGGAGGGGCTGTCCTGCCCGGTGATCCTGCTGCAGGGGATGCTGGACCGGATCGTGCCGCCCGCGCAGGCCGAGGCGATGGTGGAGGCGATGGCGGCCAAGGGCATCCCGCACGCGTACGTCACCTTCGAGGACGAGGATCACGGCTTCCGCAAGGCCGAGAACCAGATCGAGGCCCTGACCTCGGAGCTGAGCTTCTACGCGCAGGTCTTCGGGTTCGAGCCGGCCGACGACATCGAACCGGTCGAGGTGGTCGGCCTCGACGGCTGACCCGGCCGGGCCCCGCGTCGGTCGCCCCGGCCGGACCCTGCGTCGGTCACCCCGGCCGGGCCCTGCGTCGGTCACCCCGGTCGGGTCCGAGCCTCACGGGCCCACCCTGCCTGCCTGGGGTCGCCAGGTGTTGGGTGCGGTTGCGACGGTGAGCCGTCGCAACCGCACCCAACGCTCCCGACGAGCCACCTCGAGGTGCCGTCATGCCTCCCGGACGCCCTGCGCCGGAACCGGACCTGCGCTCCGACGCTCCGCACCCCCAGGTCACCGACCCCGCTCGTCGAGGAACCGCGCCCGGGCCTCCCCGTGATCGACGATCGGTGGCGGGTAGTCGACGGCCAGCAGCGTGCCGTCCGCTTCCCACGGGGCGTGGACCGTCGCGGTGTCGACGTCGCGGAGCTCCGGCACGTAGCGCCGCACGTAGGTCCCGTCCGGGTCGTAGCGACGAGCCTGGGCGACGGGGTTGAACAGACGGTTGGGTCGGCTGTCGGTCCCGGTGCCCGCGGCCCACTGCCAGCCGGCGAAGTTGTTGGCGAGGTCGCCGTCCTCGAGGTGGTCCATGAAGTGCCAGGCGCCGACCCGCCAGTCGACCCGGAGGTGCTTGGTGAGGAACGACGCCACGAGCATCCGCGCGCGGTTGTGCACGTAGCCCTCACGGAGCAGCTGGCGCATGCCGGCATCGACGATCGGGTAGCCGGTGCGTCCGGCCTTCCACAGCTCCACCGCCTGGGCATCGGTCGTGGCATCACGCCACGCGTCGCCCTGGGATCGCAGGTCCCTGCTGAGCAACTCCGGCCGGGCTGCAAGGAGCTGATGGTTGAAGTCGCGCCAGCACAGCTGCCGGAGGAACGCGTCGTGGCCTCGGCGGCGGCGGTCGATGCGAGCCGCGAGCTCAGCGACGGAGAGCGTCCCGAAGTGCAGGTGCGCGGAGAGCCGGGACGACCCGTCGACGTCCATCCGGTCGCGGTCGTGCTCGTAGGCAGAGATCCCACGTGCGAACCAGTCATCCGCTCGGGCCCGGGCGGCCGTCTCCCCGCCCTGGCCGCGGTCGGGTGCCACCTCGCCGTCGACGAGCTCGTCGCGCGGAGGGAGCGTCCCGGCTGAGAGGGCTGAGAGGGTGTCCGGGGTGGGGACCCGGGACGGCGGCGGTTCCGGGACGCGGTGCGGATGCTCCACCCACCGGCGCCAGTACGGGGTGAAGACCAGGAAGTGGTCGCTGCCGGCGGGGGTCAGCTCACCCGGTGGGACCAGGGTGCTTCCCGGGTGCACGTGCAGGGCGACGCCGAGGTGGCGGGTCAACCGACGCAGCGCGGCCTCTCGACCGTGCGCGTACGTGGACACGTCCGCGGCGAGGTGGAGCTCGTCGGCACCTACCTCGAGGCAGAGGTCACCCACCCGCTCCGTCAGGTCGCCGCGGCGCACGATCAGGTCTCCGCCGAGACGACGGAGGTTGGCCCGCAGGTCGTGGAGGGCCTCGAGCAGGTGGGCGACGCGGTTCGGTGCGGCGTAGCGCGAACCGAGGATGCGCTCGTCGAGGACGAACAGCGGCACGACCCGGTCGGCGCGGCGACACGCCGCGGCCAGCGCGGGTTGGTCGTTGACCCGAAGGTCCCGGGTGAACAGGACCACGGCGGTGGTCACCGGGCCGCCTCTCGTCGTCGGCCC
>CAYVJT010000228.1:0-6100 GCA_964451855.1 uncultured Actinomycetota bacterium
ACACCCCGCAGCCCCCAGCACCCCGTCACCAGGTCCCGCGCTTGTCCACCTCCAGCCGCACGACCGAGCCCAAGGGCAGCGGTGCGCCCGAGCCGGCGCCGCTGCCGGCCTCGTCGCGCCCGACGGTGCCCAGCCCCACCCAGCCCGCGGTCGCCATGCGTGACGTCGCCACCGGCTACGGCGGCGTCAGCGTGCTGCGGGAGCTGTCCCTGCACGTCGGCCGCGGTGAGTTCGTCGGCATCGTGGGCCCGTCCGGCTCCGGCAAGACGACGCTGCTGCGCCTGCTCACCGGTCGGGCCGAGCACCACCGCGGCGAGGTGGAGGTCCTCGGCCGGAAGGTACGCCACGGCCGCGCGCCGGACGGCGTCGGGTACGTGCCGCAGCTCGAGATGATCGACTGGGACTTCCCGGTGACCGTCGAGCAGGTCGTGCTGCTCGGCGACAGCGCCGGCAGCGCACCCGTCCCGTGGTTCTCCCGCGCGGAGAAGCGCCGCGCCCGCGAGCTGCTGGACCGCCTGGGTATCGCTGACCTGCGCAGACGCCGCATCCGCGAGCTCTCCGGCGGGCAACGGCAGCGGATGTTCCTCGCCCGCGCCCTGCTGCGACGCTCCGAGCTGCTGCTCCTCGACGAGCCAACCTCCGGGGTCGATCTGGCCACCCGCGGCGACATGCTGCGGCTGCTCGGCGAACTGCACCACCTCGGCCTCACGGTGGTGCTGACCACCCACGACCTCAACTTCGTCGCTGCCCACCTACCCCGGGTGGTGTGCCTCAACGGCGAGGTGACCGCCGACGGCGCACCCGCGGAGGTGCTCACCCCCGACGCGCTGTCGCGCACCTACGGTGCCCCCATGCGGGTCCTGCACGACCGGGGCCGCGTCGTGGTCGTCGACGACGAGCAGATCCACCTGCACGCCGGACCCGACCACCTCGCCGGTGCCGTGCACCACAACGGCATCGCCTTCTCCATGGACGTCGAGGAGGATGCGGAGCCGGAGGGGGAGCGGTGAACGGGCCATGCTGACCGAGCTGTTCGTCGAGCCCTTCCAGTACGCCTTCTTCGGCCGGGCCATGCTCGCCGGCGTGCTGATCGGCGCGATGTGCGGGGCGCTGTCGGTGTTCGTGGTGCTGCGCCGGATGAGCTACATCGGACACGGGCTGGCCCACAGCGTGCTGGGCGGGGTCGCCGTGGGGGTGGCGCTGGGCGTCGACCTCTACATCGGCGCCGTCGCTGCCACCGTGGTCTCGGCGTTGCTGATCGACCGGGTCACCCGACGCCGTGGCCTCCACGCGGACGCCGCCATCGGGATCGTCACCACGGCGATCTTCGCGATCGGCGTCGCGACCCTGTCGATCGTGCCGACCCCGATCAACGTCGAGGCGATGCTCTTCGGCAACATCCTCGGGGTCAACACGACCGACCTGTGGGTCGCGGCCGGGGTCGGACTCGCCTTCGGTGTGCTCCTGCTGACCCTGTACAAGCGGCTGGTCTTCGTCACCTTCGACCCCGAGGTCGCCGAGGTCCACGGTGTGCGCACCGGGACGATCGAGCTGGTCTTCAGCCTGTCGACGGCTGCGGTGGTGGTCGCATCGGTCCGGGTGCTCGGCGTGCTGCTGATCGCGGCCGCCGTGGTGATCCCGGCGGCGATCGCGCGCATGACCGCCCGGTCGTTCGGCGTGACGCTGCTGGCCTCCACGGCGATCGGGATCCTGGCCAGCGTGATCGGGCTGTTCGGCTCGTTCCACGTCAACGTGCCCAGCGGGCCGACGATCGTGCTCGCCGGCTCGATCGCCTTCGCGGCCGTGTTCGCGATCACCGCCGTGACCACCCGGGCGCGCCTGGGACGAGCCCGCCGGACGGACGTGCCAGCCGCAGCGGACGCCGACCTCGCAGGATAAACTGCGAGGCGTTCGCAACAAGGAGGCCCGGTGCGTCTCAACCCGTATCCCCGCCTGTCCGCACTCGCCCTCGCGGCGGTCGCCGCGCTCGTGCTCGCCGGCTGTGGTGACGCCGAGGTAGCGACGGATGAGCCGGCCGAGGGAGCACCTGAAGCGACCTCGGACGACGCAGCCGGCGAGGTCGAGGCCGTCGAGGGTGGGACCGACGATGGCGAGGCCGACGACGGCGAGACGGTCGCCGCACCGGTCGAGCCGGCCCTGAGCCTGGTCGCTACTGTGGCGCCGGTCGCCGATCTGGTCGAGCAGGTCGGCGGTGAGCGCGTCGAGGTAGAACCCTTGGTTCCCGCGGGGGGCGACGCGCACACCTACGAGCCCCGTCCGCAGGACGTGGTGATGCTCGCCGAGGCGGATGCCTACATCGGGATCGGGCTGGGCCTCAACGACGGCGCGCTGCGCCTCGCGGAGGAGAACCTGCCGGAAGGTTCGCCGCTGTTCCTGCTGGGGGAGGCGGCGCTGACCGATGAGGACCTGGTCTTCGACCACACCCACGACCACGGCGACGATGGCCACACCCACGACAACGGCCACACCCACGGCGATGACGGCCACACCCACGGCGACGACGGTCACACCCACGGCGACGACGGCCACACCCACGGCGAGGACGGTCCGGGGCCGAACCCCCACGTCTGGACGTCCGTGCGCAACGCCGCGGCACTGGTGGAGGCGATCGCCGAGGCGCTCAGCGAGCTGGACCCTGACGGCGCCGACACCTACGCCGCCAACGCCGAGGCCTACCAGGAGGAGCTCGCCGAGCTCGACCTTGCGATCCGCGACGCCACCGTCACGATCCCGGCGACGAACCGGACCCTGGTGACCTACCACGACGCGTGGACCTACTTCGCTCGCGACTACGACCTGGACTACGCCACGGCCGTGCAGCCGGCCGACTTCTCCGAGCCGTCCGCGTCGGAGGTGCGTGCCGTCATCGACCTGATCCGCGAGCTGGACGTCCCGGTGGTGTTCGGCAGCGAGGTGTTCCCCACGCCGGTGCTGGAGGCGATCGCCGAGGAGACCGGGGCCACCTACGTCGCCGACCTCTCCGACGACGTGCTCCCTGGCGAGCCGGGCAGCCCCGAGCACAGCTACCTCGAGCTCATGCGCCGCAACGCCCACGCCATCGTCGACGCCCTGGGCGGCGACGCCTCGGAGCTCGGCTGACCCGACGGGCGAGGGTGATCGGTTCGGGCATCGGCTACCTGCGGCATCGGTCACGTGCCCGATCCATGCCGAGGCCGGCGAGTCGCCAGCGTGCCTCGGCCTCACCTCACGATCAGGGGTCTCGGATCTCGACAGCCCCCCGCATCAAGGTAAGCCCCAGGTACAGCGGCACGAACTGGCTGAGCCCGAACACCAATCCGAACGCGACGATCGCCAACCGTGCGCGCCGGGCGCTGGTGTCCAGCACCTGTCGTTGATGATCGACGAGCTCGGTCGCATCCTCGGTGCGTTCGATGTAGCTCCCGATCAGCCCGGACACCTCATCGAGCCGCTCGTCGAGTTCGGCGAGCGAGTCGGCGGTCGCGACGGTCCTCGCGGTGACGCTGCTCGGACTCTCGGTCGTGCGCGAGCGCGCGCTGGGCGTCACCGAGCTGTTCCGGGTGTCGCCGATGCGGACCTTCGAGTACGTGCTTGGCAAGTTCGCCGCGTACCTGCTGCTCGGCGGTGTGATCGGGTTCGTGCTGCTGGCGGCGCTGGTGGGCGGCCTCGGGACCCCGATGGCGGGCGAGTGGCTGCACGTCGCGGCGGTCCTGGTGGTGCTGCTGTTCACCGCGACCGCGGCGGGGCTGACCCTGTCGTTGCTGGCCAACAACGACAGCCAGGCGGTGCAGTACGCCATGCTCGTGCTGCTCGCGACCATCTTCCTGAGCGGGTTCCTCCTCTCACTGGACCGCTTCCTGCCGTTCGCGCGTCCGTTGGCCTGGTTGTTGCCCGCGACCCACGCGATCGCGCTCGTCCGCGACATCATGTTCCGCGGGGCACCGATCGATCTGGTCGTGCTCGGGGGGCTCGCCGCCTACGGGGTGCTGTTCACGGCGATCGCCGTGATGCTCGCACACCGCAAGCTCAACACCCCCGGCATGTAACTGGCCGTTTCCGCAACCAGCACGAACCCTTGCGCTCAGGTCTCCCCGGTCGAGCAAGGCGGTGACCACGTCTGCTCTGTTGCTCCTGCGAACGCTCGACGACCCGGTACTGCGCGGGCCCTTGTCCTGGGTCGCATACACGACCGGTGTCCGGCTGCTGCCGACCCGCCGCAGCGGACCCGGCCCCCAGTGAGGGATCCGGCGTTGGATGGGTTCGCCAGCGGTCACTTCCTGGCGCGGTTCGATGTCCCGGGCGTGGGACCGAGCGCGACCTCACACGGTCCTGACGAGGGCTTCTCGCCCGTAGCGGTTCGTGATGGGCGAGCGTGATCGACGTTAGGCCGGGACTGCAGCCTTCGCCTGGGCGTAGAGCATCCGTGGGGACAGGTCGGCGCCGTTCGGCCAGCAGATCGTGCCGCCGTCCGGATCGACCGACACCTCGCGGAACAGCTCGTAGTCCTCGATCAGCGGGGCGAACATCTCGCCCCACAGGCGCGGCTCGAGGTCGATCACCTTGACCGCACCATCCTCGAAGGTCAGCTCGACGATGTAACGCGACAGCACGCGCACACCGGTGATCCGGATCAGCGGGGCGATGTCGTTCACTGCTCGTCCTCCTCCGTGTCGAGCGTACCGGGGAACCGGTGTTGCATCGTGGCGTGGTATGCCTCGATCGCTTGCTGTTGGTGGCTTCGCAGCACCTCGAGTGCCTGCTTGAGCACCTTCGGCGGGACCTTCCCAGACCGCACGAGCACCTCGAGGTTGTCAAGGGCGATCTTGACGTTCCAGTCGGGCCCGATGACGTCAACGTGCGGACGTCGGTGAGGTTCGTCCGGGTAGAAGTACAGGCTTGCGTTGCCGACCGTGGTCCAGCGTGGGCTCACGCATCACCTCTCTTGGTCGTCAATCTGGACCGTCAGAGCAGTGCCGCTCGACGCAACGCAACCACGCCTCCGGACGGCTCGCCAACCACAGCTGTTCGTGCGCATCTCATCAACACCCACTACCGAACTCGGCGCTTGATGACCCCGGGGTGTGGTGGTGGGAACCCGTACCTCAGTGCGGCAGTCGAAGAACTGGCGCCGAGCGACCACGCGGCGCCGGACCGGGGCCTGTTCAGCCGAGGAGCTTGTCGCGGAGCTCCTTGGCCCGCTCGGGGGCGCTGATGAGCACCGAGGCGACGATGCTCGCACCCAGCAGCAGCCAGAAGAAGCGGCGTGGCCAGGTGGTGCGGCGCTTCTGCGAGGCGACCTCGTCCAGCCCGGTGGCGAGGTTGAGCTCGGCGTCGAGGACCCGGTCCTGCAGCGATGCCTCGGCGGAGCTGATCCGCTCCTGGAGCGACGATTCGGCCTCCTCGATCCGCTCCGACAGGCGCTTCAGGGCGCGGAACACCGACTCGCCGTCGCCGGCGATGGTCTCCGCGGCCCGGTCGCGCAGCTCCTCGACGCCGTGAGACACCTTCTTGGTGAGGTTCGATGCCATCATGGGTCCCTTCGTCGTGGGCAGCCACCGTACCGGGACGCTCGACCGCCAGCCTGCTGCCGGTGCGTCCCCTCGCACGGGTACGGTGCCGACGTGAGCGACGACCAGCTGTTCGACGACCCGGAGCCGACGGCCCCGTCGTTGGACGCTGGCGGCGATCACGCCCGGCCGAGCGCCGTGCCACGGGGGATGCCCCTGGCGGCACGGATGCGCCCGCGCGACCTCGACGAGTACGTCGGCCAGGCCGAGGCGCTCGGCCCCGGGACCTCGCTGCGGTCCATGCTCGACCGCGGCGAGCTGCGCTCGCTGATCCTGTGGGGCCCGCCGGGGGTCGGCAAGACCTCGCTGGCCGCGGTCATCGCCGCCCACGTCGACGCGGCGTGGACCGAGCTGTCCGCCGTGACCGCCGGTGTCAAGGACGTCCGGCGCCTGATCGAGGAGGGCCGCACCCGCCTGGAGCTCCGGGACCGCCGCACCGTGCTGTTCATCGACGAGATCCACCGCTTCTCCAAGAGCCAGCAGGACGCGCTGCTGCCCGGCGTCGAGGCCGGCTGGGTCACCCTGATCGGCGC
>CAYVJT010000229.1:0-6069 GCA_964451855.1 uncultured Actinomycetota bacterium
AAGCGAGGTCGGTCGCCACCGGCTGGCGCCCCAGGAGGTCATCGATCGAGAGGTCGCGCACATCCTGCAGCTGGGGCTGGCCGTTCATCAGTTCGGACATGCTCGGGAGCACCTTGAGTGGCACCCCGAGCTGGGCCACGGCATCAGCGACCCGGCGGACCAAGGCGGAATCGGCGGAGGGGATCGCCAGGAGGACCTGATCGACCGCCAACCGTTCACCGACCTCGAACACGTCGTCGATCGTCCCTGCGATCGGGACGTTGGCCACCCACCGACCGAGCTTGCGCGGATCATCGTCGAGCAGTGCGACCGGCTGGATCCCGGCATCCGGCTTGCGGTCGATCTCCCGCAGGATGGCGCCGCCGGACTCGCCAGCGCCGACGATCAGGACGCGAAGCGCGTCGGCACGCTGCCCCCTGTGGAAGGCGAACAGGCGGGAGTGGAACCGCAGAACCCCCAACAGCCCGGTCGCGATGACACCGCCGGTCAGGGCGACCGACAGGGGCACGCGCCGGTCAACGAAGATCCAGCCCGTGAGCAGCAACGTCACGACACCACCGGCGAGCAGGATCCGCTGGGCCTCGTAGATGCTGGCGTGCTGCCACACGGGCCCGTACAGCCCAGCGAGCCGATTGGCGATGAGTTGCAGCACCACCGCAACGGGAAGGAAGCTCAGGAACTCCGCCCACACGTAGGACGGGACCTGCAGCTCGTAACGCAGGACGAGCATGATCCCGAAGGCGACGGCGACGAGCACCGCATCGAGGAGCACGAGCGCGACGTCGGCCGGTCCGTTGACCGACCGTTGGGCGACGGAGCCCCACCAACGACCGGCGTTGGGGGCCTTCGGGTCTGATGTGATCGTGATGGCGGTTCCTCTACGGACCTCGTTTCCGGCTTACGGGTTCTCGGAGGTGACCAGGCCGACGGCTCGGAGTTGCTCGATGGTGGCGGCGACGTCATCGAGCGCCGTGGCTCGGTCGATCGCGAAGACCTCGGAGATCGCGACGGCGAGCTCGTCGACCGTGGTGGTGCCGTCACACAGCTCCCAGATGGCACGGGCCGTCGGGTTGAGCGCATAGGTGCTGCCGGAAGGCGTCACGAGCACGCTCTCGTCCCCCACTTCGCGGAGCTCGACATCCCGCGTTCGTTTCGGAAGGTGACGCAGATCGGTGCTCATGAGGCGCTCCTCTCGAGCGCTCGCTCGAGCTGGTCGGCCATGCCGTTGCTGGCAGCGAGCGCCACCGCATCGCCCCGGGAGTGCACGTCCAGCTTCCTCAGGATCCGGTGCACGTGCGTTCGCGCCGTCTCCGGGGAGATGACCAGGGTCGCCGCGATCCCGGCGTCATCGTGGCCTTCTACGAGCAGCCCGAACACCTCGCGCTCCCGGCGCGTGAGCTCACGGAGCCGCTCCGCCGCCTCGGCCGCGTCACGGCGGCGTTCGATGAGTCGCCGGAGCAGAGGGCCAAGCATGGAGGGCGGCACGACCGATTCGCCCCGCGCGGTCGCCCGGATCGCATCAGCGACAGCGTTCAGTCCGGCGGCTCCGGTCGTGTAACCATCGATGCCCGCCTCCACCGCTTGCAGCAGGCGATCGTCATCAGCGACCTGGTCGAGGAACAGCGTCCGTGGACGTGGCGACAACCCGCGGAGCTCCGCACAGATCCCCGGAAGGTCTGCACGCATACCTGCGGACAGCACGAGCACCTCGGCCCCCGTGCGCTCTACCTGCAACAACGTCGAGGTGGTGTCGTCAGTCTGGGCACACACCGTCAGGTCAGGTTGCGCATCGAGACCGCCTGCGAGCGCCTCCCGGACCAGTCGACGGGGTTCAGCGAGGACGACCCGCTGCCCCGCGTCTGTTCCGCCGGCCCGACCCTTGGCGAAGTTGGGACTGGCGTTGCGTGAGGCGTCGTTCGCATCGGCGAGCTTGGCGGCGAACGCGCCTATGGAGGAGTCCGTGGTGATCCAGCCATCGATCTGGATGTCGGAAGCTGCGATGACCGGCCCCTCGGCCAACCCGACGATGCGGCTGGGCGAACCTGCATCCAGGGCCACCGCCTGAGCTGTGATCGCCGCGTCGTCAGCGAGGAGGTCGAGCACAACGAGCTTGCCATCGATGCGGATGTCGTCCGAACGTGGATCGACCACACTCATTTGGAGTGCGTGGGGTACGCAGGCGACGGCGAGTGCCTCGCCCAGCATCCGATCGGGCGTGATCAGCAGCACGGTGCGACGTCCCGCGCCCTGATCAGTCCCCTGATCCACAAGCCCCACGTCATCCCTCATCTCTCGTCATGACCGCAGACAGCACGGCCCGTGCCCCCGACCACGATCAACAGGGCGCCGTCTAGGTTCCCCTCGAACTCTGCCGACCCTCCAAGATCACCGGATGCTCTAACTGACCTGTGGATGGGCCGTTCGATGCTCGAGGCTGCCGTGCAGTCTGGCCGACCGTCAATAGTCCTTATGAGCTATGCACCTGGGCCCTACCGGCCGTGGCTTCGACAAGCCGCGTCAGCGGTCACCCACCACGCTCCACGACCAGGAACACGAAGTTGCCTTGGATCGCCTCTACAAGCCATCCAAGGCGGGTTTCCGCACCCGCAGCTCCTGCGCTGCACCCCACCCAGCGGCGGGCTGGAGACCCCATCGATGGGCGGCTCAACGCCGAGGATCCGCACGAGAAACTTCTCGCTGGCGCCACGCTCCGTAGTCCTTGCGAACGCACCGTCAGCGGCACGCGTGACGCCTGCCACGAACTCCGCTCCGAGAACGTTGGTGACCGGTCACAGAGCGCGATGGTCAAGCCAACACCGTACGAAACATACGGCGGATGACGTCGCCGCGACCCGGCCTGCCACCTATCGTTCGAAGCGACGGGATGGCGGCTCTCGCTGCCTCGAGATGCGAAGGGACGACGATGCACGAGGACACAACGTTCGAAGCGCCAGGGGTAGGGGGCGGCATCAGCCGACGCGACATGCTGCGCAAGAGCGCGGTCGTCGGCGGAGCCGGTGCGCTGATGTGGGCCGCCCCCTCCATCACCAAGTACGGCAGCGCCGCCTTTGGCAGCGAGGGCACACCGCTCACCGGATTCTCGTACGCCGCAGCGGTCGTAAGGTGTAACGGAACGGACTACACGGACTATCGCGTGAAGTACGAGCGCGACGAGGGCGAGTTCGAGGACAACCCCGGGAACCTGCCGAAGTGCGACGAGGGAGAGTTCGAGGACTACTTCGAGGAGTGCTGGTTGGCGGCCGAGAAGGACTACGTCGTCAATCTGCCGTTCACGCTCTCGGCCACACAGTCGGGCGACTACCTCACGTTAACCGTGACCGGCGATGGCTGCGTATTCACCGACTGCGGCGGCGGCCAAGCGGGCGCAATCATGGGCGGCACGATCTGCGACGGGAGCGCCACCATCAGTGGCGACGGCAAGTCGATCACCTTCGACACGTCCGCGGTGAAGTAGGCCGCAGCCCCCAGGACGCTAAGGAAGCTCGCTGATGCGGTCCACGTGGTGGGCCGCCTCAGCTGCGTCCATGACGCCGGCAGGCGCCGTCCACCGCCTCGCAGGCAACCGCGAGATCCCCGACGGTGAGGCGGTAACAGTGGACGGTGGCGAGCAGTCGCGCGAGCACCTCGAGGTTGCGTTGCGCCGCCCGGTGGAAGTAGAAGGTCTGGCTGAGGGTGGCAACCAAGGCGTCGACGGCGCGGACCGGTTCGAGGGTCGTCGCCGCACCCGCGCGGTACGTCGGCAGGATGAGCAAACCCGCCGGGACCGGTCCCGACACCGACCCATGGCGCAGCGACAGCGGCGACGCCTGCCACTGCTTCGTGACGTACTGACGGGTAGTTTCGTCAAGTTGCGGCTCGGCGCCCGCCAAGACCTCCCAGGAGCCCTTGTCAACTGACAGGGGTTTCGGGAACGGCGCGATCTCCAGGCTCTCCGGGTGGATGGCTGCGGCCTCATCGCTGAGGTACCCGAACCCCGCGCTCACGAGGCCTGCGACCAGCGTCGTCTTCCCCGCCTCCTGCGGCGCCGGCATCACGATGCCGACGCCATCCCGCGCGGCTACCGCGGCGTGAACCAGTACGTGCGTGGACAGGCTCTTGCGGATCGCCTGCTGGTTGATGTGCCACATCAGGTGCTTGAGGATGTAGTGGGGTTGATCGGTGTGGAGCACCCGATCCTCGTCGATCAGTAGGGCGTCGGCTCGTTCGCCGGGCAGGCCGGTGACGATCGAGTACCACGTGGTGGGGGTGGTGGGGGCACCGGGCACGGCCGCCGGAGCGAAGACCTCATCCAGGTACCGAGCAAGCCCAGCGTGGTTGGTGCGGATCGCGAAGTCGTGCGCTAGCAGGCGAAACCGCCGCGTCACGTACCCCCAAGGCGTGCTCACCGGCAACTCTGGTGCGAGCGAGGCGACGGGTGGGTGGGCCTCGTCGCTCATCGCCTCTCCTGGGACGCTAGCTGCCCCCGCGCGGTCCGGAGGACCGCGTCCGAGCCGCCGACCATCAGGAGCTCGACCCGCTCGACGAGCGCAGCCAACCGGCGGAGATCCATGCCCGTCGGGGAGCGACCCCACAGCAGGCGCATCCCGCGACCCACCGCGTGCGCCCGCGTGATCGGTCCGGGTCGCCCGGGGAACACCCAACCGGCGATCCGGCGCACGCCCGCCAGCGTGACCGGCCCATCAGCGCCTTCTGCGCCCCCCTGCGACCGCCGTCGGACCACAAGCCGAGGCTCATCGACGCAGACCTCGGCGGTCGCCGCGTCGACTCGTACGATGGAGCGTTCCAACTGGCGCAGCCCGGACCGCAACAGCCGCAGCTCTGCAGCGGGCCTCCGGTACGGTAGTCGCCACGGGACGAGCAGCGCGGCCTCGTCGTTGACGATCGCGTGTACCGCGAGGTGCAACGCGTCGGCGTCGGCGCCGTCACGAGGCAGGAGCCTCTCGAGGTAGCCAGCCACCATCGCGACCGCCCGCTCCGCGGAGCGTGACGTGAAGATGTGGCTGCACCCCTCGTAGACGCGGTACACGGGCCTGGCAGTCGGAAGGGAGGCACGCACCTCCTGGACCCCGAAACTCGCGGGTGCAGCGGGGTCGTCGACGATGTGGTCGTGCAGCAGCTCCCGCAGGGCGACCTCGACGTGCGGTGAGCCGGCGCGGATCGCCACGTGGTGGCATCCGATCCGGATCGTGACGCTGGCTACCCACCGCTCGCCGTCCACGTCCCGCAGGCAGCTGTTGCCCGCCACCGGCAGGTACCGCAGCGAGTCCACCGGAGGACCGTTAGCCACCGGGCGCCTCGCCCAGGTCGGGCGGCACGACGGTGTTCTCGGCGACGCGCTCCGGATCCGGCTCGACGTCGTGCAGCAGGCCCTGTCGCCCCAGCTCCCGAACCGCAGCGACGACGTCGCTCGTGACCTGCTCCACCGGCGCAGAGAACACAGCAGCGAGATCGGCCGACAGCTCGTCCAGGGCGATGCGTCCGTCGAGGCATCGCCACACCACGGTCGCCGTCCGGTTGAGCACATGGACGGTCCGGGAGGACTCGTGGTAGAGCACCGACTCCCCGTCGAGCTCGACGGCCACGACGGCCGGATCGACGACCGGGACGAAGGAACCGGAGATCTCCTCGGGCGCGATCACCGCACCTCCTCCGGTCGGTCACTCCGGACGGGGCCGCCCTCGGAAGTCATCGGCCTCATCCGGCCACCACCGCGCGCACCTCGGCGCAGATCTCATCGTGCTCCTCGTCGGTCAGGGACGAGCCGGATGGTAAGCATAACCCGTCCGCGAAGAGTCCCCCGGCCACCGCCCCGCCGAGCGTCATGTCGCCAGCGTATGCCGGCTGCAGGTGCATCGGCTTCCATACGGGTCGTGCTTCGATGCCGCGAGCGCGGAGGTGGCGGCGCACCGTCTCGCGGTCCACGCCAGCTACGTCGGGGTCGATGGTCAGGACCGTCAGCCAGGCGTTGGAGGGCGCATCCTCCCGGTCGGTCGCGAAGGACACGCCAGGCAGGTCGCCCAGTCGCTGCTCGTAGCGGCGGCGGATCTC
>CAYVJT010000230.1:0-6051 GCA_964451855.1 uncultured Actinomycetota bacterium
TCGCCCGCATCTCCGACGATGCCGGCCTGTACGACGATGAGGTCACCCGCACGAGAGTGCGCCGCTGACCATGGACAATGGACACTCCTCGGAGGCCAGCCGTTCCGATCATCCCTGTCGGGCAAGGAAGCGGTTCCAGCGGTGGGCGAGTCGCTCCGGGGCGGGCGCGTGACGAGGGTTGTTCGGACGGCCCATGGGTTCACGATGGAACCCTTGAAGGCCGTGGCGAAGCATGGGGCCGTCCTTCGCTTGGAGTAGGTCGAGTCTGACGTGGACGATCCCGTCGGGGTCGATGCCGAGCATGGCACCGTCGTAGGCGGCATGGTGGATCTTGCACATGGCCAGCCCGTTCTCGATGACGGGCTGACCGTAGAGGAGCGAGTCCTCGATGATGTGGGCAGCATCGAGCAACCCGCGGAAGTTGATGCGACAGACGCAGCAGCGTTCGCCATAGGCATCGAGGACGCTAATCCGGAAGGCTTCCTGATGGATGCGTTCCTTCGCCCAGCGTCGGCGATAGCGCCGCAGGTCATGTTCGCCAGCGAACTGCGCAGGAATGTCATCTCCTGGAGCGAGGGTGACACCGCGCTCATCCCGCGACTCGATGATGTACGGGTAGATCGGGGCGAGGTAGCCGCTGGTCACCTTGACCATCAGCACGAGCGGCAGCCCGGCATCCATGGTGGTCAGCAGCGCCCGGTTGTAGGCGGCCCCGCTGGCCTGGGTTTCCTCCATGAAGACGTAGTGGAGGCGTCCGGACGCGTCGAGCTCGTCCTGGTAGCGGCCTTTAGCGTCGACCCTTAGGTTAGTCGTCACGGTCAGCACGGTGTTCCAGCCGGCGGGTTTCAGGATGGCACGACGTCGCTCGATCAGCCGCAACGGTCGTCCCTCGAAGTGAAAGCCACCGGTTTCGAGGGCGGCCCGCGGAACCGACGGTCCGTACTCGTCGATGAGCGCATCGAGGTAGTCGAACACCGCGAGTCGGAGTTCGAGCGAGTCCACCGGAGGGGCAGGCGCAGAGCCGGAACGTGCCATCGCGACGATGATCGCCGACCGCAGGGCTCAGATCAAGACGGTCGGCAGGGCCGGGTGTGGCGTCAGGCGGTGAGCGAAGGCTGCCGGGTCAACGCCTCGATGTGCTCTTGGAGGTCGCGGTCGAACTCGGCTGGTCTGGTCAGCGAGCTGCGCGACAACCGGCTCTGGAAACCGGCAACGCCCCGCGCGCTCAACGGTGTGGCCTCGTCGATATCCACCACGTCGAGTAGATGCTGGTACTTGCCTCGCAGCGGCCACGTGGATGCGTCGACGATCCAGCTGCCGTCGCGGTCACCCCAGGCGGCGTTGGGCCAACGTGCTGCTACCGGGCGGGTTGTGCCGGTGTCGACGACCGCATCACCGGGGCTCTCGAGGCGTGACACCAGCCACCGTCCGACCCCTGCGGTGACGGCGTTGCCGACCAGCTTCCAGCGGGGGCTGTTGCGCCCGCCCGACTCCGCGGCCTTGGTCCAACCTCGCTCGAACCCTTGGAGCAGTTCGGCATGTTCGACCTCGGGTACCACGATCCGACGACCCAACGGCGCGCCCGGGACCCAGATGCCTGGCGGTGAGGGGATCCCGACACTGGACCCGCCCTTGAGCGGCGGTACGGCGTCGACCGCCCATCCCAGACCGCGGAGCCCCTCGGTCCAGTAGAAGCCGAACGCGTCCGCACGCAGGTGGGCCCCGTCGGTGTGGTCGGGTTCCCCAGCCTCGTCGGCGAACAGCACACGCCGCGGGTCATCGGCTTGCCCGCGGGTGGCGACGAGGATGACACGGTGGCGTCGCTGCGGCACACCGGTGAAACGGGAGTCGACCAGCCGGTAGGCCCACCGGAACCCGAGCGTGTTCAGGCTCTCGGTCAGGAAGTGCATCGCCTGCCCGCGGTCGAGGACGAGCATGTTCCTGACGTTCTCGAGGACCAGCCACGAGATCGACGGATGCGTCTCCAGGATCCGGAACACCTGACGGACCAACCCGGACTCGCTGCCACCGATACCTGCCTTGCGTCCGGCCTGCGACAGGTCGGTGCAGGGAAACCCGGCGGTCAACACCTGCACGCCATCGGGCAGGCCGGACGCAGCCAGGTCGCGGATGTCCACGAACAGATCCACGCCGGGGAAGCGGTCGGCCAGCACCTGCTGGGACGGCGTCCAGTTGTCGCACAACAAGACCGGTTCGTGACCGCCCTCGTGGAACGGCAGCTCAAGTCCGCCGATCCCGGAGAAGGTGCCTGCGACGCGCATCGATCCGTCCTTGGTCGAAGCGCAACCTACCCGGCGGATGCGACACAACTTCGTAGGCCACCGGAAGCTGTGGACAACTAGGGTCCGCCGGGTGTTCGACAGGGGAGCCGCGGTGCGCTGGGAAGAACTCAAACCCGACGAGGGCATGGTGCAGGGGCTCGATGTCGCCGATGCGGGCGGCAGCCGCCCCGACGCCCTCGCCGGCGACCAGAGCGCCCGCAAGAACTGGTCGAACCGGTTCGCCGACGCCTGCGCACAGATGGTCGCCGACGCCGTCCGCCACAACCGCACCCTGTCGAAGTTCGACGTGCGACCCAACGCCGACGGGTCGGGCAAGGAGGCCCTGACCTTCGTCGCCGCCGGCAAACGCAAACGGGTCGACGTCATCGCCGCGACCCTGGCATCAGGCCTGCAGGTGGGCATCTCCCTGAAGGGGCTCAACTTCCGCGGCCCCGGCGGCAACTTCGACCACAACCTCACCGGCCGCACCTACGAGCTCCAGGACGAGGTCGGCGCGATTCACGAGTACCAGGCGGCCGCGTTCATGGTCGGCCTGTACTTCCTCCCGATCCAAGCGGCCTGGGACAAGACGACCGCGGCGAGCTCATTCGCCCGTACCGTCGCGCACCTTCGCGCACGGTCCGGCCGCATCGACCGCATGCTGCCCTCGCAACTGCGCCGCTGTGACGCAGCCGCCGTCGCCCTGTACGTGCCCGGCGACCCCGGCGACCCGTTCCCCCGAGGGGTCGTGCGCTACTTCGACGTCAGCGACGATCCCCCACGTCGTGGCCGACCGACCGTTGGATCCACCCACACGCTCAAGCAACTCGTCGAGCTGCTCGCCGAACAGCACGCCATGGACGAGGCTGCGATCGACTGGGCCGACCCCGAACCCGACCCCGCCATCACACCCGAGACCTGACGGCTCGCTCCACCCGCGCGACCGCGACCGCCGCGTCCTCGTGCTCCCAGACACGGACCACGAACCACCCCGCGTCCCGCAACCGGGCGTCCGTGTCACGATCACGCTCGACGTTCCCCTCGAGCTTTCGCACCCACCACTCCCGGTTCGCCCGCGGCGTCGTCCCATGATCCGGACAGCGATGCCAGAAGCAGCCGTCGACGAAGACCGCCACACGCGGCCCGATAAACGCCACATCGGCACGACGGCGAAGACCCGGCAGCACCCGGTAGTCCACGCGATAGCGCAACCCGCGAGCCCACAAGGCCTTCCGCAGCGCCAACTCGGGACCCGTGTCACGCCTCCGTTGGCGCTCCATCCGGCGGCGTGACTCAACGGAAGACGCAACCGGAGTCGCTTCAACATCCCACTGCGTTGCCACGCCCACTCCCGTCGCCACCCGCTCAACCTGAGTGTGCCTGAGAACCAGTCTGCAAGGCACGAGAGGACGAACCCGGGTTCGCGTTAACGAAGAGGCCCAGCGCACCAATGGCGCGAGCTGACCTCCAAGAGCCGTCGATTGGCGGAAGCCAGGCTCAAGACCCGACACCGCTCACGCTCCTAGCCGCGGGCCAACGCAAGCAGCCTGGCCAGCGGCGCTCCAGTGGAGGTGGCAAGCCCGGAGTTCCGGCACGCGGCAACGACTGGCCGAACCCGGCTGATCCGCACGCGAATCCCCGTTCTGTGTGCCGCCGCGAACTCGGCACCGAGACTGAACCCGCACATAACTACGTATCGTCTTCGGTGTCATACCTCGGCGCGTGGGAGCCTCCTCCGCCTGGCTTGAACAGAATGTAGGGGCATGCCGGTCGGCGATTCTGGCGGCTGGAGGGGTGTAGCGAACGTTGTATGGCGGTTTGGGGCATGGAAAGGTCCCGTCGCGTGTGTGACTACACGATGGCGGGACCGAGATGGTGTGAGATGGTGTGGGGTTAGTCGCCCAGGGGGGTGAAGTCGTAGTAGCGGGGCGGTTGGGCCACCCCGAGACGCTCGAGAATGGAAGATTGGTTGGTGGTGAGCCGGGTGCGTTGGGAGACGGTGCCCTGGCCGGTGTCGTAGGTGTGCAGCTGGATGCGGTCGAGCTCGTGGCTGAGGTTGCGCCAGGTGTCGCCGGTCGCGATCTCGGCGGTGCGGATCAGCAGCAACGCCAGCCAGGACAGCTGGACGTGGGCGACGATGCGGTCGTCCTTGCGGTGATAGACCGGCCGCAGCTCAAGCTGCTTAAGATCGCGCCAACCTCGTTCGACCTCGAGCAGGGCCTTGTAGCCCCGCGCGATGTCGGCGGCGTCCACACCCTGCTCGGTGGTGCGCACCAGGGTCTTGCCGTCCAGCTTGGCGTGTCCAGCGATCTTGGTGCGGTCGATGCGCAGCAGCCCAGAGGGGGTGATGCGCAGGTAGCGCCACAGGCCGGGCTTCTCCCGGATCCGCCCACGTAGCTCCGCGCGAGCCTCCGGGTCGAGTTCGTCGGAACCGGCGATGCGGTCTTCGAGCAGTCCGACGAGACGGTCACGCACGTGGGCGTCATGGGCGGCGGCATCGAGGTTGCGGATCATGATGAACCGCTGCTGGCCGACCCCTTCACCGACGCGGATGTCTTTGACCTGCAGGTGCTCGTCGACAGTACGGAAGCGGCCTTGCCGGCCGCGCGCTTCGACGACCTCGTGCTGATCACCTCGCAGCTTCTCGGCGATGATGAACCCCGACCCGCCGCTGGTGAGCACCTTGCGGTTGTCCGCCGAAGTGAACCCGGCGTCCACGACCCACACGGTGCGGTTGAGCCGCCACCCGGCCAGATCGGCCTTGACCTCATCGAGCACGGTCTGGTCCTGGGTGTCGCCGGGCCACACCCACAGCTTCACCGGTAGCCCGCCAGTGGTGACCGCCATGCCGATCACGACCTGGGGTAGGTCGCCCCGCGAGTCCTTCGAATGGCCGCGGCGGCGCAGCCCCTCGTCGTCACCGTCGAGTTCGCCGTCGGCGAACTCGGTCTCGAAGTAGGTGCTCGTGGTGTCGAAGAAGATCAGGTCCACATCGAGCTGCAGCAGGTCCGCGACCGCGAAGAACACCGTCTGCTGTAGCGCCTCGAGATGGTCGAGCAGCCAGTCCATCGCCCGGTAGCACGAGGTGTGATCGACCTCCGCCAGCCCGTCGATGTACACCTCTTCACGGATCCAGCGGGTCGCCTCAAGCTTGGATGACGGCGCGAGCGCCCGACCGGCCACCAGCGCGAACACGATGCGTTCGAGCAGTGCGACATCCAGCTTGCGGCCCGGCCGATGCTTCGGGGACCTCGCGAGCCGACGGATCTCGACGTCGATCCCCAACCGGCACCACAGCTGATCCAGCACCCACGCGCCCCCGAGGTCGCGGCCATCGACCGGTTCGAGGTCCAGCGCCGCCGGGTCGCCCTCATCCACGCTGCCCGGCACGGCAACATCCAGATGGCGGGCGATCGAGGCCATCAACCTTTCCAGCGCGTCGGGGTCGAGCTGATCTTCCCGACCGAACGAGTGCAAGATCTTGGGCTTGGACACCCCGGTGTCGGGGTCGCGGTAGTTGTGCGCCAACGACAGATACGACGTGGTCGTGCCGTCCTTGTTCGTCCGAGACGACCTACGCAGATACATGACTACCTACCTGACGGCGACAGTTTCGCCGCAGCATGCCTCCTGAATCACACCAATGCAACTATCTGCGTCTATACGTGTTACTACACATTTCGAGGCTCAACCGACCCAGATCGCCTCGCACACCCCCCTACGACCCCGAATCCGCCCCACGCACCCCTACATTCTGTTCAAGCCAGGC
>CAYVJT010000231.1:0-5992 GCA_964451855.1 uncultured Actinomycetota bacterium
CCTACGCGATGCGCTCGACGAACCTCGCGAGCTGGCGGAGGTTGCGGACCTCGACCATGTCATCGACGAACCGGCCGTAGTTCGACGCGATCGAGTCACCCGTGTCCCAGAACTGGATCGGCTCGGGGTTGAGCCAGTACACGTGTCGGCTGCGCCGCTTGAGGTCGTCCAGCACCCACGCGTTCGCCTGGCGGTAGTTGTTGCGCGCGTCACCCAGGATCAGCAGCGTCGAGCGCGGGCTGATGTCGGCGGCGTGCTCGGCGTGGAAGCGCTCCAGGGAGTGGCCGTAGTCAGAGTGGCCGTCGAGCCAGACCAGCTCCGCCTCCGACAGCATCCGCTTCATCGCATCCGCGGCGTCACCATGCTCGAACAGGGCGGTCACCTCGTCGAGCGTGTCGATGAACGCGAAGGAGCGCACCTTCGAGAACTGCTCCTGCAGCGCATGCACCAGCATCAACGTGAACCGGGCGAAGGACGCCACGGACCCGGACACGTCACAGATCACGAACAGCTCCGGCTTGTGCGGCCGCCGCGGTCGGAACGACGGTTCGAACGGGACCCCGCCGGTCGACAGCGATCGCCGCACCGTCCGACGCACGTCCAGGCGACCGTCCTTGCCCTGGCGGCGCTTCACCGCGACCCGCGTCGCGAGCTTGCGGGCCAACGGCGCGATCTGTGCCCGGAGCTGCGCCTGGTCCTCCGCCGAGAGGTGGAAGAAGTCCAGATCCTCGACCGGTGGCCGGGTCATGCGGTCGGCGACCTGGTCGATCCCGCGCTGGGCCGCTGCGCGGCGACGGATCTCGGCCTCGACCTCCTGCTGGAAGGTCCGAAGCCGCGCTTCGAACTCGTCACGGTAGAGCCGCTCCTGCAGCGAGGTGAGCTCGTTGTCACCATCGTCCTGCACCCGGGACAGCAGGTCCCGGAGCAGCTGCTGGATGTCCACCGCGCGGAAGACCTTGTACTGGAAGTACGACACACCGCCGTCGCGCCCCTCGACGCGGCCGAACTCATCGACGGCCATGCGTGCCATCTGCCGGATCGTGTCGTCACCCCCCTCCATGAGGGTCTCGATCAGCTCCGAGAGGTAGTCGTCGGCGTCGGCCTGCTCCGTGGGCTCGTCGGTGACCTCGGGGGTGTCGTCGTCGGGCGTGGATCGGGCCGGGAAGTACAGCTCGAACAGCTCGTCGAACGCCTGGCGGTGCGTCCGGGAGGTCACGATCACCGCCGCCAGCGCCTCACGCAGCTGCGAGCGGTCCAACAGGTCGAGGTGCGGCAACGTCCGGAAGGCGTCGATCGCCTCGGACTGGGTCGCGCCCACGCCGGCGCGGCGTAGCGCCGCGGTGAAGTCGAGGATGCGCTGGAGCAGCCCGTTGACGGGCGGCGGCCCCTCAGCGAGGACCTGCGACACGCGCTCGGACACCGCGACCTCCCGCTCCATCTGCGACCTCGACCGTACCGCGACCCCCCACCAGGGTGGTGCTCACCCGCTGCCACCGAAGGTCAGGAGCACGTCGTGCTCGTCGCCGACCGCGACCAACACCGAGGTCGCATCTCCCACCCGGACCACGTCGATGAAGCGCAACCCGTCCGCGGCTCGCGCCACCTCGACGACCTCACCATCACCCGTCGGCTGGAGGATCCGTGACGAGGTGAGCACCACCCCATCGGCGATGGTCGACGTCTCCCCCGGCCACGATCCCCCGGCCACGAGAGCGACCTCGTCGATGTCGTAGCGCTCGACCGCGACTCCCGCATCGTCGCGCCAGGTGACCCACACCTGCCCGAGGCCGAGGTGGACGTCGAGCACCGGAGCACGTCCCCCACCGGGTTCGATCACGCCGAGGATCGTCCCGTCGGAGACGTCCACGAGGAGCAGCACGGCACGCGCACGGTCGCGCTCCGGTGCGGCGGCCAGGACCGCGACCTCATCGCCGACGACCGCCACCTCGAGCCAGACGGGCTCGTCGCCACCGACCTCGTCGAGCACGTCCTGGGCGGCGAGCTCCCAGCGCCGCTCACCGTCGCTCCGGGCGGTGCCGACGGCTGCCGGCTGCGCCTCACCCGGGATCACCCGTCGCGCGGCTACGACCAGCTCGTCACCCAAGGCGGCGGTCACCCGCTCTGCCAGGATCCCTGGCGGCGCCACCGGGACCTCCAGCGGTGCACGCCAGCGCTGTCCCCGGATCGGGTCGCGCAGCTCCAGGTCCGGGGCCTCCCCGTCCTCCTCGATGCGGATGAGGAGCAGCTCGCCCCCACCCGCGTCGAGGTGGAAGGCGAACGGATCGCCGACCACGGCCGTGTCGACGCAGGTGCCCGGCTCCAGTCCCGCCTCGAGGGGGAGCAACGCATCGACCTGTCCGGTGAGCTCGTTCATCAGCGCCAGGGAGTACACGCGCGCCCCGGACCCGACGAGCTGAGCAGGGTCGTCGAAGCTGGCCGACGCGACCACCTCGGCACCCGTGGCGTCCAACGCGACGGTGAGTGGGCCCGTCGCGGCGAGCCCGCCACCGAGCGGGACGACCTCGACGGCACCCGAGACGTCCGCCGCTCCGGTCAGCGGACCGAACGCGTCGGCGAGGTCGGCACCGAGCCGGTTCAGGTGCTCCTCCAGGTCCCCGACCTCCAGCGAGACGGCGACCGGCTCCAGCTGCGTCGCCGCGACCGGAGCAGCCACCGGCTCCGGTCCGATATCCCGGCACGCTGAGCCCGCGAACAGCGACGCGCTGACCACCCCGACGGCCACGAGCGCCACCATCACGACGAGCCCGATGATCAGGACCCGCTTGTCGGACGACATCGGGTCGTGATGCCGATCGGCAGCCGACGCCTGGTCGGTCACGTCAGCCGGTCCACTCAGTTCATCTCCGGACGCGGCGGCAGCCGCAGGTGACCGGTGGCCTTTGTGACGTCCTGCTGGTACTTCAGCAGCACGTTCATCGTGCTCTTGGCGATGTCCTCGTCAACGTGGTCGAAGCCCAGCTCGAGCAGCGTGTGCGCCCAGTCCAGGGTCTCGGAGATCGAGGGGGGCTTCTTCAGCTCGAGCTGGCGCAGCGACCGGACGATGCGCACCAGCTGGTCGGCGAGCTGCTCGGGTGCTTCCGGGACCCGCGCCATCACGATGCGCTTCTCGCGCTCCACGGTCGGGTAGTCGAGGTAGAGGTACAGGCAGCGGCGCTTGAGCGCCTCGGAGAGCTCGCGGGTGTTGTTGGAGGTGAGCACGACGAAGGGGTGGTGGGTCCCGGTGACGGTGCCGAGCTCCGGGATCGTCACCTGGAAGTCCGAGAGGATCTCCAGGAGCAGGGCCTCGAACTCGAAGTCGACCTTGTCGACCTCGTCGATCAGCAGCACCACCTCGCCGGGGTGGCGCAGCGCGCGGAGCAGCGGGCGTTCGAGCAGGTAGTCCTCGCCGAAGAGGTCGTCCTCGACCTCCTCCCAGTCCTCGCCCCCGCCGACCTCGCCGCCGCGGGCGTGGGTGATGCGCAGGAGCTGCTTCTTGTAGTTCCACTCGTACAGCGCCTTGGCCTCGTCGAGCCCCTCGTAGCACTGCAGCCGGACGAGGTCCGCACCGCGTGCGTCCGCCACGGCCTTGGCGAGCTCGGTCTTGCCGACGCCGGCCGGACCCTCCACCAGGATCGGCTTGCGCAGCCGATCGGCCAGGTAGACCACGGTCTCGATCGCCTCATCCGGGAGGTAGCCGGCAGCGTCCAGACGTTCGCGGACGTCCACGACCCCGCTGAACTCGCTCTTCACGCCTGCACTCCTCGGATCCTGGACGGCCACGACCGGCCTCGCTGGCGAGGCTACGCCACCCCGGACCCGACCGACCAACCGAGCAACCGCAGACCGATCCTCGCCGACGATGACCAGGCCACGCCGACCGGACGGAGCGCCGTCACCCGCCGGCGGGACCGAGCTCACGCAGCAGGCCGTCGAGCACGAGCTCCGCGGTGACCGCGTTGGTGGCCAGCGGCACCCCGTGGATGTCGCACAGCTTCAGCAGCGCCTGGATATCGGGCTCGTGCGGGTGCGCGGTCATCGGATCGCGCAGGAACAGCACCCCCACCACCTCGCCGTCCAGCAGGCGCGCACCGATCTGCACGTCGCCGCCGACCGGACCGGACAGCACCGCGTCGACCTCCAGGCCGACCTCGTCCGCGAGCCGCCCTCCCGTGGTGCCCGTCGCGATGAGCGTGAACCGTGCGAGGTCGTCGCGACGACGTCGCGCGAACGCCACGAGGTCGTCCTTCCGGGCGTCGTGAGCGATCAGGGCGAGGGTCGGTGGCACCGCAGCTCCCAAGGTCCCGGTCCGGAGGTCGGGTCGTTCCGCCGCACGCTACTGCCTGGGCGGACTACCGTCGCCGGCGTTGGATCGGTACATCGACACCGACAGCGCCATCCGCGGAGGAGGACGACCATGGACGCGATCCGCTTCGAACAGACCGGGGGTCCCGAGGTCCTCTCGCTGACCACGCTCGAGGATCCGGAACCGGGCCCGACCCAGATCGTGGTCGAGGTCGCCGCCGCGGGCGTGAACTTCATCGACACCTACCACCGCTCGGGGCTCTACCCGGTGGACCTGCCGTCCGGCCTCGGCGGCGAGGGGGCCGGGACGGTCATCGCCGTGGGTGAGGACGTGTCCGCGCTCCAGGTGGGCGACCGCGTGGCGTGGAGCGAAGGCATGGGCTCCTACGCGACGCGTGTCGCGCTGGAGGCCGACCGGGTCGTCCCCGTGCCCGACGACCTCGACCTCGAGATCGCCGCGGCGGTGATGCTGCAGGGCATGACGGCCCACTACCTGTGCCACTCGACCGCCACGCTCGGCTCCGACCACACGGTGCTGGTGTACGCCGCCGCCGGTGGCGTCGGACGGCTGCTCGTGCAGCTGGCCAAGCGTCGCGGTGCCCGCGTGCTGGCCTGCACCTCCACGCAGGCCAAGGCCGACGCCGTCCGCGCGCTGGGAGCCGACGAGGTGATCCTCTACCGAGACGTGGACGTGCCCACGACGGTCCGCGACCTGACCGACCAGCACGGGGTGGACGTCGTGTACGACTCGGTCGGGGCGGACACCTGGGAGGACTCGCTGGACTCGCTGCGTCCACGTGGCCTGTGCGTGTTCTTCGGCAACGCCTCCGGCCCGGTCCCGCCGCTCGAGCTACGCACCCTCGCGCAGAAGGGCTCGCTGTTCACGACCCGCCCGACGCTGTTCCACCACATCGCGACCCACGACGAGCTCACCTGGCGGGCCACCTCGCTGTTCGACCTGATCCGCGACGGCCAGCTCGACGTGCTGATCCACGAGCGCTACCCGCTGGCGGAGGCCGCCCGCGCCCACACCGACCTGCAGTCCGGGACCACCACGGGCAAGCTCCTGCTGATCCCCTGACGGCCTCCGCCGAAGGTTGCCGACCGGCCCTGAGGAGCCCGACGTGAGCGACCAGCCCGATACCCCTGCGACCAGGGCCGCCGCTGTCCTGGGCTTCGACCACGAGGTACGGGTCATCGAGCGGGCTCGCAGCGCCGAGGAGGCGGCGGCACGGCTCGGCATCGCACCCGAGAAGCTGCTCAAGACGATGGTGGTCCGACGGGCCGCGGACGACCTGCTCCTGGTGCTCGTGCCGGGCCCGCTGCAGATCGACTGGCCCAGGTTGCGCGCCCACCTCGGCGTCTCCCGACTGTCCATGCCGGACGCCGAGGTGGCCCGTGAGGCCACCGGCTACGAGCGTGGGACGATCACGCCGTTGGGTGCGGCAGGCGACTGGCCGGTGCTGGCCGACGCCTCGATCGTCGGCGGGGGGACGGTGTCGGTCGGCGGCGGCGCGCACGGGGTCGCGATCCTCGCCGACGCGGACGAGCTGATCGCCGCACTCGACGCCGAGGTCGTCGATGTGACCTGATCCGCTGGCGAACGTGAAGCGAGCGGTGCGTCCCTGCACCGCAGGCTTCACACCCTGCGACGTGGAGGCCGACGGGTCGGAGGATGTGAAGCACCAGG
>CAYVJT010000232.1:0-5959 GCA_964451855.1 uncultured Actinomycetota bacterium
ACACCGTCGAACCCGTCTTCGCGATCAAGGCCAACCACGACTACCGCCGGTTCCGCCGCCGCGGGCTGGCCGCCGCCCGCAGCGAATGGGCCCTGATCGCCACCGCCCACAACCTCGGCAAGCTCCACCGCATCAGCTGACCCACCCGACCGCCGAACATCCTCTCGGCGTTGTCGACCACCACAACGCGGCAGCCCGACACCGTCTCGCTCTCGAACGCCGGCTCTGGGGTTCCTCAGGGCCGATCAGCGCTGCCCCGCACGTCACCTCACTCGCCCGGCCACCACCACGAACCAGTCATCGCCGTCGAACTCGAGCTACCACAGCCGCGTCGCATTTTGCGACACCCTGTCCGGCATAGATGTGGGCGAGTTCATGCCTCGGACTCCCAGGGCAGTCGGAGGTTGATGGGGCCTGCGGAGAGCATCACCAGGGCGAGTGCGGCCTGTGCGGAGTGGAACCCGAAGGCGCGTCGCATGATCAGGCGCACGCGCTGGTTGAGGCCCTCGAGCCGCGCGTTAGTCAGCCCGAGCCGGATCGCGGCGAGGATGCCCTCGCGGTGCTTGCGCACGGTTCGGGCGGCCTTGACGAATGGTGCGAGCCGGCAGCGTTGGGCCCAGGAGCACCAGCGGTCGAGCAGTTCACCGGCCTCCTCGTCGGTCAGGTCGCCAGCGAAGATGGTCCGGAAGGCCTCCTTCAGCCGATAGGCGCGCCACAGCGCCCCGCCGTGTCGCTTGATCTGGGTCAGGGTGGCGGCCTGCTGGCCGGTGAGGTCCTCGGGGTTCTTGAGCAGCGCCCACCGGGCGCCCTTGAACTTCTTGGCGATGTTGGGCTCGGGCAGCCGGCGCAGCTGCTGCCAGATGTCGCGGCGCACGACGTTGAGCGCGTCGGTGACGTTCTTCACCGCGTGGAACGGATCGATGCAGATGGTGGCCTGCGGCGCGTGGCCCTCGGCGGTGACCGACTTGCGGAACGCGGGGCCCATGTCCATCGACACGGCCCGGATCTGGCCGCTACGCCCCTCTCCGAGCTCGTCGAAGAACCCGTCCAGGGTCTTGGCGTCACGCCCCTCAGCGCCCCACACGACCTTGTTCGTCGTGTGGTTGACCACCAGCGTGAGGTAGTTGTGGTGCTTCTTCCACGAGATCTCATCCACACCGATGTCGTAGAGCTCATCGAGCCGGTGCGGGTCGAGATCGTCGGCCACGACCCGGTCGCAGATCCGCCCGACGGTGTCCCAGTCGATGCCCACCAGCCGACGCAGCGCGTCCTTGTCCATCTTGACCGCGAGCCAGGCCACCAACTGCTCGAAGTCGCGGGTGAACCGCGCCCCCGGACGGGCGAAGGCCACACCCTCTACCCGCACCCCATGGACGGGGCAGGTCAGCCGTCGCAGCTCGGCGCGCACAACCAGCTTGAAGCTGCCCAGCCGCAGGTGCCGCCACGAGGAGGCCACCGGCCGGGTGTCGTAGCGGGCCCGAGTCGCATAGTCGCACTGCGGGCACACCAGCTTGCGGCGCCGCAGCCCCACATCGACGGTCACCGTGTCGGCGCCGATCTCCACGGCGGTGACGTTGACCCCATCGAGCTCCAAGAGACGGTTGAATGCAGTCGTGACGCGCACGGGTAGAACCTCGGTGTCGAGTGTGGAAGCTGGCCACCGAAGGCTTCCAGCCCGTGCGCGTCACACCGAGCAACCACAACCGCCGCCTGCCGCCCCTCAGGCCGCCCTCACACCCCGATCAGCACCCCGGCCGACCCACACTCATGCCGGGAGACCCCGAAAAAATCGTGTGGTGACCAGGCGGCTTCGGACCGCGAGCAACAGCGATCAAGAAGGTCGTCGCCCGGCAAGTACTACTTCGCTGCACCTACGAGGTACAACGGCGTCGTACCTCGCCGCCCGTGCAGGTACCGCATGAGCCCATCGGCCCTCGCCAGACGCAGGCCGTCAGGCGCTGTGAGAACTTCACCGCATCCTGGTACGGGGTGGCGAGGACAGGCGCCTTGCCTTGTGGCTCGTCCGGGGCTCCGTCGACCCATCTCTCCTCGGTGAACCGCCGAGTTCATCGGAGACTCTCGGGTCTGATTGGCAGCGCTTCGGTGGTGGTGGCCTGACGGTAGTAGTTGGCTTCGTGTTCGGCGGGCGGGATCCCACTCATGCAACGCTTCTGCCCGCATCGACGTCTCACCGCATGTCAGCCGTTGGCCAACCGAGGAGTGCGCCCATGCGCCACCGTGTCGCCCGTGCCGGCCTGGCCGGCCTCCTCCTGCTTGTCGTCTCGGCCTGCGGCGATCCAGCCGGCGGACCAGAGCCCCTCGGCGACCGTGAAGTCCTCGATGCCGCGGTCGTGCCCGCCCGTCCGCTGACGCTCGCTGACACTGAACCACCGACAACGGGTCGCGGATAGCTGCCCACGGTCAAGTCCCGATCGACCCGCGCTACCCCAACCTGAACCTACGTCTACGGGCGCAGCAACATGGCAACTCCGGGCGTTGTTCCTCGATGCCTCCACCGTTCAGGGACGGCCGTCGAAGGGGTGCTCGAGTTGTGCGTCGACGACCTCCAGGAGATCGTCGTGTCGGAGGTGCTCGATCAGTCGATCGTCGCCGGCGACGTAGGTCGAGGTGGCCTCGATGTGGGTGTACACCAGCCATGAGCGGTCGCTCGGCCACCAGTAGCTCGGGAACTGCATCCACCGGCCACCGGCGGGCGCGAACGCCCCGCGGTGCAGGATGAACCGGTCACCCGCAACGCGGACCCCGCAACGCGCCTCGAGTTCCCTGCTCCGACGAAGCTGCTCGCGCTCATCGCGCTGCGACGACGGCGTCGTCTGTGTCGTCTCCGGTGTGTAGCCGGGGGTCGTCCTCGGCCAGTTGTACTCGACCACACTGATGAGCAGCCAGAGGGAGTCGGGCGTGTCGGTGGCAGTGGCCAAGATCTCGTACAGCCTGCGCACGCCCGCTTCCCCCAGCCCGGCCGTGCCCTCTTCCGGGCCGGTGTGGTCGGGCTGCTCGTCCCAGCACGCGCCATCGTCTCGGACCAACAACTGCTGGCTGCCGCTGTCCGGGAGCAGGCGATGTCCGCTCCAGGAGGCGATCTCCGCCCACGGCGCGGTGCGGGACCCGATCCGGCCGGGGTGCATGATCCGGGCGTAGCGCTCAAAGCCCCCGGGCATGCTCGCGCCCACCCGTCGCAAGTCGCCGGGAAGGCCGTGCAGCCAACCGACCGCGTCGCGCTCGTCAGATGGCGCATCGGATACGAGCAGTTCCATCGGTGCCTCCCGTACCGGCCAGGTTGCCAGCCCGACCACGAACATGCGGCGAGCCAACGGGCAGAGCCCATGCTTCTACTCCGGGTAACGATGCACGCTGCAACATGCACAGCCGGAACGGCGGGTAGTCACCACGGGCGTTGCGTACGGTTTCGACCTGCAGTGTGAGCACCTCACCCATCCCTGATACCGGCATCACCGAGACGGGCTCCCTGCCATACTCCTGGCGAGTAGTGCTTCGAAGGGGGAGTTCCTGTGAACATGGATGTGCTCTCTGTTGCCCTTGAGCCAGAGCTGTGGCCACTGTTGCTGGTGTACCTCCTCTGGACGTTGCACCGGCGCCTCAGGTACGTGGAGCGGACGCTGGAGTCGGGTGCAACCGCGCAGCAGGTCAGCGATCGGCGGCGTTGATGGTGCACCGGCCCCCCGTGTGATTGCGTTGGGAAGAAATCAAGCCACGACCGTGGTATCACGGCGGTTCTGCGCCCCTTCAGCGCGTCTCTCGGCATCGGGGCGCAGGGGGAGCACGACTGCAGTCGCACCATCAGCCGGCTTGCGTGAAAGGCTGACACCAAGGATGCGTCCAGCGGCCCCAACGACGGATCGGATCGACCTCGATGAAGGTTCGTACTCGGGTCTTCATAGGGGCGCAGCCCCCGCGGGGTTTCGGGGTGAAGAGCCTTCCGTCCGAGACGGCGAGTGGTGGCATGCCTGTCTGCCGCTTCACAGGCAGCTGGTTGCGGGTGGATGTAGGTTGCGGACCGTCGGCAGTGGGTCAGACATCGGAGGAGGGCCCATCGACTTCCTGAGCTACCTGGCGAACACCCGGAGCAGAACGGATGACTCTGCGGGGCCCGATGCCGGCGAGTTCAGCGTGCTCAAACGCAAGATCTTGACCACCGTCGCGAGCCTGCTTGTCGCCGTCATCGCGATCGTCGTGATCGCTGTAGTGGCCACCTGACTTTATCCACCGAAATCCCACGGGTTCCGCTGCGCTCATCGAACTGGCGGCCTCGGGGGCGTGAAGTCGTCGCCTGAGCTTCACCGCCGTCGCGCATGCTTGCTGAGTTGCCGCATCAACGAAGGCTGTGGTGCCCTCGCTGGTCGCGGATGCTGTCTTGACGAACGAGCCGGCCGCCGGTTCTGTCGAGGTGTCCGCGGATGGCGGCGGCGTAGGCCACCGGGTCGTCGGCGCGGTTGAGACGGAGTCGGACCAGTTCGAGCATCCGGTTGGTGCGTTCGGCGTTGCGGTAGCAGAATGCCCTCGGCTCCATGAACTCGCGGACCTTCGCCAACACCTCGTCGAGCGCGCCGGTCGAGTGGTGCTGCGGCAGGCTGGGCCTGAGCGCCCGACGGAATAACACGGGGGCACCGGCATGGACCTACACCCTCGAGTGCTCAGAGGAGGGGCGAGCTTCGCGGCGGCTACCTCAGAGTGGTGGCGGCGCATCACGCCAGGGTCTGGTGCCTGATTGTTCGGTCGATGTTGGGCCGCTGTGTCGTCGTGCCAGCCGAGAGGCCGTTGCGAGTGTCCGACGGTAGGAGGCTGCCATGGACCGAAAGACCCGGACCGCGACGCTCGCGATCGCAGGAGCGGTCGCAGTCATCACAGGGGTGTCGCTCCTGGGACAAGAGGGTGAGCTATCCCTCCTCGGGCTCATCGCTCTCTTCGCCGGTGTCTTGATCTTCCAGCTGCTCGTCGTGCACATCGCCGTCGTGTGGGGCTTGGAGGTCTACTTCGCTAACCGCGACGTTGTTCGGCCTCGGGACTGATCCTCCCCTTACGACGACGGTAGATCGCGACGTTGGGCATACGCAGGACCTTGCGACTGCGGGCGTTTCCTACTGCAGGTCGAGAACCGTTTCGAGCGCGAGATCGACACCCCACTGCTCCTCGACGGAGAGGTGACCGTGGTAGTCGCCAAGCCGGGAGACGTCGATCGCGCCGGTCTGTTCGACCAGCACCCGCGTCACGTTGCCATCGATCTCGATCTCGGGTCGGAACGACGCCGGGCGAGCGGCCCTCGAGGTGGGAGCGATGAGCACCGTCGACAGCCGCATCAGGGCATCGGATTGCACGATGACGCCGTAGCGAACGCCTGACTGCTCATGCCCGTGGCGGCGTCCGAGGCGGAGCCTGAAGACGTCACCACGGCGCACGCAGATCCTCCATCATGGTGGCGACCTGTGCGGCTTCGGCGCGATCGGCCTCGTCGGTTGCGAGTTCCGCCACCTCATCGATGAGCCGCTGGCGCTCGCGGAGTCGCTGGGCGGCGGCGACCAGGCCGCGTCGGACCGCATCGGACCGCGACATTCCGGTGGCCTCGAGTTCGGCCAGTGCGCGACGTGCTTCCTCGTCGAGTCGCACGGAGATCATCTCACCCATGCCCTGATCGTATCACGTATCGTCAGACACGTGCTGAGGGTCGCCGAAACCTGTGCGCAACCGCCGTATCCAGACGATTCCCGCAAGCTTCGATACGGGGCGCCAGTGCCGTCGGCTCGGACTTGCTCGTGACTGGCGACTAGCGCTCGTTCGTGATGGTGTCTCCGTGCGGTCATCCCAATGTGAAGCTGACGGACGGGGTGAACGGCGAACGCACGGCGATGTCACGGTCTGGTGGATTCTGGTGTCAGCACCTCATGCCGGCCTGGCGGCCGGCACCCCGGATGATGAGAATGGG
>CAYVJT010000233.1:0-5857 GCA_964451855.1 uncultured Actinomycetota bacterium
ACGGGCACCCCCTCGTCGTGATGGAGCAGGCACGCCGCGGACTGCGCGACGTCGAGGTCGACGAGCGCCGGCTCGATGCGCCCGCAGGCCTCGAACACCTCCGCGCAGCGGGTGCGGAAGCGGCAGCCAGACGGCGGGTCCAGCGGGGATGGCACGTCACCGTCCAGGAGGATCCGCTCACGGTCGCGCTCCATCCCGGGAGCCGGGACCGGGATCGCAGAGAGCAGCGCGCGGGTGTACGGGTGTCGGGGTGTCCGGTAGAGGCGCTCCCTATCGCCGACCTCGATGATGCGTCCGAGGTACATCACCGCGATGCGGTCGGAGACGTGCTGCACGGCGGCGAGGTCATGGGCGATGAACAGGTAGGTCAGGTCGAGGTCGTGCTGGAGTTCGGCGAGCAGGTTCATCACCTGCGCCTGGATCGAGACGTCCAGGGCAGCGATCGGTTCGTCGCAGACGATGAACTCGGGCTCGCAGGCCAAGGCGCGCGCGATGCCGACACGTTGGCGCTGGCCACCGGAGAACTCGTGGGGGAAACGCTCAGCGACGTCCGGGTGCAGCCCGACCCGCTCGAGCAGCTCACCGATCCGAGCGCGCCGTGCGTCCCGGCCCTGGTGCAGGCCGTGGATGTCGAGCGCCTCACCCACCGCCTCGCCGACCGGATGCCGGGGGTCCAGCGACGCGTAGGGGTCCTGGAAGATCATCACGGCGCGGCGGCGCCAGCGACGCAGGTCGCGGGTGCTCAGTTCGCGCACGTCGACCCCGTCGAAGCTCACCTGCCCTCGCGTGGGTTCGACCAGCCGGAGGATCGCCGATCCGGTCGTCGACTTGCCGCACCCCGACTCACCGACCAGGCCGAGGCTCTCGCCCCGTGAGATCTCGAAGGACACCCCGTCGACCGCCCGAACGTACGAACGGTCGCGGCCACGACCGACGGGGAAGTGGACCGCAAGGTCCTCGACCTGCACCAGGGGATCGCTCACCGGGGCACCTCCGACGATCCGGCATCGGAGCCCGGGTCGGCGCCGGGATCCCTGCTCGTGCCGGAGCCGGCGTCATCGGCCGTGTCGGAGCCGGCGTCGGGGGGTTGCAGGCTGATCCGGGCCTCGGCCGATGCGGCCCGCCCGACCTCCTCCGGGACCTCGTAGAAGCTGCGCACGTGATGCCCGGGGGCGACCTCGATCAACGGCGGGACCTCGTCGGCACAGCGCGCATCGTCACGGAAGGTGCAGCGGGGGTGGAACGCGCAGCCCGGGGGTAGCGCCGTCGGTGCCGGAGGCAGTCCCGGGATCGTCGCGAGGTCGTGCCGTTCCAGATCGCCGAGCAGCGGGATCGAGCGCATGAGCCCCACCGTGTAGGGGTGTCGCGGTTGGTCGTAGAGGTCGGCGACACCGGCAGCCTCGACGACCTGCCCGGCGTACATCACCAGGACCCGGTCGGCGATGCCGGCGACGACCCCCAGGTCGTGGGTGATCCAGACCACCCCCATGCCGAGGTCGTCCTGCAGGCGACCGATCAACTCGACGATCTGCGCCTGCGTGGTGACGTCCAGCGCCGTGGTCGCCTCGTCGGCGATCAGCACCTCGGGGTCGCAGGACAGACCGATCGCGATCACGACCCGCTGCCGCATCCCACCGGAGAACTGGTGCGGGTAGTCGTCGAGCCGCTTCTCGGCCCCCGGGATGCCGACCTTGTAGAGCAGGTCGATGGCACGGTCACGGATCTCGGACTCGGACAGGTCGAGGTGGAACCGCATCGACTCGGTGATCTGCCGGCCGATCGGATGCACCGGGTTCAGCGAGGTCATGGGGTCCTGGAAGATGTAGGCGATCCGCTCGCCGCGGTAGCGGAGCAGTTGCCTCTCCGAGAGCTGGACGAGATCGGTGTCCCCGAGGTGGATCCGCCCGCGGACCTGCCCGGGCGGCATCGGTAGCAGCTTGGTCATCGCCAGGGTCGAGACCGACTTGCCCGACCCGGACTCTCCCACGATCGCGAGCGTCTCCCCGGCATGCAGGTCGTAGTCCAGACCACGCACGACGTGGGCCATGCCCCGCTTGGTCGCGAACCGCACGTCGAGGTCGCGGACGGTCAGGATCGGGTCGGACATCACGCCCCCTGCTGTGCGCCGGTGCCGCGTGCCTCGATCAGGGTGCGTTGTCTGGGATCGAGCGCATCCCGCAGCCCGTCACCGACGAGGTTGAAGGCCATGACCGTCACGAAGATCGCGAGACCAGGGAAGACCGATAGCCACCAGCCCTGGGCCATGAACCGCTGCGCATCGGTGAGCATCAGCCCCCAGGCCGGGGTGGGCCGCTGCACACCGACGCCGACGAACGACAGGGCCGCCTCCAGCAGGATCGCGAAGGCCAGCGACAGCGAGGTCTGCACGATCACGGGGGCCGCGACGTTGGGCAGCACGTGACGCAGCACGATCCGCAGCTCGCTCGCCCCGATCGAGCGCACCGCACGGATGTAGAGCTCCTCACGCACCGACAGGACCGATCCCCGGACCACCCGCGCGAAGATGGGGGTGAACACGATCCCGATCGCGATCATCGTGTTGCGCAGGCTCGGGCCGAACACGGCAACCAACGCGATCGCCAACAGCACCGCCGGGAAGGCGAAGGCGACGTCGACGGTGCGCATCGCCACGGTGTCGAGCCAGCCGCCCCGGTAGCCGGCGATCAGACCGATCAGGGTGCCCGCGACCAACGAGATGCTGACCGATACGGCTGCGACCTGCATCGATACCCGCGCGCCCATGACCACCCGGCTGTAGACGTCACGGCCGAACTCGTCCGTGCCGAACCAGTGATCCGCTGAAGGCGCGTTGAAGCGCACGGTCAGATCCTGCGCGTTGATCGGGTAGCGGATCAGCTGGTCGGCGAGGACCGCGGTGAGCACCATCACGAACAGGACCACCAGCCCGACGGCCGCCGCCCGGTTCGCGAGCAGGACCGACAGCGTGTCGCGCCACCGAGGACGGTGCTCCACCTCGGGACGTTCGAGTCCACCCGGCTCCTGGTCCCGGCGGGCGTCGGTGGGATCGTTGGCGTTGGTGTCGCTCATCCGGATCTGATCCTGGGGTCGAGCTTGGCGTACAGCAGGTCGACGACGAGGTTGATGATCAGGAAGGCGGTCGCGATCATCAGGACCGCGCCTTGCATGACCGGGTAGTCACGCCGCTCGACCGCGACCAGGGCCTCGCGCCCGATGCCCGGCCACGCGAACACCAACTCGACCACCACGATCCCGCCGAGCAGGGTGCCGAGCTGCAGGCCGGTGATCGTCACGATCGGGTTCCAGGCGTTGCGCAGGATGTGGTGTCGGAAGACGTAGCGCTGTGGCAAGCCCTTGGCCCGGGCGAAGCGGACGTGCTCGGCGTTCATCGCCTCCAGCACGGAGGAGCGGACGAAGCGGGTGAGGATCGCTCCGGTGACCACGCCCGTGGTGAGGGCAGGCAGGATCAACCGTCGCGCGGCGTCGACCGGGTCCTCCAAGGGTGAGGTGTAGCCGAGGGGTGGCAGCCATCCGAGGGTCTGCGCGAAGACCAGGATCAGCAGGATCCCGTACCAGAAGTCGGGGATCGACACGCCGACCTGCGCGAAGGTGTTGGCCACGTAGTCGATCGGCTTGCCCTGCCGGAGCGCGGAGACGATGCCCGCCGGCAGGGCGATGAGCAGCCCGATGATGACCGCCGTGATGGCGAGGAGCCCGGTGGCCGGGAGCCGCTGCAGCAACGTCTCCGTCACCGGTCGTCCCGTGCGGAACGACACACCGAGGTCCCCGGTCAACGCCCGACCGAGCCAGTCGAAGTACTGCACGATCACCGGACGGTCGAGCCCGTGCCGGGCGACCAGCATGTCGTAGAGGTCCTGGTCGAAACGGGTACCGAGGGCGGTGCGTACCGGGTCACCGGGCACCAGGTGCATCAGAGCGAAGACGACGATCGAGACGCCGAGCAGTGCGAGCAGCGACTGGGCCACGCGCCGCGCGACGTACCTCGACAATCGAGCGCCTTCCTGCTCGGTCTCGCCTCCCGCGCTACTCGGTCAGGCGCGTCTCGTTGAACCTCCGCTGCCCGTGTGGCGCCACCTCGTAGCCCTCGACGTGGGGTGCCCAGGCGGTGGTGATGTCCGGGTTGTAGAAGTAGATGTAGGAGGCCTGGTCGACGATCAACTCGGCCGCCTGGTCGTAGAGGGCCTTTCGGGCGTCCTCGTCGGTCTCGACCCGGGCATCGTCGAGCAGCTGATCGAGCTCGTCGTCGGCGAACCCGTGGAAGTTGAACGCGCCCTCCGAGTGGTGCTGCGCGTAGTAGAAGTCGTCCGGGTCGATGTTGCCCAGCCACCCGAGCGCGAAGGCATCGAAGTCTCCGTCGCCCTGGTCGGCGAGCCACGTCGAGAAGTCCTCGTCGCGGATGCTGACGTCGATGCCGATGTCGCCGAGCTGGCTCTCGATGACCTGCGCGGCCGTGACGCTCTCGGGGAACTCCCCGGTGACCATCAGATCGATGGTCAAGTCGGTGACCCCGGCGTCGTCGAGGAGCGCCTGCGCCTGATCCGGGTCGTGACCGTAGGGCGCGTAGGGATGGTGCCAGAAGCTGGTCTCCGGGATCGCGGTCTCGTTCGGCGTGGCAGCATCGAAGTGCGCGGCCTCGGTGATCACCTCGATGTCGATCCCGTAGGCGATCGCCTGACGGACCCGCACGTCGTCGAAGGGCTCCCGTTCGTTGTTGAGCGCCATGTACCAGTAGTCGTTGCCGGCCACCTGCCCGAGCACCACATCGTCGCGATCGCCGAGCGCATCGACCTGCTCCGGGGGCACCGAGTCGATCCAGTCCACCTCGCCCGTCTCCAGGGCGGTGAGCTTCACGCCCTCGTCGGGCACGACCTGGAAGCGGATCCCGTCGAGCGCGACCTCACCACCCCAGTAGTCGTCGAAGCTGGTGAGCTCGACCGAGTCACCCGGCGTGAACGAGACGAACTGGAAGGCACCCGTGCCGACGGGCTCCTCATCGAGGTTGCCCTCCTCGATCGCGTGCGCCGGGGCGATCGCCAGCCCGGCGAACGGCCCGATCTGCTCCAGCAGGTTCGGTGCCACGCGGTTGAGCTCGAGCTCGAGGGTGTGGTCGTCGACGATGTTGTACGCCTCGATCATGTCGAGCCGGAAGGCGTTCTCGCCCTCCTCGGAGATGCGCTCGTAGGAGGCGACCACGTCCTCGGCCGTGAACTCGGTCCCGTCGTGGAAGCTCACCCCTTCGCGCAGGTAGAAGGTCCAGGTCAGCTGGTCGTCGGAGACCTCCCAGTCCTCGGCGAGCGCCGGCTCCATCGTGAGGTCGCTGGCGGGCTGCACCAGGGTGTCGTAGACGTTCTCGAGCACCGTGAACGCGAACGATGAGGTGGTGGTGTGCGGATCGAGCTGGTCAGGGTCGCCACCGATCGCCGCCTGGAGCGTCCCACCGACCGCCTCCGGGGGCGCCTCATCGGGGTCCTCCTCGGGATCCTCCGCCGGGGGTGCCTCGACGTCATCGGGTTGCTCCTCCACGTCGACGGGTTCGCCCGGGTCGCAGGCCGCGAGCATCAGGGCTGCGAGGCTGAGGACAGCGAAGATCCGGATCCGCATGGCGACCCCCTTCGTCGGCATCTCCCCGAGGATCCGCGTGCCGTGGCTTCCCTCGTCACGCCGCAGCAGGCGGTCCCCGACGGTCGTTCACGACCGTACTAGGGGGCTAGCACGACGCCAGGCCCATACGCGCACCGCACCTCGGCGTGCGCTGGTCACGCACCTCGGGCGGGTCCTTCGCTCACGAGCAGCGTCGTGGCTCACCGGTGGGGTGCGGGGTACCCGTCGCGTCGAT
>CAYVJT010000234.1:0-5842 GCA_964451855.1 uncultured Actinomycetota bacterium
GGTGAACGCCGCGGCGAAGCGGGTCGGTTCGCGTCGGGTGTTCATCGCCGCGCTGGTCTGGGTGGGCGTCGTCGTACCGTTCAACCACCTGATCCCAGCTCCACCGTTCGATCTCGAGCCGGCGACCTTCGCCCTGATCGTGTTCGCCCTTGGCGGCATCGGCCTGTCGGGGCTCTTCGTCATCCCGCTCGCGATCGTCGCAGCGGTGGCCGACTACGACCACCGCCGTTCCGGGCAGCGCCGGGAGGCGATGTACTTCGCGGTCTACTTCTTCGCGCTCAAGCTCAACTTCGGTATCTCGACGGTGGTGTCCGGCGCGCTGCTGCAGGTCCTCGGGTCACCGCTGGGGGTCCAGGTGACAGGCCCGGTTGGGGGTGTCGCTGCGCTCGCTGGCGCCTGGCTGTTCCGCCGCTACCCCGAACAGGAGGTGTTGCAGGCGGCACGTCGTGAGACTGACCCTCCCGTCAGCCAGTCGCCTCCACGTCGGTAGCCGACACCGAGGCGTCGGACGCCGTGCTGATAGGGGCGGGCTCCCGGGCCCACCGCAGCAGCTCGGCGTCCACAAGTGCCTCGAGAGCCGCGGGGTCCGACGGCTGTGGGATCTCGTCCTTCGGGTCCGGGGGACCTGCCACCTCGGTGTAGTGGCGGTGGATCGCGGTGAGCGGCTTGAAGCCGCCCGCCGGCGAACCCGCAGCGGCGAGCAGCCTCGCCGCGACGTCCCTCCGCCCCTCCAGGACGGCACAAGCACCGAGAGCGACGACGACATCGTTGATGCTGCGAGGGTGCCGCCAGGCAAGGAGGTCATGCTCCTCGCGGGCGCGCCGCAGCAGGTCGCGGGCGAGGTCCCGATCACCGGCACCTGCCACCGCGACGGCGAGGAAGAGGAGGATCAGCGAACGGGCCCCCGGATGCACGGCCTCGAGGTTGCGGTGCACCGTGCTGATCGCGCCATCGTGGTCGCCCGCGAGATGCTGCACGGCGGCCAGTGTCACCAGCGGCTTGTCGTAGTGCACCGCGACCTCGAACACGGGGACCGACCGCAAGGTCGAGACCGCGTCCTCGTAACGACCCGCGAGTGCCTGCGCCAGCGCCGCGTCCTCGAGCACGACCGCGCGGAGAAGCGGCGCGTCCGCTCGGCCGGCCTCCTCTGCCCGCCGGTGGAGGTGCCCGAGCTCGTCGTCGAGCTCGCCACCGCCCAACGACATCTCCACGAGCCCGACGACGTGCTCGGTGAAGATCCGTGCGGGGCTGGAGGTTGACAGCTCCCCGACGGCGGAGCGAAGGACCGACGCCGTCTCTCGGAGCTCGTCGGGCGACCACGGGAGGCGCCATACCTCCATCCAGAAGTGGTGAACGAGGTGTTCGGGATGGACCGCTCGACGAACGCGATCCGGCAGAGCCAGCCCAGCCGGTGGGACGCCCCAGAGCTCGGTGAGCCAGCGGTCCAGCTCGTCCCAGCGCTGGTTGGACATGATGAGCGCGGGGGCTCCGACGGCGAGCCGGGCAGCGATGTCGCGCTCGCCGTGCTCGAGCGAGGTCTGGAAGGCCGACCGCAGGTTGCCGAACTCGACCTCCAGCCGTGGCGCAGCGTGGTGGAAGCTGAAGACCCGTTGATCCCACGGGAACGCTTCGAGGACGCTGACGTAGTGGTCGCGGTGCGCGAGCCTGGCGGCCTCCTCCTCACCAGCTTCGCGCAGGCGTTCCGACGCGAACGCACGGACCGTCTCCAACATGCCGTAGCGACTGGTCCCGTCCGCCTCGGTGACGGTCACGAGCGAGCGCCGGACCAGCGATGCGAGGAGCTCGAGCACCTCGAGGTCGTCGGTGAGCGTCCCGCTGACGATCGCAGTGACTGCACTGACCGCGTCCAGGGTGGCGCCGCCGACGAACACCGACAGGCGGCGGAGCAGTTCCTGCTCAGGCTCGGACAACAGGTCGTAGCTCCAGCCGATGGTGGCCTCGAGCTTCTCGTGTCGGGGGACGCGCCGCTGTCCGCGGACCATTGCCGCCGGATGGTCGGCCAGGTGGTCCGCCACATCGGTCGGGGAGAGGTGTTCGAGCCTCGGCGCGATCAGCTCGAGGGCGAGGGGCAGGCCGTCGAGCTGCCGGCAGATCGCGACCAGCGCCGCCCGGTTCCCGTCGGTGACGCTGAAGTCCCGACAGATGGCCTGGGCGCGGTCCACGAGCAGCCGCATCGAGGCCGCGTCGTCGGGTGTGTCGTCCCCTGGTAGCGCGAGCGGATCGAGACGCCACCGGCGCTCGCCCTCGACGCTCAGCGGTTCACGGCTCGTCGCGAGCACGGCGAGATGCGGGCAGTCCTCAAGCAGCCTCATGGTGTGGTCCGCGCTCGCGTTGAGCAGGTGCTCGCAGTTGTCCAGAACCACGAGCACCCGCCGATCGCCTATCGCCCGAACGGTCTGTTCATGCACCGACGCGCCATGGGCGACAACCGTCACCCCGATGGCGTCCGCAACCGCGCGAGACACGAGCTCCCCGTCACGGATCGGGGCGAGATCGACGAAGTGCACCCCATCCGGGAAGGCCCCGATGACGTGCCGTGCCACCTCGACAGCCAGTCGGGTCTTGCCCCCACCGCCGACCCCGGTGATGGTGACGAGCCGCTCCTGTCGGAGGAGTTCGGCGAGGGTGTCGAGGTCGTCCTCGCGGCCGAAGAAGCGGGTGATGAAGGATGGCAGGCGGCCCGCCCTGGGGCTCCCGGTGTTGTCGCGCGATGCCCCATCACCGTCCCCCGACGCCTGCGAGGGCGCGCCCACGAGGTCGAGATGGACGCGCTGCAGCTCGGTCGACGGATCGACCCCGAGCTCCTCGACGAGTCGCCGCCTGTGGGCGTCGTACCGGGCGATCGCCTCCGGCTGCCGACCCGCGGCGGCCAAGGCCCGGAGCAGCAACCCCAGGGTCCGTTCGCGGAACGGTTCGTCGGCGACCAGCGGCTCGAGATCGGCGACCACGGCCGCGCCCTCACCGAGACGGAGCCGGACCTCGGCGAGGTCCTCCACGGCCCCCAGCCGCACCTCGCGCAGCCGCGTGGCCTCGGCATCGAGGCGGGAGGCCCGCTCCGCCAGCCCCATGAGAGGGTCACCGCGCCACAGCGCCAGAGCAGCTTCGAGCCGTTCCCGTGCGGCGGTGGCGTCGGACGCCACGAGCCCGTGTCCCTCGCCAGCCAGCGACGCGAACCGGTTGGCGTCGAGCTCGTCCGAGGCCAGGTCGAGGACGTCGCCGCGGTTGTCGGTGCGCAAGCGATCCCGCGCGGCCCCGAGCCCGCGACGGATCGTCGCGATGTTCGTCTGGATCGTGCCTCTCGCATCGCGTGGCGGGTCCGTCGGCCAGAGCTCGTCGATCAACCGTGCAGCCGACATGGTCACGCCTGCCTCGCTCGCCAGCAGCGCGAACACGACCTGGGCCTGAGGTCCGCCTAGCGAGACGACCTCGCCGTCGACGCGGACCTCGAGCCCGCCCATGAACCGGACCTCGACCGCCATGTTGCGACTCCCCACCTGCATCCGCGGCCAGCGTAGTGACCCCACCCCTCCCTGGTAGGGGGAGGCGGGACCAGCGCAATCATCGGCCACTCAGCGATCACTGACCGCATGCTCACCGGCCGTGTCCAGCGTGACCGGCCATGGGACACCACAGACTCCGCTCAGCCAGCGTCGGCCTCATCGTCCTGCTCGGCACGTGCCTGACAGCAGCGGCGCTCGCCTCCTCAACGCGAACCATGTCCGGTCAGCAAGGTGAGATGGAGACGCTCGTCCTGACCGGCGACGTCACGGCCGAGGTGGTCCGGCTCGCAACGCTCGTGGTCGATGCTGCGCGAGAACACGACGTGCCGGTCGCGAACTCCGAGTTCGAGGTCCGCTTCGTAGACCGCGTCGAGGCGGACGGGTTCGTGGGCGGTCGCACCGACGGCGAGACGATCGTGATCGGTTCCAACGTCGCCCACCCGGAACGGACCCTGCTGCACGAGTTCGCGCACGCCGTCGTGGGCATCGAGCACGGCCACGACGAACCATGGCGGAGCGTCTACCTGAGCGCGGTCCGAGAAGCCTTCGGTGAACGAGCAGCCGAACGCGAACTGCGACGCATCGAATGGGTCTACGACAAGAGCTATCTCGAAACCGGTTCGCCGGATCCGACGCCGGCTGGAACGGGCTCTGTCGCCAGGTAGACCCGTCCGGCTGAGGGCAGAGGTGGCAGCCGCCGGCCCGCTCGATGGCTCCCCTGCCGAGCATCTCGAACCGGTTGACGAGGCCATCGGTGTGCTTGGCGGCCCACTCGGTGGCAGCAGGGGCTCCTGCCGGAGACGGGACGACCTCTCAGATCGTTCCTCTGGGAAGCAGCCCTCCTTCAACCTCCTTCGACCGCAGGGAGGATGGCTGGTACCGGTCGGCACCTCCCCTGAACGTGCGCCGCGGCGCCGTCGGGGGAGGTGCCGGCGCGGGTCGGACTCCGGGCCCTCCGGCGTGGCCTACGGCTCGAAGATGGCCACCTGGGTGAGCAGGCAGCGGTTCGGTCCCGGCTCGCCGTCCGCGAGCGCCGTATCCGGGAAGATCGGTGGGAAGGGGCTGTCGTCGCTGCAGCCGCCACGGTAGGTGTGGATCATGCCTGGCATGTGGGCGGCCAGCATCGGGCCGTGGTCGTTGATCACGAAGTGGTACTCGGCACCTCGCGGGTTGTGGAAGGTCCGGTCCGCGAGCCAACCGTCGACGGAGCCGACGGGCATGTGGGCGGCGAAGGTGGCTCGGCCGCTGTTCCCGGTCACGGTCCCGGCCCCGAAGGTCACCTGCGCATCGACCTCCGGGTTGAGGAGCAGGTCAGCGCCGGTACAGGGGGCGCTCGCGCAGGCTCCCGGGTTGTTGATGACGACGTACCACAGGGTGTACGCGTGCCCCGGCTCCAGGCCGTGCGTCCGTAGGACCACCGAGGCGCCGGAGTCGGTGGCGACCAGCCGGGCCGAGGCGCCCTCGATCGCGCCGGCCGGCTTGCCGTCCAGCATCTGTGCCTGCATGTGCCACTCGACGTGCGTCGTCTCCATACGCGGCGGGGCCGCGTGCGCCGGTGCGGCGGTGATGAGCGCCAAGGCGAGCGTGAGCCCGAGGACGATCGTCCTGCGGATGCGGGTCATGGTCTGCCTCCCTCTCGTCGGTGTGCGGGCCACGATGCCCGCTGCGCCGGGTCGTTGGACCCGACGGTGCGACGGTGGATCCGACGGCTGGGAGGACGCTTGGAGGTCGCTCCAAGCGTCCCGCACCTCGGAGCAGCGCTCGCTCCCCGGGCACCTGGGCACCTGGCCCCATGCGGATCGTCACGCGCGTCGCAGGGCCAGCGGCAGGCGAGCGAGCCACCGCAGCGACCAGCCCGCCCGAGCGCTCTCGGCCTGCGCTGCGGGTTCCCATCGATCGGCTGCGCGAGCCTCACGCTTCGTCCGTAGCCTGCGGTCGCGGGCCACGCGTGCCCGTCGGTGGTCCTGGGCTGCGCTCATCAGGTGGTCGGCACGATCGTGGGCGTACTGGTCCACGAACCTCGGACTCATGATTGGGTTCATCGCTCTCACCTTCCCCGGTCACGAGCTCAGCTGCGTGGCGGTTGCTCCGCCCATCTACAGCCTCGTTCTCGGCCATGACCGACCCTCCGACACCGCCCTTGGGAGGTGCTGCAGGTCGGCTGGGATCCGCGGGCCGAGGGCTTGGAAGCCGCTTGAGGTGCGCAGGGAACGAGCGTAAGGCCGGGGCGGCCAGGGACAGGGTGGAGGGCGCTACGGGGAGCGTCAGCGCTCGGGGCAGCGCTCGACGTCGAGGTACTGGCGACACTCGTCGTCGGTGAG
>CAYVJT010000235.1:0-5840 GCA_964451855.1 uncultured Actinomycetota bacterium
GCGACGCCAGGCCCCGGGTCGGTGAGGTAGCCGTACAGCGCTTCGAGCTCGATCAAGGAGCGGTCCAGCTGCCGCGCCCCCGCTGCCAACTGGTCGACGACCGCCTGCACAGCCGGTGGCAGTGTTCCCTCGAGGGTTTGCAGCTGCTCGACCAGAAGTGAGATCGAAACTGTCTGCCACAGCCGGTTGAGAGCCTGGTCCAACGCATCGCAGAAGGCAGGGCAGGCCGGCGGGACCGGTTCGAGCCACGACGTCAGCTCGTCGTCGGGGACGAGGTCGAGGAAGTCGTCGCCGTTGTTGTGGGGGTGGGCTGTCACAGCATCTCCTTGGTAGGTGAACGACCCGAGGATCCTGTGGCGTTGGGACATGCACGGTCGTGGATCGTGGCCCTCGCCGATCCGGTTCAGTTCCGGGGCGGGGCGCTCGCCGACGGTGAGACACCGTGGGAGGATCGACGGGTGGGCCGCGAGAGCTCCGGAATGTTTCAGCTGCGCCCGCGGGGTGGCGTGGCACCTTGTCATCTCGGGTCGTGCCGGGACGGTCTGTGGCATGGACACCTCACCGCTTCTTTCGACCCCGTTCGCAGACCAGGTAGCGCAGCTCGTGGCTCGGGCCACGATCGCCGAGCTTGCCGCGGTCCTCACGCCGGCGGACGTCACCGTCGCCTGTGCGCCGGCCCCTCGTTCGGTGCGGGTGGCTGCTTCATCGTCGCCAGAGTGATGCGGTGTGGGTGGCGTGTGGCGGGCGTACCGGCGGCTTCCGGGTTCGGTACGCCACCCACATCCGGTGCCTGCAGTTGGTTGCGCGGACTGGCGAGGCCCGCACGGTCCTGCTCTCCACCAAGGAGTAGGACATGAGCCGACGAACCATCCGCCCCCGACCTGCGACGTCACCGTTCATCGGACGCATCGGTCTGATCCGAGCGCTCATGAACCTGCTGCGCAGGCACGGGTTCACCGATGAGGAGATCGCCAAGATCCGGGCGATCTTCATCTCGCGCTGGTCGAAGCAAGGCGACATCGCCAGCGCAGCCGAGCAACTGGCCAGAACGTTGGAGAACTTCCGCCAGAACCAGGCGATCGAGCAGGTCATCGCCCTGGGAGACGAGGTGTTCGACACCCCGCAAGGCCGTGCTGCGCATCGCGTGGTGCCGATCACGGTCGGGGACATCATCGACCTGACCGACATCGCGGACGGCACCAGCCCACCACCAGCCTCGGAGCTGATCGGCTACCTGCTGATCCGTGGCGACATCGCGGTGCTCCGGGTGGCCTACTCAGGGTCGATCGCCGGGGCGATCTACGACCGCCGCGGTGAACCCACCAACATCTACACCGAGACCCTCTGCCAGCTGCTCAAGGCGGTGCGCTACCACCAGGCTGAGCTCGGCATCGCCTGGCGCGAGACGGACCTGTCGTTGCGGTTCTCCTCGGACTTCACCCGGCTCGGACGGTTCGCGGTCGAGGCCACCCGGATGTTCTCCTGGTTCACCCAGCTCCACGTCGGATGGTGGCTGGGCAACGACGCGCAGGCCACCGACCGGTTCGCCGTGTTGATCAACGCCTTCCGTGCCCACGACGCGGAGAGCAAGGGTGCCGACTCGACCGGCCGGACCAACGAGGGGATCGTCGACCACCTCTCCTACCCCGAGCGGACACCGATGGCCGAGAACGTGATGCCGGTCTGGCGCCGCCACCGAGCCGATCCGGACATGATCGATGGCCGCGCACGTGCAGGAGGGATCGCCGGCGGTCGAGGGTCACTGCTCGCAGACTGGGATGTCGAGGTCGTTCCGGCCGTGCGCGCCTGGCTCCGGGCCGAGGCCGCCGGGGCCAGCCACGCCGAGATGGCCGTCCTCGGGATCGCCCACCGGATCCCCACCACCAGACCCGGCAAGACCGTCGGGAAGCGCGACTCGACGATGGACCGGCTGCCGTGGGCGGCGGCCCGACGACGAACCGCGAACCTGCTGTACCTGTACGGCGAACCGCGCCGACTCGATCCAGTGCCCACAGACGGGCCGAACAGCGACGCGATCGCCCGCGCCAACCAGCAGCGCCTGATCTACCTCGATGCTGCCAGACTTGGCATCGAACGGGTGACCCACCGCGTCCCGGTGACGGTGGTCCCCAGCCCGACCACCTACGGGCAGCACCAGCATCCCGTCCTGCGGGACTCGGAGACCGACCACGGCTACGTCATGGTCCCACGCCTGATCGGCTTTCCCCCAGCACACACCACCCGCCTGGAGAGCCGAACCGTCCGCGTCCCCATCGGGACCTTCCCGGATCCGTCGCGGGTGCTCGGGCTGACCGAGACGCCGGTCAGCACGACCGAGTCCGAGGTCACCCTCGACATCGAGGTCATCGACGCACCGGTCCTCGACGGGTCGGGGGCACCCGTGCCGTGGACCGGTCTCGGGATCGAGGACGAGGTCTACGACAAGATCATCGACCGGCTCACCAACCCAACCAACGTCGGGGGCCGCAAGGGCCAGGCGGGTGAGATGCCGACCGTCCTCCCCGCGGTAGCCGACCACCCGTTGTGCGAAGGCGATGTCGAGATGGTGGTCCGGGTGCGACCCGAAGGGCCGCCAACGGCCAGGGCACGCTCGCTGTGGGTTCGGCCTGCCAACAGAAGCGGTGGATGGTCGCTCGGTGAGGTCCGAAGCGTTCGAGCGAAAGACGGTACACGTCGGTACCTGGCGGACAACGAGGACGTCACCGCCTGGCGCCGCGGCTACATCTCCGAGCGGCGGCTTCTCGAGTCGGTTGCCAACAGCTTCGTCGAGCAGGCAGCTCGAGCCTTCGATGGAGACATCGAACTGGTGCTTCCACTGCCTCGCGACCACGCCAGCAACGCGGCCGAGGTACGCCGACGCCAGCTCGAACATCAGCGCGACGCGGCCAGCAGTGCACGCGACGACCTGCTCGAGGATGCGGACGGGTTCGATCTGCTCGCCGGCCGCCGGCTACTCCGAGAGGACGGCGAAGGCTCGGACAAGGCCGAGCAGAAGGCTCGAGGTCTCCGCCGCCAAGCCGAAGAACAGGCCGGCATCATCCACGACTTCGACAGGCAGTTGGCCGAACTCGCCACGGAAGCGGACGAGGTCCGTGAGGTCTTCCTCGACGAACGATGGCTCTCGCACTTCGCAGCACTGCTCCACAAGCTGGCACAGCCCAACCGCAAGCATCCAGCCGTCATCGACGAGAAACCCCTGCTCCCCATCCGACACGTCTGCGACCGCATCTTCGTCGACTGGCGGTTCACCCCACCCGTCAACGGATACGTGGGCTGGTCCTGCACAGCCCTCATCGACACCATCGACGACAAGCAGGTCGAACTTCCGCTCTGCGGACAGGTCAAGGACACCTCCGACGGCGGCGGATGGGGGCCACGAGAGGACGACGAGCTCCTACACAGTGTGCTCAGCGGCACCGACATCGACACGGCCATCACCAGCCTGCACCGCACAACCACGCGCAGCGCGGTCGTGCACACCCGCCTGTTCCCAGCCCTCGGGCGACTCAACATCGCCAGTCGGCTCAAGGCTGCTCTGCTCGACCACCCACACACCGTCGCCGGCCGAGCCGTGCTCGCAGCCCGCACCGGGATCCGGACCACGCAGCTGACCTGGGGAGACGGCTACGAGCAGTGGATGATCCGCCGCTACAGCAGCGGGAGCTGGTCACGGGCGGCATGCCCGACGGATGTCACCGAGGTCATGATCGTCGCTGCCTGCCTGAACGCGCACCCCGAGACAGGGGTGGAGATCAACGAGCTCGTCGACAAGACCGGCATCCCGATCGTGCGGATCCGCCGCATGGTCAACCCCGCCAGTGCTGGCAGACCCGACGGCAACCGCCCCAGCGGACACATCCGCAGGCCAGCCTTCTTCCGCTGGATCTCGCCCGGCATCATCGGGCTCCACCCCTGCCCCCACACCACGTGCCGGGCCGAGTCCGGCTGGGCGTCGATCGTCGTGTTCCTGCCCGAGACCAACCCCCACCCAGGAAACACCGGTGGTGTGCTCTGCGACACCTGTCTGCGGCTCCCGATCCCGGGATTCGAGGACGTGCAGTTCCCCGAGGACTACCGGCACCTTGTCACCGGGCCGTACGGCACCCAAGGCTCGATCCGCGAGCAACAGCTCACCGTCCCGGCTGAGCTTCCGTCCGTCCAAGCGGTCAACCCGCCCTCCGGGGTCACAACCGCCGAACTCGTCGACATCTACGGGCTGAGTCGATTCGTCATCGAGAGGACCCTGCGCATCGCAGGAATCGTCCCGCAACGTCAGAAACGGGCAGGTGAGAAGATCGGCGCCGTCTACGACGCCACTGCTGCCCACCGCACGATCCAGGCACTCGATCTCGACGCTTACGGGCCCTTGGCACTCCCGCTCGCACGAGCCACCGCCCACGCCGAGGTCACCTCCGCCCAACTCATCGCCGCAACCGAAGCCGGAGAGCTACCCGTCCACCGAGACGGCAACCTCCGACGCCGTTGGACCATCCCCGACCTCGACGCCTGGGCGGCCCGCCACCGGACGTGAGCCACCTCAACAGGAGCGCCAACTACCGGCCGTGGAGCACCGCATGCCCGGCAGCACCATCGTTGAGAGCAACCACCAACCAACGCCAGGTGTAACAAGAAGCGCCCTGCAGCGGGCCGCGAAAGAAGGCCGGATCCTGGCGCGAAGCAACACCTCGCATGGCTGGCGACCACCTGGGCTGTCCCGACGGTGAACGTCCCAGGCGCGGTGCTCAGCGACCCGAGACGATGCTCGTCTGCAACGCCCCGGGTCGGCTCATCGAAGCTCCCACCCGACTGATCAGGTGCGGCGGAGCGCCCCGTATCGGTGTGGGACGGTCCACCGCTGAGCGCCGCAACGGCCCCGACCTGAGTCCTGAGCCGCTGCGGCACCCAACGTGATCATCCGCGCTGCCCTACAGCGCGTCGCGCAGGCAGGTGAGGAACTCGTCGACCTCTGGATGAAAGTCACGACCGAACATCTCCGTCATCGAAGCCCACTCCGACAAGGCGCTCTCGACATGCGACAGGACATCGGACGAGAAGAACCACAGCACGAAGCCCAGGGGGACGGTCTCGTGGTCCTCGAACTTCTTCAGGGCGTCTCGCAGTAGCTCAGCGGTCATGACAGTCTCCTTGCGTCTGGCCACACGTAGGTGGCGCTCTGGACAGGGTGATCCCCTGCGGCCCAGACGGTCAGGCCCCCACGGCTGCGCGCAACCACCGGCACGTCACCCAACGAACCCAGACCACGCGCCGCCTTCGAGGCGCTCCGAGACCTACTGCACCGAGCTGCGGCGCTGTGCATCACCGCCTTCGCCAGGTCGGACGCGTGCTGGCCACCCAACTGCGGCTCGCCCTAAACAGGGAGATGCCGTCCGACTGCGCGCGGGGAGCCTGGCGGCACTGTCGCGAGCATGGACACCTACAGCACACCTCTCATCTGCACTCTCGCCATCGACACGCTGTGCGACGGCCCCGACCTGCGTGAGCTCGACGATGCCCACGTCACGCGTTTGGCGGAGGTTCTCGACGACTTGCCACCTGTGATCGTGGACGAGGCAACGGGCGCGGTCATCGACGGCAAACATCGGATCGAGGCCGCCCGTCGTCGCGGCCGCGCACATGTCGATGCTCGGCTGGTACAGCTTGGTCCCGGCGAAGCCCTGGCGGCAGCAGCGCGTCTCAACGCGCGGCACGGCCTGCCGCTCACCATGGAAGAGAAGCAGACGGCCGCACGTCGCCTGCTCGAGGAGGACCCGAGTCGTTCGAACGGCCACGTCGGCCGCCTCGTAGGGCTGAGCCCCTCC
>CAYVJT010000236.1:0-2399 GCA_964451855.1 uncultured Actinomycetota bacterium
ATCCCGCCCATCACTAGCCACGCCCCGGCACGACCAACCCGTGAAACAGCGGCGCTAGGGCTTCCCGGGCTGCTCCTCGGCGGTCAGCAGCGCACGCAGGCGTTCCGTCTGGTCGCTCCCCGTGATGACGAGCAGGATGTCCCCGGCGAGGATCTCCGTGTCCCCCGAAGGGGTCAGGACCTCGGCGTCACGTCGGATGCTCGCGACGATCGTCCTTGGTGGCCACGCGACGTCGCGGATGGGTCTGCCGGCGACCTCCGACCGGGCGTCGACGGCCAGCTCGAGCGACCGTGTGCCCACCAGGTCGCGCAGCGGGCCGCCGGCCGCACGTTGCTGCGACGCCACGGTCCGGCGCAGCGCGCGCTGGTAGGCGGTCACGATGTCGGCTCGGCGCACCATCCCGACGAGTCTGCGGTGGTCCTCTGCGCTGACGACGGGCAGACGTCCCACGTCGATCGAGGCCATGCGTTGGACGGCCCGGAACACCGGGTCCTCAGGGGTGATCGTCAGGGGATGGCGCGTGCAGATGTCGCCCGCGGTCGGCTCGACACGGGCCGTGTCGTCCTGCTCGGCGGCGAGTTCGAGCGCGCGAGCGAGGTCCGAGACCGTCACGACACCTACCAGTCGGCGGTCATCGTCGGCAGCGACGACGGCGAACCCGTGCGGTCCTGAACGGCTGAAGCGGTGCTGGAGCTGGTCCAGGGTCTCGTCCGCTGGCACCGTCTCGGGTGAGCGTGTCATGATCTCGCGGACCTGCACCGACTGCATGATGTCGATGTCCTCGGGCTCGCTGTAGACGATGCCGCGGTGCCGGAGCGGCAGGGTGTAGATCGAGTCGCGGTCGAGTCGGTCCGCCGTGAAGGTGGCGATCCCGGCGGCCAGCATCAGCGGCAGGACCATGCCGTAGTCCCCGGTGAGTTCGAAGGCGATGATGATCCCCGTCAGAGGAGCGCGGGCAGCAGCGCCCAGCACGGCCGCCATCCCCGCCAACGCGAGCGCACCCGGCTGCACCGTGATCCCGGGGAACAGCGCGGTTGCCGAATGCCCGACCGCGCCGCCCAACGCCGCGCCGAGGAAGAACGCCGGGCCGAACGAGCCGACGGCGAACCCGGAGCCGATCGAGACGCAGGTCGCGACGAGCTTGAGCACGAGGATGAGCAGGAGGAAGCCGGCGGCAGCGAGTCCTGCCAGGCCGAACTCCGCGGCGAACCCCCCATCCAGGAGTCGTGCGATCGGCTCGTGGACCGCCCCTTCGACAGGCGGCAGGTCGTCCCCGGTCCCCAGGATCTCCGGGACCAGCAGCGCGAGCATGCCGACCGCGAGGCCACCGAGTGCGGTCCGCAGCGGTGACCAGACCTTGATCCGTTCGAACAGCTGCGTGGCGAGATGCTCGCCACGCGCGAGCGCCCAGCCGACCCCTGCGGCAGCGACACCCAACGCGGCGTACAGCAGCAGCTCGGTCGGGGAGCCGAGCCGGTACGGCGGGGGCTCGTAGATCAGGCCCTCGCCGACGAGCTCCCGGGCGGTCACCGAGGCCACGACCGAGGCGACGACGATCACCTGCAGGTAGCGCATCCGGAAGCCACCCAGGATCACCTCGATCGCGAAGAGCATGCCACCGATCGGGGCGTTGAACGATGCCGCGATGCCTGCGGCCGCACCTGCGGCGATCAGCTCCCGCTTGCGTTCCTCGGGGAGCGCAGCCATGCGGCCGAACAGCGATCCGAGGGCGCCACCGACCTGCACGATCGGCGCCTCGCGTCCGCCGCTCGCACCGACGCCGATCGACAGGCCTGACGCCACGATCTTCCCCGGCGCCACCCGGGGGCGCATACGCCCGCTGTGCAGTGCGATGCTCTCCATCACCTGCGTGACCCCACCGCCGCGCGCCTCCGGAACGACGTAGGTGACGAACAACCCCACCAGCAGCCCACCGAGCGTCGTGACCGCAACGATCGTCAGCGGTCCCGGGGCGGTGCCGTAGGTCAGCTGCTGGACCCAGCGGACCAGTTCGATCAGCGCGACGGCGAGGAGGCCGGTGACGAGGCCGACCACCGCCGCGAGGCCGAGCATGACTCCCGGGGTCCTGACGAGGTAGCCGCGCAGCCGGCGGATCAACGGCTGGGCGGCGAGCTGGCGGCTGAGGTCCTTGCTGCGTTCCGGACGCGGAGCGACGCGACCTCGGCGCCGGGAGCGGCGTTCGCCACGATCGTCTCCCGTGCCCCGCGATGCCGGTGTCCTGCTCATGTGTGCCTCGTCGCTCCTCGTCCTCCGGTGGGCCTGCCTGCTCGTCCGAGCTCGCGCGCTCATGCTCGGGCCCGGTCGTGCGCGGGTGGCCCCAAGCTGCCGGGTCGTGTGGGTGCCGCTGCTGTCCTCGGACCTTATGGCCCTCGACCGTC
>CAYVJT010000236.1:2499-5835 GCA_964451855.1 uncultured Actinomycetota bacterium
CCGTCGCCACGTGGCCGTGCTCGAGCGTCCCGTCAGACCGCGGCTCGCACGTCGGCCTCCGTGATCAGGGAGAGCGCCTCGTCACAGGGGTCGGGGTCGTTGACCAGGCGCGTGGCGTGTTGGGCGACGGCTGCCTCGAAGATGTTGCGGACCAGCCGGGCGTTGCCGAACCCCCGATCGCGTGGGCTCCGGTCGAGGTGCTCGTGCAGCACGGCGATCGCTGCATCGTCGAAGCGGTAGCCCGCGGTTCCGGCGGTGTGATGAGCGATGGCGATCAACTCCTCGTCGTTGAAGTCGGGGAAGTGGATCGTCCTGGGGAAACGCGACCGGAGCCCAGGGTTGCTGTCAACGAAGGTGGTCATCTCGTCGGGGTAACCGGTCACGATCACGACGAACCGCTGGCGGTGGTCCTCCATGAGCTTGACGAGCGTGTCGATGGCCTCCCGTCCGTAGTCACGCTCCTTGCCGCGCGACAGGGCGTAGGCCTCGTCGATCAGGAGTACCCCGCCCAACGCTGACTCCACGATCTCGCGGGTGCGCTCGGCGGTCTGGCCGACGTAGCCCGCGACCAGCCCGGAGCGGTCGGTCTCGACGAGGTGGCCGCGTTCGAGCAGCCCGAGGCTGTGGTAGATCTCCGCCACGAGCCGCGCGACCGTGGTCTTGCCGGTGCCGGGGTTGCCGGTGAAGACGAGGTGGCGGGATGCCGGGACGGTCGCCAGCCCGCGCTCCTCGCGCATGCGCTGGACCACCAGCAGGTTGGTGACGAGCTCGACCTCCACCTTGACGGGCTGGAGCCCGATCAGCGCCTCCAACTCGGCCAGGACGTCCTCCAGCTCGCGAGGTGGTGGATCGTCGGTGTCCGGGTCCCGTTCCGGTGATGCGGGTTGCGATGGCGGCTGTGCCGGGCGAGGTGGGGGCGGTGCCGGGGGAGGTGGGGGCGGTGCTGGTCGCTGCGCATCGGTGGTCGCGGCGACAGAGGGCTCCTCGTGCTGGAGGGCCAGCAGTTCGGCGGTCGCCGACAACCTCGGTGCGGCGCTGGATGCATCCTCGGACACCACCCCCCGCGCAGGACCTGCGGACGTCCCCGCGAAGAAACCACCATCAGGCTGTCGAGCGTGCGGCGTTGGGACGCCCGCGTCATGCATCGCGTTGAGCAGAGCGGCCCGATGTCGGTTGAGCGCGTCCAGCTCGGCACGGTTGGCATGGAGGTCGATCGCCGCGACCGCCTGACCGAGCTTGGTCATCGCCTTGAGGTACCGCCATGCGCGGTCCTTCGGGTCGGCCCGGTCGGTGATCAGCAGGAGCTCGAACAGCGGTGTGACACGACCCAGCAAGGCCCGCTTCCCGGCGAACAACCGGGCCTGGCGCAACCCCTCCGGTGTCGCCCGGGCCAGCCGGCTTCGCATCCTGGCGCCGATCACCTCGATGTAGGCGGACAGGGCGTCGTCGCTGTGGTGGGTGTCCGCGTCGATGAAGGCGGCGACGAGTTCGCTGGCCTCAGCCTCGACGTCGCGCCGGACCCCCTCCGTGTCCAGTCCGCGCGCCGTGGCGATGGCTGCGACATCCTGACCGACGGTCGAGATGAAGCCGTCGACCGCGTCACGCAGCATCTCGCTCACCGGGACACCTTCAGTTGCGTCGGCCGCGGATCGGACCTGGACCAACCGCGATCTCGGACCGGTCGGGACCACGATCCTGCCACGTCCATCAGCGTCCGCGCATCATCGATCGACGCTCGAGCGCCCACCTGCCTCGCCGATGGGGTGTCGAACGCCGGTGGGGAGGGAGGGCACCCGCCGGTCCACGTGGTGTGAAGAAGCCGTGAAACCTCATCACTCAGGGTCATCGATGACTACAGACCGTGATTAACTCGGCCGATGTCGCAGGTAGCGCCCCGGGGAACTCGGGATCGTCACAAGTGGCGAGGGATGCCTGTCCTCAACGCAGCTCCCCAAGGTCGCCGTTCGTCCACGACGAACGCCGAAGGAGGCAAGCACGATGACCCACACCCTGCCGAGGTTGCTCCTCGTTCCTGTCGCCCTGGCGGCGCTGCTGTTGACGAGCATCGGGGCGGCGTCGGCTGGCGATCCGCCGGTCGCGCACTCCGTCGTGGTCACGGCGGCGGATGCGGACACCGCGGCAGCCCTGGTCGCCGATCGAGGCGGCGACGTCGAGCGTAAGCTGCCCCTGATCGGTGGCGTCGCTGCGACGATGTCCTCCGACGCTGCTGCTCAGCTCTCGAACCTTCCTGACGTCACGGTCGCCCCCGACGCGGAGGTCTCCTTCGCGTCGACCGACCTCGACGCACCTCCGGCGGGTGACCTGCAGCTGCAGGCGCTCAACCCACCCGAGCGCTGGTCGTCCACGACCGGGACAGGCGTCGGCGTCGCGCTGATCGACACCGGTGTGGCGGACGTGGCGGGGCTCGAGGGACGGGTGTTCCGTGGTCCCGACTACAGCGATGAGGACGATGGGATCGACCGCTACGGCCACGGGACCTTCATGGCCGGGTTGATCGCTGCCAACGGCTCCGAGACGTCGACCGGTGACCCCGTCTACGGGGTCGCTCCGGGCGCAGACATCATCTCGGTGAAGGTCGCCGGTGCGGACGGTTCCACGAGCCTCTCGACGCTGATCGAGGCGATCGGCTGGGTGGTCGTCAACCAGGACGAGCACAACATCCGGGTGCTCAACCTGTCCGTCGCGGTCTCGCTCCCCATGGCTCCACAGGCGGACCCGCTCTCAGCCGCCGTGCAAGCTGCATGGGCATCCGGCATCACGGTGGTCGCAGCCGCGGGGAACGAGGGGACCGACCGTGTCACCTCGCCAGGACGGGATCCCTGGATCATCAGCGTGGGCTCATCCGACCCTCAGGGCACGCCTGCCCTCGACGACGACACCCTGGCGGAGTGGTCGAGTCGCGGTCGCGTGACGCGGTACCACCGCCCCGACGTCCTGGCCCCCGGGGTGAGCACGATCTCGCTGCGTGTCCCTGACTCGCACATCGACACCTCGTTCCCCGACGGCCGGGTCGGTGACGACCACTTCCGCGGGAGCGGCACCTCGATGTCCGCGGCGCTGGTCTCAGGGGCTGTGGCAGCGCTCGCCGAGGAGCGACCCTTCGCGACCCCCGACGACTTCAAGGGAGCGCTCGTAGGGTCCGGGCATCCCATCGACGACAGCAGGGCTCCAGCGGTCGATCTCGCGGCAGCGGACGCGATCGACGCCACCGACTGGCGTCAGGACCACCAGATCTCCGCCAGGGGCCCGGACGACCGGCCGATGCGGACGATGCCGTGGAACCAGCGGACCTCCCCGGCCCCGAGCGAGACCTGG
>CAYVJT010000237.1:0-5811 GCA_964451855.1 uncultured Actinomycetota bacterium
TCCCGCCCAGTGTGGGTGCGGGAGCGTCTGGTGCGCTGGTGGGGTTGTTCGCTGGCGGTGATGGTGTGGTTCGGGTTGTGTGGGCAGCATGAGCCACGACGTCGTCGACGTCGTGCGGGGCTGCTGGCACGTCAGGAAGCGGCGGGCGAGGGACGTGAAGGCGGGTCAGTCGGCGGGGATGGACAGGGCGCGGAGCCGGTCGAACGCGGCCACGATCTAGCCGGCCCAGGGCCAGTCAACACTCGGTCCGCCCCGATCGCCTTCGCGGTGGCAGCCACCAACCCGCGCCCCGCCCGGCCGGTCAGACCGGCCGCGTCAGCGGTCACCTCCTAGCCCACGACCCGGCTGCTATCCCTCACCCACCCGGAGAAACCCTCCGGGTCAGCGGCGTGGTCTTCACACCCACATCCTGCCGATCCACGAGGGCCTCTCCGTGCACTTGCCGTCACGCCCCCACTTGCCGTCACGCCCCCGCGTGCCCGCGAAGCATCAGGGCTAGCTCGGGTCACCGTCTGCTCTGCCCTCCTCGACCGGCTCTGCATCCGAGGCCTGCTGCGCCTGCGCCTGCAGCACCTTCCCCTCGTGCTCCAGCTCTTCATCAGCGAGCATCGACCCCGCGACCTCCTTGACGACGCCCTTGAGCTGCGACGCGATCCAGGGAGCTTCCTTGAGGCTGCTCATGTCTCCTCCTCCGAGGACGGCTCCGGCCCCGCCAGCCCCGCCACGCGGCCTCCGCCACCGCTCACCGCGCACTCCTTCGTACGACGATGGGCCACCCGGCGGCATGCCCATCGCAGCCGGCTAGACCCGTCCACGGGCACCCGTGACCACGCTGAGGATCAGGAGGACGACCGCGATGATGAGCACCCAACGCAGTGCCTCGACGAACAACCCGACGCCTCCGAGCAGGAGGGCGAGGAGCAGGATCAGCAGAGCGAGTCCCATGGCGGAACCTTCCGTAGGTTGCCGGCCGCTCGGTAGGGCCGGATCTGTGTGAGCTACCGAACCGCAGGGTCGGCGGCGTCAGCGGGCCCACCACGGTCCTCCGGCCAGGGGCCACGCCGGGTCGAGTGGGAGGGCTCGACCGAACGGCCAGGGGGTCAGCCGGCAGGGTCGAAGTCGCGCAAGCGCTGCAGGAACCGCTCTGGGGCGACCAGGTGGGGGTAGTGGCCGTGATCAGCCCACACCTCGACCTCGGCGTGCGGGAGCCGCGCCGCCAGCCACCCCGCGTACCCAGGCCCCGGGTCGATGCCGTGGAGGCTGAGGTAGGGCGCCGTCACCGCGCTCGCGACCCCGTCCACGAGCTCACCGAGCCGTTCAGCGGACAGCTCGAGCACGGGCGACCACACCCCGAGCACGACGTCCTGACGTGGGGTGCGGATCGCTCCGACGCGCTCGACCTCCGGCTCGGGCAACGGCCCACGCATCGCGGCGAACAGCTGCTCGATGACCACCGCGAAGCCGTCGCTCCTGAGCACGGACTCGACCTCGCGCACCTGGGCCTGGAACCCGACGAGGTCCAGGGGCTGGTCGACGTTGATGACCGCACGCGTCGGGTAGCTCGCCGCGTAGGCCGTCGCGACGGTCCCGCCCAGGGAGTGTCCGACGACCAGCGGGGCCTGCAGGCCGAGACGGTCGACCAGGGCCTCGATGTCCGCCGCCATGGAGCCGAGGTCGTAGGCATCGGCCATCGGTGACGCCCCGTGGCCACGGAGGTCGACAGCCAACACCTGGTGGGTCCCCGCCAGATCACCGATGAGGGGATCCCACGTCCGGCGGTCCTCGGCGATCCCGTGGATCAGGACGACCGCCGGCCCCTCCCCGCTGAGGGCGTGGTCCAGTGCGACCGCATCCGGTCCGGCTCCGCCCGTGCTGTCCGACACGCTGCTCCCTTCGGTCTCCGATGCGCTGGTTCCGCCTGCATCGCTCGTCACGATGTCGGCAACACCACCGACCACATCGTGCGTGCAGACACCAGCCGCGCCGTGTCGAGGTCGGACGCCGCCGGCACGGCGTCCCTGACATCGCGCGAGGCCGACCGCGTAGGGTACGCGCAGGGCCGGGAGACCCGCGCGGGAGAGGAGCTGACCGTGATCCAGAGCACGATGATGGACCATCCGCTGACCGTCACGCAGCTGATGCACCACGGCGCACGTGTGCACGCCGATCGCGAGGTCATCACCTGGCAGGGCGACTCGGCGCGTCACGTCAGCTTCGCGGACACCTACGAACGCATCACGCGGCTCGCCAGCGCCCTCGAGCGGCTCGGTATCGGCCACGGTGACGTCGTCGGGACCTTCTGCTGGAACCACCAGGAGCACGCGGAGGCCTACCTCGCCGTGCCCTGCATGGGCGCGGTCCTGCACACCCTGAACATCCGCCTGTTCCCCGCCCAGCTGGACTTCGTGATCCGGGACGGCGGGGACCGCGTCGTCATCGTGGACGACTCCCTGGTCGAGGTGCTGGCGCAGGCACCTGACGCTCTCAGCGGGGTCGAGCACGTCATCGTCGTCGGCGACGGCGATGCGTCGGTGCTCGACCGCGAGGTACTGCGCTACGACGAACTGCTGGCCGCAGAGACGTCGGGGTTCGACTGGCCCGACCTCGACGAACGCGCTGCCGCCCTGATGTGCTACACGAGCGGGACGACCGGCAACCCCAAGGGGGTCGTCTACAGCCATCGTTCGCAGTGGACGCACACGTTCGGTGCGGCGGCCAACGGGCTGCACCTCGGCGACGGCGACCGCGCGCTGGTGATCGTCCCGCAGTTCCATGCGAACGCGTGGGGCCTGATCTACGTGTGCTGGACCTTCGGCAGCGACATCCTGCAGCCCGCGCGCTACCTGCAGCCCGAACCGCTCACCGAGTTCATCGCGGCGGAGCGGCCCAACTTCTCGGCCGCGGTGCCGACGGTGTGGAACGCCGTCCTCGCGCTCGGGGAGACCCGGGAGCTCGACCTGTCGTCCCTCGAACGGGTGACCGTCGGCGGAGCTGCCGTCCCGCGGTCGATGATCGAACGGTTCCACGGACGCTACGGCATCGAGATCGTCCAAGGCTGGGGCATGACCGAGACCTCCCCCGTCGGCGCGTTGTCGCTGCCACCCGCGGGGGTGGAGTCCTGGGAGGAGCAGCTCGACTGGCGCGCCAAGACCGGCCGCATGTTCGCGGGGATGGACATGCGCATCGTCGGTGACGACGGCCGTGAGCAGCCGTGGGACGGCAAGGCGATCGGTGAGGTCCAGGTCCGGGGGCCGTGGGTGACGGCGAGGTACCACGGTGACGCCGACCCGGAACGTTTCGACCACGGGTGGCTGCGGACCGGCGACGTCGGCACGATCGACCCCAAGGGCTTCATGCAGATCGTCGACCGAGCCAAGGACGTCATCAAGTCCGGTGGCGAGTGGATCTCCACGGTGGACCTGGAGAACGCCATCATCGCCCATCCCGACGTCGTCGAGGCCGCGGTGATCGGCGTCGCCGACGAGCGCTGGGACGAACGACCGCTGGCGGTCATCGTGGTGCGTGAGGGCGCGTCGCTCACCCCGGCACAGCTGTCGACGTTCCTCGAGGAGCGCGTCGCGAGGTGGTGGGTGCCGGAACGCTGGGCGTTCGTCGACGAGGTCCCCAAGACCTCGGTCGGCAAGTACGACAAGAAGGCGATCCGGGCACGGCACGGTGCTGGCGAACTGGAGCTCATCGAGCTGGACGAGCGCTGAGGGGTGGCCGGACGCACGTCCGTCAGCAGCTATCGCGCGACCAACAGCCGGGGTGCGACACGACCTCGCCGAGCACGATAGAACCCCCTCGTCAGTTCGACGGGCGGGGCCGGCGACGCGCAAGGCGAGTCTGCGCTGGGGTGCCCTGCCGACCCCGAGGTTGCCCATGCCACTCGTTCCCGCGCGCCGCGCCGCCGGCGTGCTGACCGTCACCGCCCTGCTGATCGCCTCCCTCGGCGGCATCTCGCTCGCGGTGCCATCGGAGAGCGAGCTCGAAGACGCCAAGGAGGAGGCCCGCGAGCTGGAGAGCCGCACGGAGGAGGCCGAGCGGGAACTCCAGGAGGTCGAGGCGGAGCTCGACACCCTCCAGGCGCGGCTGGAGGCGAAGCAGGAGCGGCTCGACGCCGCGCTCGAGCTGCACGCACAGGCGGAGGCCGCCGCAGCCGAAGCCAGCGCTCGGGCTCGGGTGGCCGAGACCGAGCTGGCTGCAGCCGTCGACGAGCTCGAGACCAACCAGGGACTGCTCGGGGGTCTCGCTCGGGACGCCTACAAGTACGGGGCCCCGAGCGCATCGCCGACCATGAGCACGCTGGAGCTGCTGGGCAACGACAGCGATGAGCTCGCAGACCGCCTCCACTACCTGACCCGCGGCATGGGCGCCCGCTCCGACGCACTCGAGCGTTCGGGTGCGCTGCAGATCAAGGTGGAGACGCTCACCGAGCGCGCGCTGGACGAGGAAGCCGAGCTCAAGGCGCGTGAGGCCGAGGCCGAGGAGCAGCGCGATGCAGCGGCAGCCCTGCACGCGCAGGTCCAGGAGCTGGTCTCCGAGCAGAGCGCGAAGCTCGACGAGAGCGTCCGGTTGGTGGCGGAGTTGGAGGTCGCCTACGAGGAGGCGCAGGAGCGGATCGGCGAGCTCGAGGAGCAGGTGGAGCGCGAGCGGGAGGAGAAGGCCCGCCGTGAGCGCGAGCGACGCGAGCGGGAACGCCGTGAGCGCGAGCGACTCGAGCAGGAACGTCGCGAGCAGGAACGCCGCGCCGCCGAGCGGGCGAACGCAGCGGGCCAGGTCTCGGTCCGTTCCGGCCCGAACCCGCAGCTGCGGACGGTCGGCGGGATCACCGTCGCCGCGTCGATCGCCCCGCAGGTCGAAGCGCTGCTGAACGCGGCTCGCGCGGATGGCATCGTGCTCGGTGGCCACGGGTACCGCTCGCCGGAGGTCACCGCGCGTCTGCGCATCGCCAACGGCTGCCCCGACGTCTACGAGTCACCGGCCTCCTCGTGCCGGGTCCCGACGGCACGCCCTGGCTCCTCGATGCACGAGCAGGGCCTCGCCATCGACTTCACCTACCGCGGTCAGACGATCTGCTTCCCACGTTCGGCCAGCCGTTGCTCGGGCAACGCCGGTTTCGAGTGGCTGCGGCAGAACGCCGCCAACTACGGGCTGCACAACCTCCCCCGTGAAGCGTGGCACTGGTCGACCAACGGCCGCTGAGCCTCGACCTGCGAGGCGCAGCGATGGGTTCGGTCCTCGGCGGTCGGGGTCGCTCGCCGCTGCGACCGGAACCCGACCTGGTCGAGCTGGATGAGGACAACGACCGAACCCCCGGTCTGCTGCACGCCCAGCCGGCCGAGCACGTCCACACTGGTAGGCACGGAAGCGGCCCCCGGTGCTCTCCACACTCGGGATCCCCCACCCAGATCCTGCCCCGGGACCGCCGACTTCCGTAGAGCCCCCGACGAACGGCCCCTCCGTCGGGGGCTCGTTCGTGGTCCGGCCCGGTTGCGCCCGTCGGCGCAACGCGCTGCAGCCCCGTCCGAACGTGTGGCCGTGAACCCTTGCGCCGACGGCGGGCCACTGGTCCGCTGCTGGCCTCTGCCTCCTCGGCCCCACCTCGGCCGATGGCCCCTTCACGAGTGACCGACGTCGGATGGAGCAGCTGCGATGAGCCGACCCGCTGTCACCGAACCGCAGTGGTTCGAGCACGCCGCGTGCCGTGGGCGGGGGTGGCAGGCGTTCTTCGACGACCCTGATCCGTCGGACGCACAGCGGATCTGCGCCGGCTGCCCCGTCCGGATGCCCTGCCTGCGCTACGCCATG
>CAYVJT010000238.1:0-5740 GCA_964451855.1 uncultured Actinomycetota bacterium
TGGCTGGCGACAGCGACCGTGCGAGACGTCGTGTCACCCACCCGCATACGGCGGTCATCGCTCGGTTCCGGTGCCGTCTGCTCGGTCACTGGTGTTGGCCGGAAGGGCACGTTGGGTCACGGCTGAGGGGGTTCGGCTGGCGGGTAAGGCGTGTAGGTGGGCAGAGATGGGGCAACTGCCCGATGCCAGGGGTAGGGGCTTAGGCGCATGGTGCGGGTAGGCGATCAGGAGCAGCGAGCGATGATGAACCACCATGCCACCGACCTGCGGTCCCTGCAGACCCTGCATGACCAGCACCGCGACCGGCTCGCGGGCTCATCCGGCCGGCGTGGCCGCCCGCTGCTCCAGCGGATCGCCGCGGTGCGGGTGGCTGTGGCCGGGTGGATCGCGCCCGGTGGGGTGGGTCCGGTCGGGATCCCGCCCGCAGGCACGACGATGGATGGCACACTGCGTGCATGACGCGCCGCCGTGGGGCCAGTTCCTTCGTCGGGCGGGCGGAGCAGCTCGACCGGCTGGAGCAGGCGCTGCGCTCGGCGGAGCAGGGCAGCCCGACCACGGTGCTCATCGGCGGTGAGGCGGGGATCGGCAAGACCCGGCTGATCGGCGAGTTCACCGTCCGGGCCCGCGACCGGGGTGCGCTGGTGCTCGAGGGTGCGTGTCTGGAGTTGGGGGAGCAGGGGTTGCCGTACGCGGCGGTGTCCGAGGCGCTGCGTGGGCTGGACGGTGCGCTGGCCTCTGGGGAGCTGCGCCGGTTGGCGGGGGAGGATGTTGCGGATCTGGCGCGGGTGGTGCCGGGGCTGCGGGGCGAACAGCCGGAGACGCCGAGTGGGGAGGTCGGGTCGGCTGCCGCCTCGCAGCTGCGGCTGTTCGAGGCGGTGCTGCAGCTCGTCGGGCGGCTCGCCGAAGATGCGCCGGTGGTGGTGGTGCTTGAGGATGTGCACTGGGCGGATGCGTCGACCCGGGATCTGCTGGTGTTCCTCGCCCACAACCTGCGGGAGGTCGGAGTGGTGCTGCTCGTCAGCGTCCGGACCGAGGAGCTGGGTCGCACCCATCCGTTGCGGGGCGTGCTGGCCCAGCTGTCCCGTCTGGAGCAGGTTGACCGGATCGAGCTGGCCCCGTTCGACCGGGAGGAGCTGGGTCAGCTGCTCGAAGGGCTGCTCGACCAGCCGCCCTCGGCGCCGCAGGTGGAGGCGATGGTGGAGCGGTGTGAGGGCAACCCGTTCTTCGCCGAGGAGCTGCTGGCTGCCGGTGGGGAGCTGGCGGAGCTGCCCGAGCATCTGCGTGACCTGCTGCTGCTGTCGGTCGAGGCGCTGCCGTCGGGGTCGCTGCCGGTGTTGCGGCTGATCGCTGCCGCCGGTGGGGAGGCCTCTCACGGGCTGATCTCGCAGGTGACCGATCTTGACGGGGAGATGCTCAACGACGCTCTGCGTACGGCGGTGCAGCGTGGGGTGCTGGTGACCCAGCCGACCGCCGACCGGTACGCGTTCCGGCATGCGTTGCTCACCGAGGCGGTGTACTCGACCCTGCTGCCCGGCGAGGTCGGGGAGCTGCACCGCCTCCTGGCGCGCGCGATCGAGGCCGACCCCACACTGGCGGTGCGTTCGGCTGCGGCGGAGCTCGCTCACCACTGGCACCGGGCGCAGGATCAGCCTCGCTCGCTGGTGGCCTCGCTGGATGCGGCACGTCAGGCGGAGGCCACGGCCGGTCTCGTGGAGGCCCACACCCACCTCGAGCGTGCCCTGTCGTTGTGGTCGCGGGTGGAGGATGCCGAGCAGCGGGCCGGGATGGGCCACCTCGAGGTGCTGCGGTGGGCGGCCGAACTGGCCTTTGGCATCGGCGACCCGGACCGTGCCGTCGCGTTGCTCGAGCAGGCCCTGGCCACCACCGGCATCGACCCCACGACCCGTGGGCTGCTCTACCAGCGTCTCAGTATCTTCAAACTGGAGGCCGGTGACGTTGACGGTGCCGCAGAGGTGTGTGCTGAAGCGGTGCGGCTCATCCCCGAGGATCCACCCACCCCGGAGCGCGCCCGGGCCCTGGCCACCTACAGCCGCTACCTGATGATGAACATGCGCACCAGGGACGCGGAACCCTACGCTCGGTCGGCGCTGGAGATGGCGCAGGCGACCGGCGACCGCCGGGTTGAGGCCGATTCGCTCGTGACCCTGGGGACCACCCTCGCGCGCGACGGCGACGAGCGTGGGCTCACACTGTTCCGTGAGGGGCGCGAGCTCGGGGAGCAGCTGGGTGACGACGAGCCCGTCGGACGTTCATACCAGAACGAGAGTGCCGCTCGGAGCTTCTGGGCCGACTACGACGGCACGATCGCGGTCGCCTCCGCGGGGATCGAGCGTGCCCGCACGCGCGGTGTCGGAGAGTTCTGGGTCGTCTCCCACGCCTCCAATCTGGTCTCGGCGGCCATCCACTCAGGCCGCTGGGACCTCGCCGACGACGCGCTGCGCGACATGCCGCGCGAGACCGGCGGCAGGATCGGCGGCGGCGTCGAGCTCAACCGGGCCCTGCTGGCAGCCCGCCGCGGGCAGGCGCAGATGGCCCGCACCGCGCTCGATGCTGCGCAGCGAGAGAACGCGCACCGCGACCCGCAGTTCATCAACCGCCACCACCTGGCGCGCGTCATGTTCGCGCGGCTGGACGGCGATCCCGGCGGGATCGACACCGTGATCGCCGAACGGCCCGCGGTCCCCGACCCGGCGACGCAAGGGGCGCTCTTCGCGCTCAGCTCGGTGGAGCTGCGTGCCGAGCTCCTGGGCGCCCTCGCCGACCGCGTCCCGCCACGGCAGGACCGCCAGGACACCGCGGAGACGCTGCTGGCCGAGTGCCACGAGGTGACGGACCGGCTCGACCCGCAACTCGGTGCGTTGCCCGCCTGGGTGGCACTGGCTGAGGCCGAGTACACACGCGCCACCGGTGCTGCCGAGGCGGTCGAACGGTGGACGGAGGCGGTCGAACGTTGCGATGAGTTGTCGTTGGTCTACCACGCGGCCGACGCCCGTTGCCGGCTCGCCGAGGCACTGCTCGCACAGGATCGCCGCGACGAAGCCAGGGCACCCCTACGGGCGGCAGCCGCCGTTGCCCGCAAGCTGGGCGCCGCGCCGCTCGCACGCTACGTCGTCGACCTCGCCCGGCGTGCCCGCATCGACCTCGACGACCACCCACCGGTCGACGAGACCGGCGACGGTCTCGGGCTCACCCCCCGCGAGACCGAGGTGCTGACCCTGCTGGCCGACGGACGGTCGAACCCCGAGATCGCCGAGCAGCTGTTCATCAGCCCCAAGACCGCCTCCGTGCACGTCTCCAACATCCTCACCAAGCTCGAGGTCGACAGCCGCGGCGAAGCCGCCGCCCTCGCCCACCGCAATGGCCTCACCAGGTAGCCATCGGCCCCGAAAGGGCGACGTCGACCCCAGATCTCGCTCCTGACCCGGGGAGACAACAGGCACCTACCGGTGCACAACGCCCGTGTGTTCTATCCAGGTGCCGCGGTTCCGGCCCGGTTGGCGAAGGTTCTCACCGGCAACGTTTGTGACGTACGGGCAGCCTCTCCGTGACCACATCGGTCGTTGCGCAGCCGGTTCGTTGTCCGTTCACCCGTCCCCATCGAGCAGTCCAGCAGGACAGTCCACGACCTCGGCGATGTCACGTGCGACCTGAGCGAGCAGCTCGGGATCGCTGTCCCACGGATCGACGTTCATGCGGGCGCGAGGGTCGTCCGCCAGGTCGTTCGACTCGAACACGTCGTGGAAGAACGACACCTGTGCCTCGCCGCAGGCGAACCACATCCAGGTCCCGAGAGTGTCGTTGTCTGACTGTTGGACGGTCACGTCGCCGACCCGCAGTGGTGGCGCTGTCGGCTCGGGTCGGTCGGAGCTGAGCCGGGCAGGTCCATCCCAGACGACACGGACCGTCTCCGTGTCGACCGTGAAGGAGGTCTGCAGACCGAGTACCTCGATCTCCTCGCAGCCCTCATCCAGCATGGCGACATGGCTGTCCAGCGGACCCGGTTCGTAGCCAGCAGCCTCGATGAGGTCCGCCAGCTCCTCCTCTGCTGCACGGCGATCGGCGAGCTGATCCTGGGTGCACGACTGCGTCAGTTCTTGCGGGGAGCCGGTCGGGTCGGCGGCGGGCTCGTCGAGCAGGTAGACGTAGCTCAGCTCCGCGTCCCGGTAGCTGGCGGTCACGCGCCAGCAGCCAGGCTCGTCGGGTTGCAGCCCGTCGGTCCGCGAAGAGGGCCTGACGAGGGGCCCGAGCACGGCCCGCTGCTGTGTCTCTGGCCCTGCGGTGATCGCAGCTCACCGGGCAGCCATCCCGGTCGCTCTGGTCAACCTGGACGCCGTCCCTGGGGTCGCCAACCGGTATCTGGCCCGGTTCGCCGACATCGTGTTCAGCACCTACACCACGCCCCGGCTACCCGAGGCGATACCGATCGGTCTTCCGCTGCGTCGAACGGCAATGGCCGCCATGACACCGGGCGACGCGCGCCGCCAGCTCGGTCTCGACCCCGAGCTGTACACGTTGTTCATCACGGGGGCGACCCACGGGGCAGGGTCGATGATCGACGCTGTGCGCAGTCTCATCACCGACCCTGCGATGCGTGCCTCGCTACGTGGTTGGCAGGTGTTGCACCAGTGCGGCGCCCACCCCCCTGCCGACCTCCAAGCCCACTACGACGCCGCGGACATCTCCGCGAAGGTCGTGGCCTACCTCGAGAACATGGGCGTCGCGTGGGCAGCCGCCGACGTCGCGATCGCTCGTGCCGGAGCGGGCACCGTCGCCGAAGCCTGGGCGAACGTCACGCCGACCGTCTTCCTGCCCAACCCCCACCATCCACACCAGCGGCTGGGGCTCAACACCCGCCCGCTGGTCGACACCGGTGGCGCGCTCACCGTCGACGACCAGCTCGACAGCGGCCGTACCGCGAGCCACCTGGGCAAGGCGTTGGCCGACCTCCTCCGAGACCCACAACGGCGAGCAACGATGCGTGACGCGCTCGCACGAACCAAGCCCACCGATGGGTCCACGGCACTCGCAGACTCGGTCCAACATCAACTCGCCGCGCACGAGCGATAACGCCCGGAGTAGCTTGGTTGAGAACGGTGACGAGCGAACGGACGGGCGACTGGTGTGGCTGAGCGAGCCGCTGACCACCGAGCGGCTTCGTCTGCGGGCGTTCGCGGAGGAGGATCGTCCCTCGGTGGTCCGACTCCGTAGTGATGAGCGGGTTCGTCGTTATCTCGGCGGAGCGAGACCACGAGCCGACTTGGAGGCCGACCTCGCGAAGCAGCCGGTGGGAGCGACATGGGGGGTCTTCGCGGTCGCGGACCGAACATCGGACCGCGTCATGGGATCGGTTGATCTCTGCCGCGATCGCGGGGAGCTCGAGGTCTCGTGGGTGCTCCTCCCCGAGCACTGGGGAGCGGGGTTCGCTTGCGAAGCGGTCGCCGCGGTCATCGCGTGGGCGTTCGAGCAGGCGGCGGACCGACGGATCATCGCGGTCACGCAGTCAGCAAACACCGCGTCGTGCAGGCTCGCTGAGCGGCTGGGCATGACGCCAGAGGCGACCTTCGAGGAGTACGGCGCTGAGCAGGTCCAGTTCGTCCTCACGCGCGGACACGCCACTCGCCCAGAGTCCGAGTAGCCGCCCTCACACCCCTCGAGCCTGCGAATAACGCCCGTGTCTTGCACCGAGCTGCCGCGGTTGTAGGCCGGTTGCCGAGTGAGA
>CAYVJT010000239.1:0-5736 GCA_964451855.1 uncultured Actinomycetota bacterium
CGTTGCCACGGAGCCTGACGGCTCCGTGCGCCGTGCGTGCTCACGCTGCCGCTTCGCGTCAGCGTTGCGCGCCGCCGGCGACCGTTGCCACGGAGCCTGACGGCTCCGTCGGGCTCCTCACCACCCCTCCAGGACCTCATCGAAGGCGTCTCGGGGACGACGTCCGCTCGCCCCCGGGGTGGTAGCCAGCGGGGTGAGGCCCGACTCCGGGGCGGTCAACTCCACCGCACGCCAGACGCGGTGATGCCGCTCGAGCCGGAGCGCGATGGCCGTCACACGTTGCCCATGCTCGAGGAGGACGCACAGTTCGTAGGCATCGTCCGACGGGCTGGTGACCACGATGCGGCGGATGCTCAGCTCGGGTGGAGGCCGGCGCCCAGGCCGCCTCCGTGGGAGCTGCGCAAGGAGCCGGCGGCGCAGTGCAGGCGTGACCAACGGTGCCAACTGAGCGAAGGGTCGCCGCCCTGCTCGGACCTCGAACCACACCTGCATGAGCAGCCGAGCGAAACGCTCCGGATCAGGGGCGGGCGCGGGTCGGCGCGTGGCTGGCCGCGTACGGCTCGGCAGTCGCGTGCTCATCGTTCACCGCCTCCCTGATGCGCGGTCCTCGGCGGCTGGCCCGCGAGGACGAACCGGTCGTCCTCCCGTCGCAACCACACCTCGCCGACCACGCGCTCACCACCCGGTGCGATCGCCACGAGCTCGACGATCCACGGCCACCCTGGCGTGCGATACAGGGCCAGCACCTCGAGGTCGTCGTACCCCGCCTCATCCAGTGCCTGACCGGCCGCGGCCACGACCGCGGGGTCGGTCTCGGCCTGGATCGCGACCTCCGCGGGGTGGACCTCCGGCGGTGGGAGCCACCACGGCACACCCGCAAGCCGTGGCTCGCCGTCGAGGATCGCCAGCGGAACGGCGATGCGCCGCAGCTCAGCGCCGAGACCGTCATCGAGGTCCTCGAGCAGGACCGCGACCAGCGTCACCACGGCCAGGTCTGATCCGGAACGCTCGATCGCCTCGACCGCGACGTGCTCGGCGTACCTCGCCCCGTCCGCCGGGTCGACGCCAGGGATGTCGAGGTGGGGATCCACACCTGTGGCCCAGGCTCGCGCGACGATCGTCGCGGTGGCAGCCAACGCGCGATCGAGCTCTCCATCCACGTGCAGCTGGCCGGGCGGTGCACGGCTGGGGGCCGCCGCGCCGCTCGGGTCCTGCGCAGCCTCAGCGCGCCCATCCTCCTCCCGACGGTCCTGACCGGGCACGGAACCGGTCGGCCGGTCGTCGGAACCTGTTGCCTCCTCTCCCTCGGTGGCGTCGCTGGCGTCCTCGTGGTCGGACGGCGCTACCTCGGTGTGGGTCCTCGACTCCGGGGCCGTCGTGGGCGGGCGATCACGGTCCGGGAGCAGCACGACACCAGCCACCACGAGCCAGGGCACCGCCGCGATCGCCAGTACCGCGAGCACCGAACGCGGCCGGCGTCGCTGGTCATCCTCCTCGACCCAGATGTCGTCGCGCATCGTGACCTCCCCGTGCGTGCCCCCGGCCGGGGCGGGCGGCCGGGGGCGGATCCCGCCGAGCTCCGGGGCGGAGCAGCTCGGTCGCGATCCAGAGCATCACCATATACCGAAACATAATGAGAAGTCACGAGAAGTATCTGAGAACTGTGGATAGATGTGGGAGGTGTTTCGCAGGCCGGGATCCGTGGCCGGGTCGCTCCCGTGGAATGCCGGGGTTGGCGCGCCGGTTACGCTCCAACCGGGCGCCCTTCCTCGTGACCAGGAGCAGGACCCACCGTGAACGATCTTGGAGCTTCAGCGGCACCATCCCCCGAGGCCGATGGGCAGACCACCGGGGCCGATGGCACGAGCGCCGGGGCGCGTCGCGAACTGTCGGACGACGAGCGGAGGGAGCGGTTCGTCGCCGAGGCGATGCCGTTGGTGGATCGGATGTACTCCGCAGCGCTGCGCTACACCCGCGACCCCACCGACGCGGAGGACCTCGTCCAGGAGACGATGGTCAAGGCCTACCGGTCCTTCCACCAGTACCGCCCAGGGACCAACCTCAAGGCCTGGCTGTACCGGATCCTGCACACGACCTACATCTCGATGTACCGCAAGGCGCAGCGCCGCCCGCAGGAGGCGTTGCAGGAGGAGATCGACGACTTCTCCTTCTACGACGAGGTGGCGCGCGCCGGCGGGTCCGCGGAGCGCGAGGTCCTGGAGTCGCTGACCGCGGACGAGGTCAAGAACGCCCTGGCGGAGCTTCCCGAGACCTTCCGACTGGCCGTCTACCTGGCAGATGTCGAGGGGTTCGCGTACAAAGAGATCGCCGAGATCATGGATACCCCGGTCGGCACGGTGATGTCCCGGCTCCATCGGGGAAGGAAGGCGCTCCAGAAGGCGTTGGCTACATACGCGAGGTCTCGGGGGTTGATCGTCGAGGATCCGGAGGACGAAGGATGAGCGCAGAGGGCGACGACGTGGAGTGCAGCGACGACTGCACGCAGGCGCTGCACCGCCTCGAGGCCTTCCTCGACGGCGAACTGCCCAACACCGATGTCGAAGACCTGCGTGAGCATCTGACCGCGTGCTATCCCTGCACCGAGCGGGCGAGCTTCGAGGAACAGCTCCGTGCGATCGTTCGACGTGGCTGCACCGAGGAAGCGCCGCCACGGTTGGCCAGCCGTATCGAGGCGGCGCTCGACCAGGGGGTGGGTCCCGACCTGGGGATGGGTCCCGACCTGGGGATGGGCCCCGAGCTGCGGGGCTGAGGCGGACCTTGGGGGCCGCCTCCGGGGCTGTCGTGTCCCTTGCGAGTAGACTCGCCTGTACCCCGATGGCGCTCCGCCCATCCCTCACGCCTCGCGAGGTCGCTGCATGTCCGAACGCCCTGTCCTCGTCACGGGCGCCGCTGGGTTCATCGGCTCCAACCTCACGCTGCGGCTGCTCGAGGATGGACGTCGGGTGATCGGCGTGGACGACCTGTCGACGGGGTCGTTGGCCAACCTCGCGGGTGCGCGTGACGGGCACAGCGGCCGTTTCGAGTTCGACCGGTTGGACATCCGTCAGGGTGGGCTCGACCCGCTGGTCCGCCGCCATCGTCCCGACGTCATCTACCACCTCGCGGCTCAGGTCGACGTTCGACGCAGCGTCGACGACCCGATGCACGACGCCTCCGTCAACGTGCTCGGCACCCTCGCGGTCCTGGAGGCGGCGAGGCAGGGCGAGGTGCGCAAGGTGGTCTACGCCAGCTCCATCGGTTCCTACGGCGAGCCGGCCGAGGCCGAGCTCCCGGTCGACGAGTCGTTCGACACGCCGGCACTGTCCCCGTACGGAGCCTCCAAGCGTGTGGTGATCGACTACCTGCGCACCTACGAGCAGCTGTACGGGCTCGCCTGGACCGCGCTGACCGTGGCCAACGCCTACGGACCGCATCAGACCACCTCGGGGGAAGGGGGCGTCGTCGCCACCCTGATCGGGCGGATGCTGGCGGGCGAGCCCTGCACGATCAACGGGGACGGCGAGCAGACTCGGGACCTCGTCTTCGTCGATGACGTGGTCCACGCGTTCGCGTTGGCCCGGGATCGTGCTGACGGGGAACGGCTGATGATCGGGACGGGGGAGCGGACCAGCGTCAACCAGCTGTTCCGCGCACTCGCGGCAGCCACGGGCTACACCCACGATCCGATCCACGCGCCGGCGAAGGCGGGCGAGGTCCGGCACAGCAGCCTCGATGCGCGGCGGGCGAGCCAGGAGCTCGGCTGGAAGCCCTGGACGACCCTCGAGGAAGGGTTGGCGGCGACCCTGGCCTGGGCAGCAGATGAGCGACGGTGAAGGTCGGCGCCGTCGGTGGTATGGCTCGTGCGGCAGATGCAACACAGGATGTTCCTCGGTCCGCGTCTGACCGCTAGCGTTGTGGTCCTGGATCGGACGCGAGCGAGAGGGTGAGCGTGTCGTACACGGAGGAGGTCGGCGAGAAGCTGCGCCGTATCCGCGTGGACCGCGGCCTGTCCCTCCAGGACGTCGAGCGAGAGTCCGAGGGGCGGTGGAAGGCGGCGGTGGTCGGGTCCTACGAGCGGGGGGACCGCAACATCAGCGCTACGCGCCTGTTGGAGCTCGCGGAGTACTACGACGTGTCGCCAGCCGAGGTGCTACCCGGCGAGCCCGCCTTCCGTCAGGACTCGGGCAACAGCGGCATCGTCGTCGACCTGCAGAAGCTGGACACGCTCGATGAACAGTGGACCCCGGTCCGCCGCTACCTCGAGTCCATCCAGGTGCAGCGCGGCGACTTCAACCGCCAGGTCCTGTCGATCCGCGGCGAGGACCTCCGGGCGCTGTCCGTGCTCCACGGCGGGTCGCCGGACGATCTGATCAGCGAGTTGCGCAGCGCAGGCGCGATACGGGAGAGCTGACACCACGGAACCGGGATCACTGAGGTCCTGGTCGGGCGCCGGCACGCCGTCGGCTCAGTGGGCCGCTTCACCGATCGTGCGGTTCAGCGCATCGAGGACGGCTCGGGCGACCGCATCGGTCTCGACCTCGCGAACGAGTGCGCTCCCGGTCAAGGTGATGGTCTCGCGCTCCGTGCGGACCTGGAGCAGGCACACCGCGATGGGTTGCCCGAGCGAGTTGTCGACGGTGATGCCCTCGAGGTCGACGCGGCACTCGTCGCCGATCAGGTCGGTCGCCGCATCGAGGGTCGCTCCGGCTACGGCACGGTGGAGGCCCTGCGGCGACGCCGAGGCATCGTGGGTGCCGACGTAGCGCTCATCGCCGTCGAGCAGGACCACCTCGGCGGTGAGGGTCAGCCCGGAACGTGTGGAACTGACACGCTCGATGAGCACACGGGAGGTCGCCGCGATCGTGGTGTTCTCGTCGAGTTGGACGACGCTGATCACGCGGTGATCCGTGGGCACGCCGAAGCGCGCCATGAGCAGCGTCTGCACGTCGCGGACCGTCTGCTTGGGCATCTGATCGAGCGAGGTCAGCACGTGCAGCTCGTCGACCGTGCGGTCGAAGCCCGGGACGATGCGAGCGCCGATGACCCCAGGGAGCGCGCACAGCGACCGTTCGACACCGGTGCGTTGGGCGGGGTCGTGGAGATCGGTGGGTTGTGCGGTCGCATCAAGATCGACCTCGACCTGTAGATCGGTCGGGGTCGCCTCGCTACGTGCCTCCACAGGCTGCCTCCACGTTGACGGAGGGGCGAGCCTAACGCGCCCTCACGTGCGCTGCGCCGAAGGTAGAGGCCAAGATCGCTCGGGAGGACCATGGGCTCGCGTCCGAACGGACGCTTCTGCTAGTCTTCGCGAGGCACGGAAGGAGCGTGGACCGTGTGGCTCGAGTCACCGACAGGAGGCTCAGGTTCGCTGTGCTCGAAGCTGTGACCTAGACGGCGTGCCCGAGGAGGCCTACAGTTCGCGCTCGGGTCTCTCGATGTAGTAGGTGAGAGATCCCGGTCGACTGCGACCGGACCCTGAAAACTGCAGAGCGAGCAGTGCGCGGGGGAGGTCAGACGTTAGCAAGACTGACCGACCCAGCGGCCCTCCGGGGTCGCGGAACGCACAAGAGTACGACCTGCGCCTTCGGGCGCAGCCATCGAGCGGAGCGGATCCTCCGGCAGCCCACTAGCGGACGCCGTCGGCAGGGAACTCACACTCGATGGAGGTGTTCCATGTCGAAGAGGATCTTTCTCGCCATGGCCAGCTTGGCAGCGCTCGTGCTGTCGACCGGCGCC
>CAYVJT010000240.1:0-5731 GCA_964451855.1 uncultured Actinomycetota bacterium
GGTGGTGGCGGACCAGGGTGCCGCCCATCCCGTACTCGACGTCGTCGGGGTGGGCGCCGATCGCCAGCAGGTCGACCGGGGCCGGGTCGGTGTCAGGAGGTGGCATCGTGGTCCTCACGGGGCAGGCGGTGCTCGCGGGCGTCGCCGCGCCCGCGGGGCTCGCCGCTCTCGCGAGACGCGCGGGTCTCGCGGGGCTGGGGTGCGGTCGCGACGTCGATCGCGTGGGCGAGCCAGCCGGCGCACGTCGCGAAGCCGAGGCCGGTGCGCGGCTCGCCGGTCGCGGCGTCGAAGCTCTCGCACGCGAAGCCGTTGTCGAGCGGCAGGCGTGGCAGGTCGTCGAGCCAGCGAGCCTCACCACGCAGCAGGGCGTTGCCGACGGCGAGCAGCCACGGGTGCCGAGCGTGCGCGCACCGCGGCGTCGCGAAGGGCCCGTCGCCGGGGCCGTACGGGTTCTCCGTCGAGTGGATCCAGGCGACCGTCGCCCTGAACACCGCGTCGTCGCCGGCGAGCACGCCGTAGTGGGCGAGGAGCTCCAGGCTGCCCGGCGGCTCGTCGAAGCACACCGTGTCGCCGCGCCCGTCGGTCGCTCCGCACAGCATCGGACCGAAGCTGCTGTCGACCACGGCGTGCTCGAGCAGCGCCTCCCGCAGGGCGTCCGCCTCGTGCTCGGCGATCCTGCCGCCCACCTCGTCGCCTTGGCGGTGGTGGATCCGTGCCCGGGCGCGCAGGGCGGCGACGGTCAGCCCGTTGCTGTAGGTGACGAAGGGTCGTGGTGCCGGGTCGTCGGTGGACAGCAGGAAGGTGGCGTACAGCCCCGTCGCATCGTCGCGGGCACCGTCCAGGGCCGCGTCGACCCGGGCGAGCCCGTCACGCACCACCGCCTCGTCGAGGAGCCCGGTGCCGTCATCGGCGACGTCGAGGTAGCGGTCGAGGGCGAGGAGGAAGGCGCAGACCTCGTCGAGCTCGAACCCGGGGTAGAGCACCCCGCCGTCGAGGTAGAGGGCGTGCACGCCCGGGTTGCGGGCGTAGCGGGCGAAGGCGCTGCGCAGCCACTCGGCGGCGAGCGGGACGTCGACGGCGAGCACGCTCGGGAAGGCCCACAGCAGGCTGTCACGGGACCAGTGGGCGCCGCTGACGTAGTACCGCGGGCTGCGCGAGGTGACGAGCACGAGCTCCTCGGTGTCGATCGTGCGGCCGGCGGCGAAGGTGAGGCAGAACAGCCGGTTGCGGTCGCGGACCGCCTGGAGCTCGGCGCGACCATCGAGCGTCGGGCCGCGGCGCGCGTCGTACCAGTCCCGGGTGCGTGCGATCAGGGGCTCGGCTCCGTGGCGTGCCAGGTCGACGGTCGCGAGCGTCGCGCCGTCGGCCTCACGTCCCACGCCGAGGTAGAGGGTCAGCGACGTCGCTTCGCCGGGGCCGAGCGTCGACGAGCGCCGGTGCGACCACGCCACGTCCAGCCCGACCCCGCCTGCCGACCCGTCTGCGCGGTCAACGGGCGGATCGAGCTGCGGGGCGGCCCCGTCCTCGGCGCGGATCGCCAGCGCGACGACCGGGAGCCCGGTGCTGATCTCCCACACCAGGGCGCGGCTCCAGGGGTCGGAGCGCCACCGGTGCGGGCCGTCGATCGCGCGAGCCGAGAACACGTGCAGCGCGGCGGCATCGAGCCGGCCGGAGAACGCCACCTCGACGTCGCTGGGCCGGTCGCCGTGGTTGGTGGCCCGCAGGCGGTGCACGAACCCGCGGTGGTCCGGCGGGCAGGCCACCGTGGCGGTCACGGTGCAGCCACCGACGGAGGCGTGCCAGCGGGGCAGGAGGCCGGCGACGAGCTCGAGCTCCCAGGCGTCGTCGGGGACCGGCTCGCCGTCGACGGTGGCAGCCGGCGCGCACAGCGGAGCTCCGCGCAGCTCGATCAGGCCACCGGCCGCGTCGTGCAGGACGGTGAGGCTCGGGACGGCTCCGGTGGCCGCATCGACGTCGGGCAGCGTGACCCACGCGTTGCCGGTGGGGACGACCGCCGCGACGTCGGTGAGCTCGTCCGGCACCGTCAGGATCGGCGCGGGCTCGTCGCTGCCGACGCCGGATCGCCCCGGGTCGGGGGCGGCGGCACCTTGGACGTCGGGCACGGTCAGCCCAGTCGGTCGAGGATGCGCAGCAGCAGCGGATCGATCTCGCCAGCCTCGTGGCCGGCGTCCCTGCGCCGGTCCTGACGCTGGAGCAGCTGGAGCGTCAGCTGTGCGCCGATCCACGTCAGCGGCTCGGGCGGGAAGGCCGGCTGCGGGTGGTCGACGAAGCATATGGCCGTGTCGTCGGTGTCGCGGCCGAGGACGAGGTCGCGCAGGATCCGGCCGGCGGTGTGCGCCGGGCCGACCCCGTGCCCCGAGTAGCCGAAGGCGTAGTGCACCCGCCCGCCGTCGAAACGGCCGATGCGGGGGACGAGCCGGCTGGTGATCGCGATCGGTCCGCCCCAGTGGTGGGTGAACCGCACGTCGCCGAGCTGGGGGAAGGTGGCGAGGAACTCACGCTCCAGCCGACGGCGGATCGCTTCGTGCCGGTCGCGGCGCGGCGAGATGGGTCCGCCGTAGCGGTAGACGGCGTCGGTGCCGCCCCACAGCACCCGGCCGTCGGCGGTGGGGCGGAAGTAGTGCACGAGGTTGCGTGCGTCCTCCACGCCCTGGCGGCCATGCCAGCCGATCGCGTCCCACTGGGCATCGGAGAGCGGCTCGGTGACCACGACGTAGGTGTAGAAGGGCGCGCTCTGGCCCCGCGCCTGCGGGAACCGGTGGGTCCAGGCGTTGGTGGCCAGGATCGCGGTGTCGGCGCGGATGCGGGCGTGTGGGGTGGTGGCCGTGACCCCGCCGTGCTCCTCGGTCAGATCCAGCACCGGCGAGCCCTCGTGGATCCGCACCCCCCGTGATCGCACCACCTCGGCGAGCCCGACGACGAGCTTGGCCGGGTTGACGATGGCGCAGTGGTCCTCCAGCAGCCCGCCGAGGTAGCTCGGCGAGTCCAGCAGCTCCCGGGTGCGGCCGGCGTCGAGCAGCCGGAACCCAGCGAGGCCGAGCCGCTCGGCGGTGGTGCGTTCGCGCTCGATCCGGGCGAGCTGGGCGTCGTTGGTCGCGACGCGCAGCAGCCCGGTCGCCTCGAGGTCGGCGTCGATGCCCTCCTCGCTGACGGTGCGGTCGATCTCGGCGACCGACCGGGCGACGGCCCGGTGGGCGTGTGCCGCTGCGTCGTCACCCCAGCTGCGGGCGAAGCGGTGCAGGTCGAGATCGAGCAACGTCATCGCGAACCCGCCGTTGCGTCCGCTGGCCCCGACGGCGAGGTCGCCGGCCTCGAGCACGACCACGTCCAGGGTCGGGTCGGTCCGCGTGAGCTGGTAGGCGGCCCACAGGCCGGTGAACCCGGCGCCGACGATCACGACATCGGCGCTCATCTCGCCGCGGGCGACTGGCGACGGGTGACGGGCACCGAGGGTCTCGTGCCACAGGACCGCGCTGCCGAGGTGGGCCACGTGTCGCTCCGTCGTCGAGGTGGTACGTCGGGGAAGGTGGGGTGCGGGGACCGCCGGCGGGGGAGCGGGTGCTGTGCCCGGGCGAGCTGCGTACGGCGTCCGGGTTACACCGTGGCCGCAGCGGCCAGCCCGGCCCGGTCGTCGCGCTTCTGCCAGTAGCGCCGGACGTAGCGGGGTCGCGTGTCCGGTGCGTCGGCCGCTTCCACCTCGGCGAGCCAGCGGGCGGTGAGTCCGTCGGCCTCGGCGAAGGCGGCCGCGGGGTCGGGAGGGGCGGCGAACCACCCGCGTTCGATCGCGTCACGTTCCGGGGTGAAGCGGGGGAGCAGCGTCGCCGGGTCGCGCAACGCCGTGCGGTGCAGGCGTTCGTGGCGCCACCACAGCGTGGCGTCGTCGCAGCGGTCGGTCGGCGCAGGGCCGAGGTCGAGGGGCGTGTCGACGCGGACCGGCTTGAACAGCGAGGTGCAGGGTGCCGCGGTCGCCGTCGCCCAGTGGCGGTGGCCGTCCGGGGTCAGCTGCGAGATCCACGAGGCGGTCGTCTGTGACGCGGCGAGCAGCCCGCCGGCGTGCATGCACGGGGCGGCCATGGCGCCGTTGACGGGCGAGTAGTCCGGCACCTCGTCGTCCACGCCGTTGGCGCCGTGGCTGCGCAGCGTCGCCGCCAGGTCCGCGGGGCCGTGGGCGGTGGAGGCCGCTGCCTCGGTGTGCCGGCGGCGGGAGCGGCAGGCGGACACGCGGGTGCGGAGGCGGTCGGCGTGGCGGCTGGCGAAGGGCTCGATCGTCAGCCCGTTGGAGATGCTGCGGGCTCCGTTCGTGACCTCCTCGACGGCCCAGTGCTTGCCGGCGGTCTCCAGGACGAGCGCGCCGTTGGGGTCCGCGATGAGGAAGCTGTTGTGGTAGGTGAAGCTCGCGTCCTCGTGGCCGCAGCCGCCACCCTGACCGTAGGTCTCCAGCAGGTCGGTGAGCACGCGCACGACCTCGTCGACGTCGGCGGCACGTTCGAGGGCGAGGCGCAGCAGGTCCATCCCGGTCAGGCCCGTCTTGGCGTAGGGCTCCCGGGTGAACACCGCCTCGTTGCCGATCGTCACCCCGTGCTCGTTGGTGCCCATCTCGGCACCCCACATCCAGAACGGACGAGAGATGAGCACGGCGTTGGTACGGGCGGCCTGGGGCACCTCGAGGTAGGTGCAGCGCACCGAGGAGCCGGGGTCGTGGTCCTGCGCCGGATGCCACTCCAGCAGCTGCGACTCGTTGGGATCACGGTCGGAGTTCTTCGCGAACAGCACGCTGCCAGGCTCCACCCGGACCATCGTGTCGCACACTGGCACCCTCCTCGGGCCCGCCGCGCTGGGTCGCAAGGCACATGGGCCCGCCGCCATGCAGGCACCGTACTCCACGCCGGGAGCGGGATCGGCGCCGACGGAGTGGTCCGGGCTGCCTCGTCGTGACCGCGGCGGCGCAGCGGTGAGCGCCGTGGAGGCTGTCGCGTCTCTACGCCCCTCGACCGCACCAGTGAAGTGTTCATAGATAGCTATACTTGCGGTATGCGCACCTCGGTGGTCATCGACGATCGGCTCGCGGCAGAGGCCCGCGAGCTCGGCATCAACGTGTCGGACGCCGCCCGGGAAGGGCTCCGGCGCGAGGTGCGGCGTCGTCGGGCCGAGCTCGACCGGCAGGCCTACCGGGCCCGGCCCGAGGACGAGGACACAGCCTGGGACGAGGCTGAAGCGTGGGGCGAGCCGTGAGACGAGGGGAGGTCTGGCTCGCCGAGGTGGGCCGCAAGCCACGGCCGGTCGTGGTGCTGACCCGCAACGAGGTCCTGGACGTGCGGTCGAACGTCACCGTCGCCGAGGTCACCACGCTGCCACGCGGACTCGTGGTCGAGGTGCCGCTCGGCAGCGACGCCGGCATCGAAGCGGCCTCCGTCGTCAACTGCGATGGGATCCATACCGTGGCTCAGCGACGTCTGACCCGTCGTGTCGGCACCGTCGATGACGACGTGCTCAGGGACATCTGCAACGCGCTCGCAGTCGCGGTGGCGTGTGACGGACCCTGACGGCTCCGCGAACCCCTCGGGATGACGTATCCGGCTGCCGTCTGCCTGGCGGACGTAGGTCACCGCACCGGACGACCCCGATCTTGAGCCTCCGTAACCCCGGGACCACCTGCCCTAGTCGGGCGCTGGGCGCGGGGGCATCCTCGCGGCGGCGTCCACGTCAGTGA
>CAYVJT010000241.1:0-5604 GCA_964451855.1 uncultured Actinomycetota bacterium
GGTCGCGGCCGGGCTCGCGGGCGTGGTGGCCCTTGCGGCTGCCGGGCTGGTCGCCGGACGTCTGACCCGTCCGATCACCCGGCTGACAGCCACGGTCGAGGCCGTGGCTGCGGGCGACCGCAGCGCCCGCAGCGAGGCCCACGATGCTCCCGGTGAGCTCGGCGCGCTGGCGGGGGCGGTGGACCGCATGGCCGACACGCTCGACCGGCAGGAGCAGCTGCGGCGTGCGCTGGTGGCCGACGTCGCGCACGAGCTGCGCACCCCGTTGGCGGTCGCGCTCGGTGAGTGCGACGCGATCCTCGACGGCGTGGTCGAGCCCGACCCGGAGCGGCTGGCCTCGGTGCGCGAGGAGATCGTGCGTCTGAGCCGGCTGGTCGCCGACCTCGAGACGTTGGCCGCCGCCGAGTCGGCGATGCTGCAGATGGAGTCGGAGCCGCTGGACCTGGGTGAGGTGGTCGACGACGTCCTGGCACTCCATGGCCCCCGCTTGCGGGACCAGGGACACGAGCTGCAGGTGCACCGCGAGCCGGCCCCTGTGACGGGTGACGCCCTGCGGCTGGGCCAGATCGTGACCAACCTGCTCACCAACGCCGGTAAGTTCAGCCCCCCTGGTGGCCGCATCGACGTCGAGGTCGCTACCGACGGCGCCATGGCCGTCTGCACCGTCACCGACGACGGGCCCGGCATCCCAGCTGACGAGCAGGCCCAGGTCTTCGAGCGCTTCTTCCAGGGTCGAGCCGCCGCGGACACCGGCGGCAGCGGGATCGGGTTGGCGGTCGCGGCCGAGCTCGCCCGGGCCCACCAGGGCCACCTCGAGGCCACCAACGCCCCGGGCCGTGGTGCTCGGTTCGTCCTGCGCCTGCCAGCCAGCTGACACGGCGTCGGCAGCGCGGTGATCTCCACCCGGTCTCCATAGCCCCTGCAGTCGGGCTGCACCGGCGAACGGTTCGATGCACACATCGCTTCGAGACCAAGGAGATCAGGATGACCGCTTCGAGGAAGATCACCATCACCGCCGCCGGCACCGTCACCGCGGTACTCGCCGCCGGAGGCATCGCGATGGCCATCCCGGCAGCCACGGACCTGCCGAGCCCGGCCACCAGCAACCCCGCTACCGCGATGATGTACGGCCAGTTCGAGCCGGTAGCCGGCGGAGACGGGCCCCAGGCCGACTGGATGAACGAGATGCACGCCGGCGACGCCGACTGGATGGACCAGATGCCTGACGATGGCTGGATGGACGGGGACATGGTCGCGATGCACGGCCAGATGGGTGCGATGCAGGGCGACGCCGAACAGAGGCAGCAGCACCATGCCCGGATGATCGAGCGCGACCCGCAGATGCAGCAGCGGCACGACGAGATGGCCGACCGGTACCCCGAGATGCGCGAGCACATGGGTGCGGCGGCCCCGCTCCGCGACCGGGGGCGCTCATGACACCACCAACCCACGCACAGTCGAGCGAGGAACTGAGAGGAGGTCACCGATGATGGGTGGCGGATGGTTCGTTCTGGTCCTGATCCTGGTGCTGGTCGGTGTCGCCGTAGCACTCGCTGCCGGCCAGGGCACCGGCGGGCAGGACCAGGGACGTGCGCACGACATCCTGCGCCAGCGACTGGCCGCCGGTGAGATCGACGCGGACGAGTACCACCAGCGGGCCGAGCTGCTCGGCCCCGACCGGGGTGACAGTTCTCCGTTACGCCGGTGGCTGCCCGTCGTGTTGGCCGTCGCTGCGGTGCTGCTGCTCGTCGGGCTGCTGCTCGGCGGTGGCTGGTCGACCGGTGGCTGGTGGGGTGGCATGGGCGGCCACATGGACGGCATGTGGGGGCAGCGCACCAGCGAGGGCGCCGCACCCGACGCGGTCGAGGACGCTGAGGAGGTCCGTGTTGAGGCGACCGAGATGGCCTTCGACCCCGCCAGCTTCGAGGTGGCCGCTGGCGAGCCGGTCAACCTCACCGTCACCAACACCGGCCAGGTGTTCCACGACCTGACCATCGACGAGCTCGACCTGCAGATCGACGTCGACAGCGGCCAGACTGCCACCGCCGGGCTCGAGATCGATGAACCCGGCGAGTACGACTACTACTGCAGCGTGCCCGGTCACGCCTCCGCCGGCATGCAGGGCACGCTGACCGTCGTCGCCCCCTGACCCACCCCGGGTCACGACGGCGACGTCTGGCCCCAGCCCCCATCGAAGGAGTGCTGATGCGTCCAAGGTCTGAAGGAGTGCTGGTGCGTCCAAGGTCCAGGCGGCCCGGCTGGCGGTTCCCCGCCCTCGGCGTGGTGCTGGCCCTGGTGCTAGCTAGCTGCGCCCCGTGGGGTGGTCCCGCGGGCGGCGGCGATCACATGAGCGAAGGCATGCCGATGGGTGACGATGCCATGGGCGGCATGCACGCCTCCGGCGATCGCGACGACCACGAACAGCGGGCCCCGACCCCCGTCGACGGCGCACCGACGCTCGAGGTGTCGGCCACCGAGATGGCCTTCACCCCCGCTGCGGTCACCCTCGAGGCCGGCGAACCCATCAATGTGACCGTCACCAACGACGGGGACGTGTTCCACGACTTCGACCTCGACGTCGCCGACGTGCACCTCGACCTCGACCCCGGCGAGCAAGCCACCGCCGCCGTGATCATCGACCAGCCGGGCGTCTACGAGGCGACCTGCACCGTGCCCGGCCACGCCGCCGCCGGCATGATCCTCACCATCGACGTCGAGTGAGCCCGAACCTCGAGGAGGCCCAGGGAGCAGCGACCATCCCGCCTTCTCGCGCTTCTGCGAGCGGTTCGCCGCCATGGAGCGACGTTGCGCCGACGTCCACCGCCGCTGGCTGTTGGCCGCCTCCCAGGCGAGGTCATCGAGGTCGGCACGGGCCACGGTCCCAACTTCCCCCACTACCCGCCCGAGGTCGCCCGCGTCGCCGCCGTCTGCGACCTGCTCAACGACACCGAAACCGTTTACCCCGGCACCAACCTCGTGCTCGCCTACACCGTCAAACCCCACCCGGCCGCTGCATGAACTTCCTCACGGTGCCGGGAGTCCTGGATTCGACGGCCGGGTAGCCCCACTCGTCGGTCAGCAGCTCCATGATCGCGTCGGCACCTTCGGTGGTGCCACGGTCGATGAGCTGGCCGTCTTCGTTGTAGCTGAGGGTGACGTTCTGAGCCTCGCTGAAGCTCTGCAGGGAGTCGTAGCCGTCCTGGGTCATCGAGAACGCCACGCCACCAGCGACCACGAAGGCCAGTCCGATAGCGGCGAGGACGGCCCCGAGGATGCGGAATCGCTTGTTCATGCCCTGCTCTCCTTGTGCGGTTGGTGCGGTGGGTGCGGTAGGGGCGGATGGTGCTCTTGGTGCGGTGCGGCGCCCGTCGAACGCTGATGGGCACTGTCCCCCTCAGGCGCGTCCTGACGGCAGCCGATGGGTCCCTCCTGGTGTGACACATGGCCGCTGCCCGGATGGGACCAAGGGCCCTGCAGCGATCCCCGGGACACCGCGATACCCGCCGAAGGTCCCTGGCCTGCGCATCGCGTTGACGCGGGAAGGCTGGAGGGCGGGTTCCCCACGCGGCCTGGTGGGGCTGTTCAGGTCACTCCGGTGCGCCCCCTTCAGGCGGCCACCTGGCCGAGGGCGCGCTGGAACCGCTCGGCGACCTCGTGGGCGAGGTCTTCGAGGGCCGGCACCTCGGCCAGGCCGAGCAGCCGGTCGGGGGCGACCGCGATCAGCTCGGTGCCACCCTCGGGATGTGCGCGAACGACGACGTTGCAGGGCAGTAGTGCGCCGAGGGCGGGATCGACCTGCAGGGCCTGGTGGGCAAGGGCCGGGTTGCACGCGCCCAGGATGGTGTAGGCGGCGGTGTCCTCCTCGAGCTTGGCGCGCAGGGTGGCCTGTACGTCGATCTCGGTGAGAACCCCGAAGCCCTCGTCGGTCAGGGCCGCGCGCACGCGGGTCTCGGCGGTGGCGGGGTCGACGTCGACCCGCACCCGGTAGGTGTAGCGGTCGTGCTCCATGATGGATCCTCTTTCTCGGTTCTCGGTTGACGGAAGGCACCGTGCCGTCGATGGGTCAAGGCCGCCCACGGCCCGGGGTCAAGTGTCGGCCAAGCCGACACGGCGGGCCGTGGCACTCGTCGTCGAGGTCGGGGGCGCGCGGTCAGGCGGCGGCCGCACCGGCTGTGGTGTCGCACGGCCACGCCACTGCCTCGGGCTGGGCTGCGCAGCTGACCGCGGGGATCTCGGCCTCGAGCCTCAGCCCGGTCCCGATCCGAAAGGTGCGCTCCAACACCCGGTTGAGGACCAGACCGAACTCGCGTCGATCGACCTCGCCACCTACCCGCACGGTGGCCTGGCGGCCGCGGCGGGTGTAGGTGACCTGCAGTCGCACCGGCCGCGACACGTCCCGGATCCGCAGGTCACCGTGGACCTCCCAGCGACCGGCTCCGGTCGGATCCACCCGGCGGGAGCGGAAGCAGAGGTGCGGATACCGCCCGGTGTCGAGGAAGGCGGCGGAGCGCAGATGGCGGTCGCGTCGGGGCTCGCCGGTGTCGAGGCTGGCGGCGGCGATGCGCACCTCGACGGCGGCAGGGGTGCCGTCGTCGGCGAGGACGAGGCGTCCCAGCACGTCGGTGAAGGTCACCTCCAGCCCGTGCCCGCCGACCACCGGGGCGGCCAACCGGGCTGTGGTGCCAGGGCCGCCGAGGCGCCAAGCGTCGTCGGGGCGACCGTCGCGGGGGGCGAGCGGGGTGGTAGGGGCGGAGGTTGTCACCGTTGCTCTCCTCTCTGAGTGGCGGCTGGCACGTTGCCGAACAGAGGTCAACGCCGCCTGCGACCGGCGGTCAAGACCCCGTCAGGAAAGGCGATGCGGCGCGACGATCGCTGCGTCGCCGACCGTTACCGGCCGAGCGGCCCCTCGTCCGCTCCACGGAGCGGTTCGGCTCGCCGGGACCCAGTCCGTCGTCCCTCCCGAGGTGGGGTGGATAATGGTGGCGTCGGGTTGACCGCACCGATCCGGGATCGGGCTTGCGGCAACGTGGCCAGGAGGCCGTGATGAGCAGGAGCCCAGGCGAGGCCGCGGGGCGGCCCCGCGCAGCCGATGCAACTGCGGCGCTGCTGACGGCCCGCGGACACCTGGACGCGGTCGTGCGCATGGTGGAACGCGACGTGCCCGGAGGTGCTCAAGCAGCTCGCCGCCGTGCTGCGCACCGTGGCCACACGCCTCGCGGATGTCGCCTGGACGTTCGCATCACACCTCTTACGTAGCAGACGCGCCGGTGACCTCCACCTCGCCGACGGCAAGATCCACATCTCGCTCAACCCGCTGTCGGCCCCCCGACGCACCCGCGCGCTGACCGCGATCTGCGACCTGCTCAACGACACCGAAACCGTCTACCCCGACACCGACCTCGTGCTGCACTACACCGTCAAACCCCACCCCCAGGCCGCGTGAACTTCCTCACGGTGCCGAGAGTCCTGGAGTTGGGCCGCCGATGAGGGGTGACCGCTCGGTCGATCTGCTTCAGCGGCGCAGGCGCACTCTCCTGCTTGAGGGTCTGTCAACGAGGACGGAGAGGGCCGCGTAGGCCACACCGGCCAGCAGATGTCTGGGAG
>CAYVJT010000242.1:0-5595 GCA_964451855.1 uncultured Actinomycetota bacterium
GACCCCGAGTTGGCGTAGTCCTTGATGTGCCAGCCGGAACCCTTGAAGATGATCCCCGCAGCGCTGAAGACCTTGCGCAGCTCACCGCTGCAGCCGGGACAGGTGGTGAGCGGGTCGTCGCGGAAGGACTGCACGACCTCGAGGTGCTCGCTACAGGAGCGGCACGCGTACTCGTACGTGGGCATGGGGCTCCTCGCTGGACCAAGGACCGGGTGGGACCTGCCGCGGAGGGTGCTGGCCCGTCGGCTCGCGCTCGGGAACAGGACCTGCGACGCTCCCGGCCCCGGAACCGAGCCCGTCCGGCCTGACGCGACCGGAGGGTTAGCACTCGACCTCGGCGAGTGCTGATGATGCCCTATCGGGCGCCCGGGCGCAACCGGGTGGGGCCTGGACGCACGGGTCGGGTCGAGCCGGGGCGTCCCCACGTGGCTCCGACACATGGGTCGGGTCGAGCCGGGGCGTCCCCACGTGGCTCCGTCACCTCGAGGTAGCCCCCGGGTTCGCAGCTACGCGGGTTCGAGCCGCTCGAAGCGGTGCACCGATCGCTCGGTCACCAGCAGGTCCATCGCGATGTCGTGAGCGTCACGCGGGACCTGGGGGACGACCTGGCAGGTGAAGGCCACGCCGATCCGCAAGGCATCGCCGATCCGCGGCAGCAGCCGGTCGTAGTGGCCTCCACCCTGGCCGAGGCGCCAGCCCCGCAGGTCGAAGGCGAGGCCGGGGACGACCACCGCGTCCACGATCGAGGGATCCGCGGCGAGCCCCGTCGGTTCCCGGATACCTCGGTGTCCGTCGACCAGTTCCTCGATCCTGCTGACGGGGACGAGGTCGAGGTCCTCGCCGTCGACGCGCGGGTAGAGGGTCCGCACACCCCGTGAGCGCAGCCCCTCAGCCGCATCCTCGATGTCGACCTCGGTGGTGCTCGCGGCGTAGACGAGCACGACACGTGCCGTCAGCAGCTCCGGAAGCAGGCGCAGCCGCGCCGCGATCGCCTCGGATGCCTGCCGCCGCTCCGGAGTCGGCAAGGAACGCCGCGCGTCCCGGACCGAACGCCGCAGCGCGGCCTTACGGTCCCGCTGCTCCACGGCGCACCCCCCGGTCTCGGTGCTGTCTCCGTCGGACGGTGGCACGACCCGGTGAGCGGGTCGGCCTGGCGAGCGTACGGCGTCGACGCGTGCGCGGCCGTCCGGACGCGACCAACGGCGAGGCCGAGCAGGCCGGACGCCGGCAGCGAGCGGTCCGGATGCGGGGTCGCGCGGCTCAGCGCAGCGCCATGGATAGGCTGCGGCAACCCCCCGAAGGAGGCTCCGTGGTCCGCAAGGCCGTGTTGCCCGTCGCAGGCCTGGGCACACGTTCGCTGCCGGCGACCAAGGCGGTGCCGAAGGAGATGCTGCCGCTGGTCGACAAGCCGGCGATCCAGTACCTGGTGGAGGAGTGCTCGCGGGCCGGGCTCGACGACGTCCTGTTCGTCACGTCGGCAGGCAAGTCGGCCCTGGAGGACCACTTCGACCGGATCCCCGGGCTGGAGGCGGAGCTCGAGGCCAAGGGCAAGGACGGCGAGCTCAAGGCCGTGCGGTCCCTCGCCGAGCTCGCGGAGATCCACAGCGTCCGTCAGCCGCAACCCCTCGGCCTCGGACATGCCGTGCTGATGGCTGCCGAACACGTCGGCGACGACAGCTTCGCGGTGCTGCTCGGTGACGACATCGTCGACCCGAGCACCCCCTTCCTGGAGCGGATGGTCGAGACCCACGAGCGCACCGGTCGTCCGGTGATCGCACTGATGGAGGTCGAGCCCGAGGGGGCGTCGTTGTACGGCATCGCCAACGTGCAGCCGACCGACCGGCACGACGAGTTCCTGGTCACCGACATGGTCGAGAAGCCACCACCTGACGAGGCGCCGTCGAACCTCGCGATCATCGGCAGGTACGTCCTTCCGAGCGGCATCTTCCAGGCCCTCCGCGATACGCCGCCAGGACGTGGCGGCGAGATCCAACTGACCGACGCACTCGCCACCCTGGCTGCGGACGAGCCTCTGGTGGGGATCCGCGTCGACGCTCCCCGGTACGACGTCGGCGACAAGCTCGGGTTCGTCACCGCAACGATCTCGCTCGCGGCCGAACGTGAGGACCTCGGTCCGGGCCTGCTGGCGTGGCTGCGGGGGTTCATGGCTGAGCACGACGACGGGGGAGCGGGAGGCCCGCCGTCATGACCCGGTTCGTTGGCCAGGGACGCGTGGACGTCACGACCGCGGAGGAGCTCGTCTCCGTCGAGGATCACCTCGCCGGCATCCTGGACACGCTGCCGACCGCCGAGCCGATCGAGCTCCGGCTGGTCGACGCGCTCGGCATGGTGCTCGCCGACGACATCGCCAGCGAGGTGCAGCTCCCCGCCTTCGCGAACTCGGCCATGGACGGCTACGCCGTCGTCGCCGGCGACCTCGTCGACGCCACGCAGGAGCATCCGACCCAGCTGCCGGTCGTCGGTGAGATCGCGGCGGGCGCGCAGGAACTGCCCGTCATCAGCTCCGGCCGGGTCGTGCGCATCATGACCGGTGCTCCCCTGCCGCCCGGCGCGGACGCGGTGGTGCCTGTGGAGGTGACCTCCGGCGGACGTGCGCAGGCCGCCTTCCACCGCTCGGTCGCGCCCGGCGAGAACGTTCGGGAGCCGGGTGAGGACCTCGAGCCCGGTCAGGCGCTCGTGTCGGCAGGACGGCGGCTGTCTCCGGCCGATGTCGCACTGCTGGCTGCAGCTGGGGTGACCCGGGTGCGGTGCTTGCCCCCGCCCCGGGTCGTGGTCCTGTCCTCGGGTGACGAGCTGATCCGAGCCGACCACGACCCCGCCCCCGGCCAGATCCGCGACTCGAACGGGCCGATGCTGGCGGCGCTCGTCCGAGCGGCCGGTGGGGTGCCCTTCTCGACCGGCATCGTGCGTGACGACCGCAAGGCACTCGCGCACGCGTTCGATACGAACAGCGGCCACGCGGACCTGTTCGTCTGTACCGGCGGGGCCTCGGCCGGGACCCGTGACCTCATGCCCGACGTGATCGCGTCGCTCGGCGAGTCCGTCTCGGTGAAGGTGGCCATGAAGCCCGGCATGCCGCAGGTTCGGGGACGGGTCGGCAAGGTGCCCGTCGTCGGCCTCCCGGGGAACCCGGTATCGGCGTTCGTGTCCTTCGAGGTCTTCGCGCGTCCCGCGATCCGTCGCTTGCAGGGGCGTCGGGACGTGGCGCGTCCGACCGTGAACGCCGTCGCCGGCGAACCTCTGACCGCGCCGCCGCACAAGCGCGGCTACCTCCGCGTCAGCCTGTCACGTGACGCGGGTCGATGGGTGGCGACCCCCACCGGACCGCAGGGCTCGCACCTGATCACCTCGATCGCGCGCGCCGATGGCCTGGCCGTCGTCCCGGAGGAGGTCACCGAGATCGCCAGAGGTGACCAGGTCCTCGTCCACCTGCTCGTCGAATGAGCCGGGGGTGGAGATGAGCCGACCGACCGGCCCCGAGCCCGGCGAGGAGCTGACCCACCTCGACGCGCGTGGGCGCGCCCGGATGGTCGACGTCGGCGACAAGGACGTCACCTCCCGGACGGCGGAGGCACGGGCGCGGGTCGTGATGTCCCCCGAGACCGCCGGCAAGCTCATGGCGGGTGAGTTGCCCAAGGGCGACGCGATCCCCGTCGCGCGCATCGCGGGGATCCAGGCGGCCAAGCGCACCCCCGAGCTGATCCCGCTGTGTCACCACATCGCGCTCAGCAGCGTGAACATCGACATCGAGGTGGATGCCGCAAACGGGGTCGTCGAGGTGGTGGCGACCGTGAAGGCAGCCGACCGCACCGGAGTGGAGATGGAGGCGCTCACCGCGGTCACGGTCGCGTCGCTCACGCTCTACGACCTGGCCAAGGCCGTGCAGCGCGACGTCGTTATCACCGACGTCCGGGTGACCCACAAGACGGGTGGCCGGAGCGGCGAGCACCGCGCTCCGTGACCCCAGCGGTGCGCTCGGTCGCGAGGTCGTGCGCTCGTGCAGGTCGGGGCGGTCGGAGGTCGCACGCCTGACCGGAGGGAGCGGCGTCCGCGAGGGGGTCGCCGCTACGGTCATCCGTGCGGTTCGAGGTGCTTCGTGGCTTCGTACGCCGGTGTTACCGTCCTGTCGCACGCCGTTCCCCGGCGGTGTGTTGCCAGGAGGCGAACGTATGGTGGCCCGGTGACACGGACGGCACGAGCGTGACGGATGCGATGGTGCTTCTCGTGTTGGTGTGGGTGGCGCTGCTCATCCCGAGTGCGTTGCGGTCACGGAGTGCCTCACCGCACGTCACTGTCGGAGGGTTCGAACGCGCGATGGACGTCCTTCGCACCGAGGCCGGGGAACCGGGCGGGCGTGAGTTGCTCGTCCCCTCCGACGCGGGGCGTATCGTGGGACGATCGTCGTCCGAGCCAGGGACCACGCGGAGTGCAGCGATGTCCACCCAGGAGGACCCCATCATCACCCGCCGCCGTTCGCGGTTCATCCGCTCCCTGATCGCGACGGGTGCAACCTTCGTGCTGGCCGTGGTCTTCGGGGGCTGGCTGTGGCCGGTGTTCGTTGTCGTCGCCGGTGCAACGGGCTGCTACGTCGCGATCCTGCGCCACCTCAAGCTGCAGAACGACGAGGCACGACGGGTCGTTCGCGAACTCGATCTCACGCGGGAAGAGGTCGACACCGCACCGCGGGTCGCCGTGGGCGGTGGTGGCCAGGAGTTCGAGCACAGCTCGGTGCGGCTGCGTCGCTGGGATACGTGACGTGACCGACCTCGTCCGGCTCAGCGCTCCCATCCGTGAGCGCTTCCTCGCACGTGCCCAGGCACGAGAGGTCGGCCTGGCCGCAGGACGTGATGCGATCCGATCGGCCGCGAACGCGATCCGCGCGATCCACCGGGGCGAGGATGCGCGAGCCGACGAGCTGATCCAGGAGGCCCGCGAGGCACTGACGACCGGGACCGAGGCGTGCGAGCCCTTCCCCGACGTGCGTCACGCGGGGTTCGTGCAGGACGCCGCCAAGGAGGTCGCCGAGGCCGTACTCACCCGTGCAGCGATCGCCGGCGAGGAACTGCCTGGTCCCGAGGACGTCGGGGTCGATGACGCGCCGTGGCTGCACGGGCTCGCGGAGGCGGTCGGTGAGCTGCGACGTGCGTGCCTGGACCGGGTCCGTCACGGCGACCTCGACGACGCGGAGCGCCTGCTCGACATGATGCAGGAGATCCTGTCGGCGCTGGCGACGATCGACGTGCCCGACGGGCTGACGCGGGGGCTGCGGCGAGCTGCCGACGGGGCCCGTGCGATCACCGAACGCACGCGTGGCGACCTGACGACCGCCGCCGGGCAGCGCGATCTGAAGGCGGCGTTGGACGCACATCGCGAGGCGCTGGAGCGTGCCACAGGGGCCGATGGTGACGAGGCCGGCGTGAGCTCGTGAGCCCGCGTTGGCCAGCCTCGCGGGTGAGGGGCTACCATCCGCGCTCGCGCCGAACCGTCCTGGCCGAGCTTCACGGTTCGGAGCTGCCCCTGGGGGTGTAGCTCAGCCTGGCAGAGCACTTCGTTCGCAACGAAGGGGCCGTCGGT
>CAYVJT010000243.1:0-5594 GCA_964451855.1 uncultured Actinomycetota bacterium
AACGCCCGTGTGCGCAAGGCCGCGGTCACCGAGCTGGACCATCTACGGTCTACCGCCAGCGCGGCAAGGAAGCGGACCATCCAGCAGGTCGAGGCGGTCCTTCGGACGCAGACGGACGTGATCCTGAGCATGGGCCGCGAGGCGCTGCGCGACCTCACCTCTGAGGAGCTGTTCTGGCGTCCGGCGCCTACCAGCTGGAGCCTGCACCAGTCGGACACCGGATGGGTGGCCGACTGGGTGGAGCCTGAACCCGCCGAGCTTCCCCCGCCGACGCCCGCCTGGCAACTGTGGCACTGCTGCTTGTGGCTCTCGATGGTGATCGACCACAGCTTCGGATCCCGTCGCCTTACCCGCGATGCGTTCGACTGGGCAGGACCTGATGCGGGGTTGGAGCCGATCTTCGAACTGCACGATCGTTGGCGTGAGCGCTGCCGGAATCTCGGCCTGGCACGGTGGGATGATGGCGATCCGCGGGCACGCAGGGTCGTGCCGGTTGCCGGCGACCAGCTCTCGGCACGGCTCGTCTGGACCGAGCACTAGCTGGTGTTGCGCTGGCGCCAGATGACCTCGGTCTCGGCATCTGGACCTCACCCGCTGCGGCTGCTCACCACAGACGGTCAGCCGAGCGCTCAACGGTCAGCGGTTCCTGGGCGAGACGATCGCGATCGTGCGGGTGAGCATGTTGGCCGAGGCTGGACGTTCAATGGATGCCAGGCGCTCCCGGGTGATGCACGTGGCCGATCAGGCGCGAGGCCCCACGGTTCGCTCGGCAGCTGTCCCACCTTGCCGTTATCGTCGACATCAACGCCGCAGCCATCGGGCCTTGCGCCTCTGGAGCGGCGAAGGGATGTGAGCGAACGGGGAGGAGCTCATGGGGCGAGAGAGACGTTGGATGTCAAAGCTGCGTGGCCGATCCGCAGCGCCACGCCCAGGACCGACGCCGGTCTCGGCAGCGCCGACGTCGGTGGGGCTCTCAGCGCTGGTCGGATCTGTCGAGCGGGTTGTGGTGTTGGACTGCGAGACGACCGGGGTGTTCACGCGTGACCGGGTCGTCGAGGTGGGGCTGGTCACCCTGGACGTGCACGGTCGGGTGATCGACCGTTGGGAGACGCTGGTCAACCCGGGTCGGGATGCTGGACCGAGCTGGCTGCATGGGGTGACGGGCGAGCTGCTCGCCCATGCTCCGTCGTTCGAGGCGGTAGCGGGTGCGCTCGCGGCGCGGTTGGACGGTGCGGTCCTTGCGGCACACAACCTGCCGTTCGATGCGCGCATGTTGGCGGGCGAGTTCGACCGTCTGGGGATCGACTTCGATCCTGGGCAGGGACTGGACACCCTGCGGGCTACAGGTGGCCGCCTCACCGAGGTGTGCCGCCAGCAAGGGATCGACCTGTCACAGGCCCACCGGGCGCTGCACGATGCTGAGGCGACCGCCCAACTCCTGCTGCGGGTGACCGGACAGCTGTCGACACCGACCCGACCGGCCGCGATCCCGCGCCGTCCACCCTCGCTGGAGCGCACGGTGCGGCGTGACGAACTGGCCGGTGCGGTTGTCGTCCATGTCTCGGATCCGCCGTTCCTGGCCCGGACCGCCGCCGGCCTGCAGCACCGTGACGAGGGTGACCCGGCGGTGGTCGGCTACCTCGAGCTGCTGGACCGGGCGCTGGCCAACCTGCACATCGACGCGGAGCAGGCCACCGAGCTGTCGGCGTTCGCGGCTGAGGTCGGGCTCGACGAGCCGCGACGGCGCACTGCCCACCAGCGTTACCTCGATGAGCTGATCGACGAGGTGCTCACCGACCACGCCATCACCGACGAGGAGTACGACCAGCTTGTGCGCATCGCGGCGGCGCTCGACATCGACCAGGAGCTGGTGCATCGTCGCACGCGTAGCGCGCGCCTGGCCGAGGACGAAGTGCACCTACGCCCCGGCATGAGCGTGTGCTTCACGGGGGAGGTCGACGGGGTGCCCCGTGACCAGCTCACCGACCACGCACGCCAGCTGGGTCTCGAGGTGGAGAAGAACGTCACCAAGTCCACCGACCTGCTGCTCGCGGCCGACCCCGCATCCGGCTCGGGCAAGGCCGAGAAGGCGCGCCGCTACGCCATTCCCATCGCCCGGGCCGACCGCATCCTGCACACCGCCACCGGCCAGCCCATCCCCGCCACCGTCGCGCAGGTCGAACGCCGCATGGCGTTCACCTGCCAGCGCTGCCGGCAGACCTGGACGCTGCCCGCTCGCTCGGCCCACCGGCGCAAGCTGTGCGAGAGCTGCCGCAGCGACACCCCGCCACGCACCGCCGAACCCACCCAACCGACGGCGCCGACGGCCACTCCCTCGGGCCCGTCGCGGCCGATGGCACCGGCTCCGGCGCCGCCCCCAGCCGCAGCCCGTACCGAGACGCTGACCTGCGAGTCCTGCGCGACCACCTGGCAGCGTGAGATCAAGCGTGGACGCAAACCCCGCCGCTGCCCCGCTTGCACCTGACCCGACCCTGCCAGCCCCGACTCGAGGAGCCGCGATGCGGTTCAGCTTCGTGTTCACCGACGGACGCATCACCATCAACGGTCGACCGGTCGCTGCCGACCGCCGCCTCTACCACCTCGACCTACCCAGGGCCATTGAACTGACCGCCGTGGTGTCTGGCAGTGTCGACGGTGACACCGTCCGAATCCCCGCGATCGACGTGCTCGCCGCGATCCGTGCCGTCCACGGCGGCAACGACAGCTGGCTCAGATCCGGCGCACGCGCCCAGCTCACCGGCGCGAGCGCCCACCCGCACAGCCTCCAGCAGGGGCGATCCGTCATGGAACACCTCACCCGGCTGCTCGTGGACGGCGAACTCGCCAGTGGCCACGACCCGCCCATCGAGCTCGACGGACGACGCAAGCTGCGCTGGGAAGCCACCACCACCGCACCGGACGGTAAGCAGGTCTCCGAACGCTTCGAGCACCGAGACCAGGCCCAAGACTGGCTACGTCGACGCACCTTCGCCGGCAAGATCGGCTGGCCCTTTACCCGCACCGACCGGCTCCTCGACGACCCCGATACCAACCCCACCCTCGACGAGCTCCTCGACCTTGCCAACCTGTTGGGCCAACCACCCAGTGCACTGCTGGCGGCAACCGACGTCTGAGCCAGGCATCGGAACCGGCGGGACCGACGCCGCCCAGTTCCGCCAGGTTCCTGCTGCTGGGAGTCCCGCCAGGCGCAGGTGCTCGCGTCGCGGCCTGCTCACCTGCAATCGGTGCGGTGTGCCGATGGACCGGAGAGTGTGGACCGGCGAACGGGTGGGTCGTCACCACCGGGCAGCAGTGACGGGCCCCGCGCAGGTTGCTTGGACAGCGACGGTGGACCCCGTAACCTAATCTCGAACGCCCGTTCGATTCGGCGGAGTTCTCATGCGCGCGTCAAGAGGGTCCCCGAGCGAGTGCCCTCCACCGGTCATGACGGACAGGAGGTGAACCAGGTTGCCGTCGTTGCCGCCGTACCGGCCACCGCGAGAGCAGCCTGAGCCGGCCTTCCACGTCGCGGAGATGATGCTGCCGCAGGATTCCAAGCCGGTCGCGCCGCACCATCGCCTGAAGGTCCAGATCGACCAGGTTCAGCTTCCTGCGTCCTTCGATGGGGACTTCCCGCTGGTCGGGTCGTCGCTGCTCCTGCCATCCAGCGTCCGCCCGCGGGACTGGACCATGGCTCCGGGACCCGGTGGCTTCGAGGTGCCGTGGGAAGCTCACCCGAAACTCGCATCGATCCTGATCCCGGGACCCGCCGCGCAAGAGCTGCGATGGCGGGAGCGTTGGCGGTTCGAGTACCACCTCACGCCAGCTTGCGTCGGACTGGACTTCAGCGAACAGGCGCTGGTCGAAGCCGCCTGGGCTGCCTTGAGCCGGGTCCCTGACCTGGCGGAGGCAATCGGCGAGGTTGCGATCCTGACCGAACTTGTCGATGCGGCCGGCTACGGCAGCGACCACGAAGCGACCTTCCTTGCTCGGATGGATCTGCCGAAGGACATCACCCAGCGACTCGCAGCAGAGATGTCGCCGCGGCGGCCGCTACTGGATCCACGGTGTCTGCGGTGGATCGTCGCTGAGATGTGTGTAGCGCTGGCTCACAGCCGTCCTCGTCGACGTAAGCGGCTGAGTGCGGAGGCCGAGACGGTCGCGCGGCTCTTCCTCCCCCTGAGCGCCGGTTCTGGGGTCGTCCTCGCCAGGGAGGTGTACCGAGCCCTGTGGTTCCTCCACGCAGGGTTCGAGCTCGGAGCTCGGGACGAGCGTGCTGAAGACGACGCCCTGCCGGTGCTGGCGATGACTTCCGCATACGCCGCCGGCATCCGACTGTTCGGTGAACCCGAGGACTGTCTTGCCCGTGCCAGCGAGATGTGGAGCCTCGACGACCGCGACCCGTTCCTGACCGGCCGAGACGTCGTGCCCAGCGAGGTCCGGGGCGCGTTCGCACAGAAGGCCGGGTTGGACATCTCCACCTTCCTCGCGCTCGTCGGTGTCATGCAGCTCGCCATGAGGGCCGGCCACCTGGGCGTCGAGCATGCCCGAGACGCGCTGTGGCGGGCCGTGCAACGGTTCCCGCTCCAGGACCGGCGGGCGTTCGTGTCGGTGGTGCGCCGCCACCTCACGCTCGACCCCAGACGGCTCGGGAAGCGGACCCTCGACGAGATGCGCCGGTACAAGCTGCCCTACGAGGGCTTCGGAACCGTGCCACGGCACGCCACCGAGGCGATGCGTGACCATCCGTTCCTCGACCTCGACGGTGAGCCACGCCCGCTCGGGATCGCCCTGTTCGTCGATCGGGCGAGCGAGCTGCCGGCTGTCTTCTACGCCCAGAGGGCCGGCATCTCGCGACGGGAGGCAGCGGGCCGCGTCGGGCACCTGTTCGAAGCGCAGATGCATCATCGGCTCGCTCGGATCAGGGCACGTCACTGGGTCGCCAACGAACAGGACATCGACCGTGTCGCGGTGGACGAGGAGCAGCGTCCGGATGCTCTGATCGGCTCTGGCAGCCGCCGCTACCTGGCGGTCGAGTTCAACGCGAGCCGCTTGCAGACCGGGGTGCTGGCGGCGAACACGAAGAGCGTGGAAGACCGTGTGGAGGCCTACCTGGCAAAGCGCAGGCAGGCGGACGCGCTGGTCGCTAACGCGCCCCGGATCATCGGAGAGCTCCGAGGCTCGGCTGTCCTCGCATCGGTGGACCCGCTGCTCGTCGTGGACGAGCCCCTGCAGGTGAACCCTGCCTTCGAGCAGGTCATCGAGAAGGTCAGCCCAGGAACGAACCCGCGCTTTGTGTGCTCGGTGGACGAGTTCGAGTTGCTGCTCGAACTCGGCGAAGCCGGATGGGACATCCCCCAGGCGGTCGAGAACTGGCAGAAGGACGGGCGTGGGCAGATGCTGGGGACTGCGTTGATGAAGCAGCTGAAGCTCACCCCGGGCGCTCGGCGCCGCCCCGAGCGCCTGGCGCAGCTCGTGCAGTCCATCATGGACGACCTCGCGGCCTAGCGCTGCAGAAGGTCGCTGCTGCCCGCGGACTACTCCTCTCAACGAGGCCACACAGCGGGTGGGTGGCATCCGGTAGAACACGCCCG
>CAYVJT010000244.1:0-5489 GCA_964451855.1 uncultured Actinomycetota bacterium
GGCCGCCAACACCCAGACGCGCCGGGAAGCTCTGATGCTCATCGCCCTCATCCGCGAGCGCGAGACAGTCCTCGTGACCACACCCTGACAGCTCCCGGCCGCCCAGCGGCTCGGTGAGGTCGAGCACCAATGTCTCGACACGCAGCATGGAATCGCAGACGTCGGCGTCAGTGGACTCCCAACGGGCCTGCAGATGCACGCGATCATCGTCGGCTTCGCTGACCCAACCGACGAACTCGCTGCAGCCCCCGCCGAGCGTGGCCACCTCGAGGAGCTGGCCGTCAGAGGTGGCGTCACCCAGCCACCACTCGGCTGACTCACCATCGGCCGACCCACCAGCGACGGCACAGGCAGCCAGCACCCCCGACAACCCCAGCACGACGACGGCCCAACCCCCGAAACGACCTACGTGACCCACGACTCTCCTGAAAGTTGCCGTCCCCAGTCAGACGACAGCCTGATCCGATCGGTTCCCACTCCGCAATGCCCGGCCGCCCCCCAGCCCCACCTGGGCGAGCGAGATGTAGGGGGCCCCGCAGAGAGCCACCGCAGGCCAGTGGAACATACGGGCGTTACGCACCGGTTCGGGGGAACGAGGCGAACCGCGCAGTTACGGGTTTGAATGGTGTCCATTCTTCTAGGAATCGGGTTGCGCCCGCGCGGCCGGGGTCGCTCGCAGCGGCCGCGCGAGCTTGTCCGAGCGGATCGATGCGATCACCTTTCAGTCCGTGGCAGTGGGCACGCTGCCGGCAGGGTTGCCGTCGGGTGGGCTGGCCCGCGCTCAGGCGAGGGCGTCCTCGGGGATCACGCCCAGCTGCTGGAGGAAGGCAAGCTGGTCGAAGTACGGCAACTCTTCGATGATCTCGCCGTCGTCGTTGTGGCGTGAGAAGTGGCCAACCTCGAGGTCGAAGCGCCTGCCCGTGGCGGGGATGCCCATGAACTCGCCCTCGTGGGTGCCGGTGTTGCGGAGGCGGATGGCGACGAGCTTGTCCTCGGCGACCATCTGGAGCACCTCGGTGTGCATGTCGGGGAACGCTTCGAACCACAGCGATACGAACTTCAGGTACGCCTCGCGGCCGTGGCCGAGTCCGAGCGGCTCGCCATGGGGGACGGCGATGTCGTCGGCGATGCAGGGGGCGATGGCCTCGATGTCGTGTTGGTTGAACGCCGTGTAGAACTGCTGCAGGGTCGTGCGGTTGCGGTCAGCGGCCATGTCGGATCCTCCTGTGGTGGTTCGTCAACTGGGACTCAGATCGAGTGCGGGCCCGGGGTCATCGAGCGCCGGCTTTGGGGTCTATTCGGGCATCACACCGAGCTGCTGCATGAACTCGAGGTTGTCGGCGTAGGCCCAGTGCGCGACGATCTTGCCGTCGTCGTTGAGGCGGCAGAAGTCACTGCCTTCGAGCTTGAAGGGCTTGCCGGTGGCGGGGATGCCCATGAACTCGCCCTCGTGGGTGCCGGTGTTGCGGAAGCGCGCGGCGACGTGGTCGCCTTCGGCGATCACCTCGAGCGCCTCGTAGCGGAAGTCGGGGAACGCCTCGAAGGCCATCTGCATGAACTTCAGGTAGTCGTCTCGGGTCTGGCCGAACTCCTCGGGGATGCAGTAGGCGACGTTGTCCTCCGCGAGGCAATCGCCGACGGCGTCGATGTCGTGGGTGTTGATGGCGTCGTAGAGGCGGAGCAACGCACGTGCATCGTTCATCGGTCCTCTCCTTCCTTGTTGTGACCTGCTCACCGTGCTGAGACACGGTTCCAGCGGGGCGTTACGATCCTGTGCAACCGGTGTGCAGGTGTCTGGCTCGGTCAGTCCTGGGGCGACGGGAAGCCAGTGGTGGAGCCACAGTTCGGGATCCTTGGGCCGCTCGAGGCTGTCGCGGACGGCCGACAGGTCGAGCTCGGGGGCCCCAAGCCGCGCCGGCTGCTGGCGGTGCTGTTGCTGCATGTGGGCGATGTGGTGTCCGTCGACCGGCTCGTGGAGGCCGTGTGGGAGGACGACCCCACGACCGGTGCCGAGGCCACCTTGCGCAGGCACGTCGCGAATCTGCGGCGCATGCTCGCCTCGGCCGGCGTGCAGGATGTTGTGGTCACCCGGTCGCCTGGCTACCGCCTGGTTGCGGATCGGACGCAGGTGGACGCTGGCCGCTTCGAACGCCTCGTCAGCGAAGGTCGGGCTGCGCTTGAGGGCGGCGACGCCGCGGGGGCCGCGGACACGTTGCAGGGCGCGTTGGAGCTGTGGCGCGGCCAGGTCCTGGAGGACCTCGGCGCCCCGCGCTTCGCCGAGGTCGAGGCTGCCCGGCTCGACGAGCTGCGCCTGACTGCGCGGGAGGCCCGTATCGACGCGGACCTGACACTGGGACGTCACGGCGAGCTGATCGGTGAGCTCGAGGCGTTGGTGGACGCTCACCCCTTCCGTGAGCAGTTGTGGTGTCAGCTCATGCTGGCGCTGTACCGGTCGGGCCGTCAGGCCGACGCGCTGGAGGCGTTCCGGGCGGTCCGCCAGCGGCTGGACGAGGATCTGGGTCTTGCGCCCGGCCCGGCGCTGGCGGAGCTGGAGACGGCGATCCTGCGCCACGACCCGGCGCTGGCGTTCGCGGCCGCCCCGGCCGTGTCGGCCCCTGCCCAAGGCGAGGTTGCGGCACGGGCACGCGGGCCGGGGCCGCCTGATGCGCTGTTCGATGTCGTGCGTCGCGTGCCGATGGTGGGCCGCGCCGACGAGCTCGGGCGCCTGCTCGGGCTGTGGGAGGTGGTCCGCGACGGAGGCCGCCGCGTCGCGCTGCTCTCTGGCGAGGCGGGGGTGGGCAAGACTCGGCTGGTCGCCGAGCTTGTGGCCGGTGCCGCCGAGGAGGGCGCGGTTGTGCTCGTGGGGCGGTGTGAGCCGGCCGCGCTGATCCCCTACCAACCGGTGGCAGAGGCGCTACGCGCCAGCCCGCAGGCCGCCCAGGCGTTGGACGAGGAGCCCGAACCCGTCCGTAGCCGGGCTGCGCCGCTGCTCGAGGGCCCCGCCGGGCCTCACCCCCCGCGACCTGCGGGGCCCGAGGGCCCGGAGGAGCAACGTTCGGCGTTCCTCGACGCCGTCGCCGGGTTGTTCGCCCGGATGGCCGACCAGGCCCCGGTCGTGTTCATCGTCGAGGAGGCCGAGACCATCGACCAGGCGAGCGCGCGTCTGCTGCGCCACCTCGCCCGCCGCCTGCCCGAGCACCTACTGCTGCTGGTCTGCTTCCGGGATCCCCCGGGCAGCCGGCATCCCCCGCTGCGGGAGCTACTCGCCGACCTCGAAGGCGGCGGTATCGCCGACCGCCTGTCGCTGGCACCGCTGAGCGAACCTGATCTTGCCGCGCTCGTCACAAGCTGGACCGGCTCGAAGGTGCCCGCCCAGCTCGTGCACGCGCTGTGGTCGTCCACCGGCGGCAACCCCTTCTTCGCCAGCGAGATCGTCCGCGACCTCACTTCGCAGGGGAGGCTCGAGCACGCCGATGAGGCGTGGCGGGTGCCCACCGGGGTGCGTGACGTGCTCCGGCAGCGCCTGGGCACGCTGTCCGAGCTCACCCAGCAGATCGTCGCGTGCGCTGCGGTGCTGGGCCACCAGGCCGATGCCGGTCTGCTCACCCAGGTCGCCGCCGAACCTGAAGATCGCGTCACCGACGCGCTGCAGGAAGCCGCCGACGCCGGCTGGCTCGTCGAGACCGGCCGTGAGTGGGAACCTCGCTACGCGTTCCGCCACGCGCTCATGCGCCAGGCAGTGCACGCCGACATCCCCGCCTCGCGACGCCAGCGGCTGCACCTTCTCGCCGCCGACGCCCTGCAAGCCGCAGGCCTGCGTCGAGCCGAGCACGTTGCTGCAGCAGCCGGCCACCTGCGCGCCGCCGGGGCACTCGCCGACCGCAAGCGCACCGCCGATCTCAGCCTGCAGGCAGCCGACGCCGCAGCAGACCTGTACGCATGGGACGAGGCGATCGGCCACGCCGAGGCAGCCGTGGCGATCCTCGACCACGCCGGGGCGCCCCCCGACCAGCAGGCCGACGCCGCGGCGCACGCCGGCGACCTGCTGCTGAAGTCCACCATCGACTACCCACGGGCCATCGGGCACTACGAGGCAGCTCTGGAGCACCACCGCGCCGCGGGGGATGAGACCGGTGTCGCGGAAGTGCGTAGCCGCCTCGGTTCGGTGCTGTCTATCCATCACAGCGTGATGGACATCCCCCGGGCACTGGAGCACTTCTCCGCCGCCGAGGGCGTGCTCACCGAGGGAGCGCCTGCCTTCGACGTCCACTCCGGCAAGGCGGTGGCGGCCATGTTCGGGCTACGTACCCACGAGGGCTGTGCCGCCGCCGACCGCGCTGTGCATCTCGCCGAGAGCCTGGGCCGGCGCGATCTTGTCGCGTTGGCGCGTGCGCGCCAGGCCGTCCACCGTTTCAACCGCGGCGAGCTCGCCGCCGCGCACACGCTCATGGAAGAGGCGTGGGCGACGGCTCAAGACCTCGGCGATCCTCATCTCGGATGGCACGTGGTGACCGCCGGGGCCATGATCAGCACCATGTACCTGCTCGACCCGGCGGCCGGCGCAGCGTGGTGTCGACGGGCGCTCGCGATGCCGCGGTTCGGCACGATCCTGCGCGCCCAACAGGGGGTTGACGACCAGCTCGTCTACGCACTGGCCAGCATGGGCGAACTCGCGGCTGCCCGTGAGGCGGCCAGCCAACTCCCTGCAGACGCGGTGAGCCAGCGACTCCTACGTTTGCTCGACGGCGACTGGGAGGCGGTCGAAGGATCGTGGGCCAACGCGTGCGCCCACGATCTCGACAACGGCGACCGGATGAACGCGACACTCAACGCCTACTGGATCGGCCAGATCCGGGGGTGGATCGGCCACCAGGGCGACGCCGTTGCCGCGCTGCGCCGCGGCCTAGCGATCAGCTGCGACGGCCCCCAGGTCCCCGCCGAGCTGATGCTCCGCGCCGAGCTCGCCCGCCTGCAGGCCAACCTGGGCGACACCGAGGCCGCGGGCACCCACCTCGCTCGCTGCGACGAGATCCTCGCCGACGGCGAGGACTGGCGCGGCCAGACCGGCAACGTCGAACTCGCCCGCGGCGCCATCGCCGCCGCACGAGGCGACCATGACCAGGCCCACGACGCACACCGCCGCGCACTGGAGACGTTCGGTGCCTTTCGGCTTCCCTGGTGGCGTGGCCAGACACTGCACGCCTGGGCAGGCTGGCTCACGGCGGCAGGTCGCACCGACGAAGCCGAAACGACCTACCGCGCCGCCCAAGCGGTCTACGACGAGCTCGGCGCCGCCGACCGATGGCGACAACTCTTCACCGTGCTCACGTAAGAGGCTCAGATCCCATCCTTCACACCACTGATCCTTGTGTGCTGCTGCCGACCCAGAACCTCGCGTCCGAAGTCACGCAATCGCGCTGTTCGCCGGGTAGCTGCAACGGGCGTTAGTCACCGGTTGGGCGCTACTTCGTGGGCGGTCCTTCGAGGCC
>CAYVJT010000245.1:0-5480 GCA_964451855.1 uncultured Actinomycetota bacterium
TCGGGGTCGACACCGACCATCTGCACTTCTTCGACCCCGACGACGGCCACGCACTCCGGTGAGACGATCACAGTTCGGCGCGGCAGGTGACGACCGATCGCGCTCAAGGACCGGAGGGCAACGCTACTCGACGTGGTCGTTGCGAGCGGCCCATCGGATCCGAGTTCGACAGACCGAGAAGATGCACGTGTTGAAGTAGCCACTCCAGGTAGATGATCGGAGGCAAAGGTGAGACGCAAAGATCCCGTGTGGCACTGGCTGGCGCCCTTGCTGGCCCTCGCTCTACTCGTCGCCGCGTGTGAAGCGGATCCCGACGCAGCACCGGAAGACCCCGATGTGGATGACCCTGGCGTCGTCAACGTCGTGAGCGCGTTCACCGGCGACGAGGCCGACGCGTTCAGGGCATCCTTCGCTGCGTTCGAGGACGAGACCGGCATCACGGTCGACTACGAGCCGACCGCCGACTTCGAGGTGCTGCTGCCGACACGCGTCGAGGCGGGGGATCCGCCGGACATCGCGCTGTTCCCGCAGACCGGCCTGCTGATGGACATGGCCGAGGCATCTGGAGCGACCCCGCTCGAGGAGTTCATGGACATCGACGAGCTCGAGGCGACGATGGTGGCCGGGTTCATGGAGTCCACGCGCGACGACGACGGCAACACCTTCGGTCTACCGATGCGTCTCGCCAACAAGAGCCTGCTGTGGTACCCGATGCCACAGTTCGAGGAGGCCGGCTACGAGGTGCCCCAGACCCAGGAGGAGCTCATCGCGCTCGAGGAGCAGATGCGTGCTGACGGTGAGACGCCGTGGTGCCTGTCCATGGAGTCGGGTGACGCCACCGGCTGGGTCGGCACCGACTGGGTCGAGGAGTACATGCTGCGCCTGCACGGCGCGGAACCCTACGACGCTTGGGTCGACGGGGAGCTGCCGTTCGACTCGCCCGAGGTGCGCGAGGCGTTCGAGGCCTTCGAGCGCATCTGGGCGATCGAGGGCAACGTCTTCGGCGGCACCGACGGGATGCTGGAGATCGGCTTCGGTGAGGTCCCGAACCAGATGTTCCAGGACGAACCGGGCTGCTGGCTCCACCGCCAGGGCAACTTCATCACCGGGTTCTTCCTGGACGAGGTGCAGGAGAACATCGATGACCGCGTCGGTGTGAGCTACTTCCCCGCCTTCGAGGGCGAGGACGAGCCGGTGCTGGCCGGTGGGGACTTCGCACTGCTGATGAACGACACCCCCGATGCACGCGCGTTCATGGAGTTCCTGGCCCGTGACGAATTCGGTGAGGACTGGGCAGCGCAGGGTGGTTGGCTGTCGCCCAACGTCAACTTCGACGCCTCGACCTACCCGGACGAGACCCACCGCGCCATCCACGACGCTGCGATCTCGGCTGACCTGGTGCGTTTCGACGCCTCGGACGACATGCCCGGTGTCGTCGGGACCGGCACGTTCTGGGACGGCATCGTCGATTGGGTCGATGGACGGGCCACCCTCGACGAGGTCCTGACTAGGATCGACGAGAGCTGGCCGAGCTAGTCAACGCCGGACGTTGCGTGGGCAAACGGCGAAGCTGATGGAGCCGAGCAGGACCGCGCAGCTCCCCCGGTCCGGGGCGGTGCCGCCGCCCCGGACCGGAGGCTCACCCACCTAGCTCACCCACCTAGAAGGAGCGGCCATGCAAACACTCCTGTTCGGACTGGGTGCCATCGTCGGAGGCGTCGGTGGGATCGTCATCCTGTACTGGCTGCTCAACAAGTTGGTCGAGCAGCTGCCGGCCAACTGGGAGGAGCGACTCAAGCCGTACGTGTTCATCGGCCCTCCGCTCACCCTGCTGGGGGTGTTCCTGCTCTGGCCTGCGGTCCGCACCATCTACCTCAGCTTCTTCGATGCGAGGGCGGCCCAGTTCGTGGGCCTGGACAACTACGTCCGCATGTTCACCACCGAGCGGTACCTGGAGTCCCTGGTCAACTCGTTGATCTGGATCCTGATCGTCCCCGCGCTTTCGGTGGTGCTCGGGTTGTTCGTCGCCGTCCTCGCCGACCGGCTCAAGCCCACTGCGGAGAAGGTCGTCAAGTCGGTGATCTTCATGCCGATGGCGATCGCCCTGGTTGCTGCCGGCACGACCTTCATGTTCATCTACGCTTGGGCCCCGCCTGGGACCGACCAGTACGGGCTACTGAACGCGATCTGGACCGGGCTCGGTGGCGAGCCGCAGCGGTGGCTGTCGATGGACACCGCCAAGCTCAACACCATCCTGCTGACGCTGGTGCTCGTGTGGTTGCAGGCAGGCTTCGCGATGGTCCTGCTGTCGGCGGCGATCAAGAACGTGCCTGAGGACACCCTCGAGGCTGCGCGGATCGACGGGGCCACCGAGGTCCAGATCTTCTTCCGGGTGGTCGTGCCCCAGATCGCTACCACGATCATGGTGCTGCTCACCACGATCACGATCTTCGTGCTCAAGACCTTCGACGTGGTGTGGGTCACCACCGGTGGACGGTTCGGGACCGACTTCCTGCCGGTGACGTTCTTCCGGGAACTCGTCGTCGTCCGGGATCAGGGGATGGCTGCAACGGTCATCGTCGTGATCCTCGTGGCAACGATCCCGATCATGATCTACAACGTCAAGCAGTACCGGAAGCAGGAGGCGATGGCATGAGCGCCGCATCTGCCGCCAACACCGAGCAGGACACCGAGGCGCTCGATCAGGCCGGAGCTGCGCCATCGGACAAGCCCAAGCGCAGCAAGGGCCGCGTGATCATCAACGCGGTGTTGCTGGCGCTGTGCCTGTTCTGGCTCGTGCCGGTCATCGGCCTGCTGATCTCTTCGTTCCGGCCACGCGAGGAGGTGCTGGGAACCGGGTGGTGGACGGTGATCGCCAACCCGCTGGCGTTCACCCAGCAGGTGACGCTCGAGAACTACGTCGAGGTGTTCGAAGCCGGGATGGGGCCGGCCTTCATCAACAGCTTCGTGATCGCCGTGCCCTCGACGGTGATCCCCATCCTCGGCGCGGCGTTCGCCGCGTACGCCTTCTCGTGGATGCGCTTCCCCGGGCGCGAGGCGCTGTTCATCCTGGTGATCATGTTGCTGGTCGTCCCGCTGCAGGTGGCCTTCGTCCCGCTGCTACGCATGTTCGTCGGGATGGGTATCCAGGGCACCTTCCTCAGCATCTGGCTGGCGCACTCGACCTTCGGGATGCCACTGGCGGTCTACCTGCTACGCAACTACATCGGCTCGTTGCCGCGTGAGGTGGTGGAGTCCGCCAAGGTCGACGGGGCAAGCCACTTCCAGGTGTTCTGGCGGCTGATCCTGCCGCTGTCCGTCCCGGCGCTCGCAGCTTTCGTCATCTTCCAGTTCCTGTGGACCTGGAACGACTTCCTCGTCGCGACGATCTTCCTGCGTCCCCGCCCGCTCACCGTCGAGCTCGTGCAGCTGGTCAGTCAGTACGGTGCGGAGTGGCACCTGCTGATGGCGGGTTCGTTCGTCACCATGGTCGTGCCGCTCATCGTGTTCTTCACCATGCAGCGGTTCTTCGTCCGCGGCATGACCGCTGGGTCGGTCAAGGGTTGACCCCGTCTGCAGCCACACCTCGTGTCCCTGCGACGGTGCAGGTACACGAGGTGGCTGGCGGCCCGTGGTGGGAGCTCGTCTCCCTACGCGCCATCGCCTGATCCGACGCGACGATGGTCACGACAGACCGGCCGCCGTGCGCCCCGACGATCTACCGCTGCGAGGTTCGGAGTACCGATGCTGGCCCTGGACGACCACTGGGTCTGGGACTTCTGGTTCGCCGACGACGGCGACCGGTTCCACGTGTTCTTCCTCAAGGCGCCGAGGTCCCTCGGCGACCCCGACCTCCGCCATGTCAATGCACGCATCGGGCACGCCGTCTCCGATGACCTGCACCGGTGGGAGGTCCTCCCCGATGCGCTCGGACCCGGACGATCGGGGTCCTGGGACGACCGGGCTACCTGGACCGGGAACGTGGTCCAGCACGGCGGGCGCTGGTACATGTTCTACTCGGGGATCAGCAGCGCTCACGACGGGCTGGTGCAGTCGATCGGCATGGCGCACTCCAGCGACCTGATGACCTGGGAGCGGGCCTCGAACGAGCCGCTCCTCACCGCTGATCCGCGCTGGTACGAGAAGCTGGACCTCGACGTCTGGATCGAGGAGACCTGTCGCGACCCCTGGGTCTTCCCCGAACCGTCCGGTAGCGGTTTCCGGATGTACTACACCGCACGCGCCAACCACGGTGAGCCCGACGGGCGCGGGGTGATCGGCCAGGCGTGGTCGCCGGATCTGTGGGCTTGGGAGCCACGACCGCCGGTGACCGACCCCGGCGACTTCGGCCACCTCGAGGTGCCCCAGCTCGCCGAGATCGGCGGCAACCACTACCTGGTGTTCTCCGTGTACGAGTGGGCCCACTCCGCAGCTCGCCAGCAGCGCGCAGAGGTGGTGTGCGGCACGCACTACATGCTCGGTGACTCTGCGCTGGGTCCTTTCCGGATGCTGACAGACGACTTCCTGATCGGATCTCCGGAGGGGCCGTTCTACGCGGGGCGGGTCGTGCGTGACCGGGCGGGCGACTGGCAGTACATGTCCTGGGCGCAGTTCGCGCCCGACGGGTCGTTCATCGGGGCGCTGGCTGACCCCGTGCCGCTCCTGCAGCACGCAGACGGTGCGCTGTCGCTGGCCCGCCAGCCCAGCGTCGGCGATCGTGCTAACGCCTCGCCGGTGACCCCGCCTCGTTCCTCGGCATGACCACGGCGTTCGGCAAGGAACCGCTCTCGCCCAAGGGGCATGGGGTCGTGATCGCCGTTGCCACGGCCGTGATGCAGCTCAGCTACTGGCCGGCGGTGGCGGCCACCTGGGCCGATCCGGCGGACGACATCATCACCGGCGCCATGATCGTCGGCTTCTCCGCTGTCCCCTTCGTGTTCATGCTGGTGGCGTTCGCGTCACGCCACCCTCAAGCGCCCTGGGCGGTGGTGCGCGCTATGGCACTGTTCCTGGTCGTGGGGCTGTCGTTTGGGCTGCTGCACATCGCAAGCGGTGTCGCTGCCGGCTACGCGGCGGGAGGCGTTGCAGCACTCCGGGCCCCGAAGGGACTCGAGCCACGGGCAGCACGGCTCGGCATGGTCGTCGCCATCAGCTTCTCGGTCACGATCGTCCTCGCGGCAGCACCCAAGGTGGGGCTCGCCCTCGGAGCGCTGTTGCCGTTCCCAGCACTCGGGCTGGCCGACTGGGTCGCCGCCAGACGAACGACGGACGTCGCCTGATGTGGGTGCGCTGGGGCCCGGCGCCCACCGACCATCCGCTCGCCGACGTCCGAGGGCCAGCCGCTCAAGGGTCGCAGGCTGGTGCCGCTGGTCGCCTCGGGCAGCTCGGACGTACGCTGGGTGGCTGTCACTGCCCAGCGCGAGACCGGAGGTAGGCGTGCGCTTCCAGCTGACCGCGCGTACCGGGCATCCCGACTTCCT
>CAYVJT010000246.1:0-5477 GCA_964451855.1 uncultured Actinomycetota bacterium
GGGGATAGCCACGCAGATGCCGGTGTCGTCGCAGTCGGCGGGGTCGAGGGTGTCGAGCCGTCGCCTCAGGGCCTGGAGCTCGGCGCGGGTGTGTTCGAGCTCGGTGAGCCGCCGATCGATCTCTCCCAGGCGTTGGTCGACGAGTTGCGCGACGTGGTCGCAGGGTGGTTCGCCGCCGTCGCGGATGGTCAGGATCTGGCCGATGTCGGCGAGCGTGAGCCCGGCAGCTTGGGCGTGGCGGATGAACCGGACCCGGTCGATCGCCTCGTTGGGGTAGTCGCGGTAGCCAGCCGGGGTGCGGGCGGGTTCGGGCAGGAGCCCCTCACCCTCGTAGAAGCGCAGGGCCTTGGTGGTGACGCCGGTGGCGTCGGCGAGGTGGCCGATCAGCATCGTGGGCTCCTTCGGTCCGGGCTTGACCTTCCAGTGCGGTGGAAGCCGTAGCGTCACGGTAGCGACCGCGATCGAGGAGACCGATGATGGCTGACGTGACCTTGCTGTACTTCGACGGGTGCCCGAACTGGACACAGGCCGACGAGCGGCTCAACCAGCTGCAGGCGGAGTACGGGTTCACGCTCGAGCACCGCAAGATCGAGACGCCTGAGGAGGCGGCCCGGGTGGGGTTCGCCGGCTCGCCGACGGTGCTGGTCGATGGGGTGGATCCCTTCGCGACCGGGGATGAACCGACCGGTCTGGCCTGCCGGGTGTACGACACGCCACAGGGCCCGCAGGGCTCCCCGACGTTGGCGCAGCTGCGTGAGGTGTTGGGCTGATGCGCGGTCTGGGTGGCGCATCGGCCCGGCCCTGTTACCTGCCGGTCTCCTGGTGATCGGACGCCTCGGCGTCGAACACGTCGGTGTCGGGGAACGAGGCGACGAAGGCGAACCAGAACGATGATCGGACGGGGATGGCGTCGAGTTGGGAGCCCTCGAGGGGGCCGTCGATCGCGCGTCCGCCACGGGTCCACTGGGATCCCGTCTGCTCGTCGACGATCCCGTCGCCGTCAGCGGCGAAGGTCAGGGTCTGCCCGTCCACGCGACGGTCGAAGGCGACCCCGGAAGGCCCGGCCGCGCGGCTCACCACGACCAGTGGGGTGTCGGCCAACTCGTCGTTGATGACGGCGTCACCCAGTTGGCGGAGGGGATAGGCGCGGGCCTCGTCGTCGAGCACGATGCCCAGGACGTCCTCGCCGTCACGGAGCCGGTCGTCCTGACGGGAGGCGTCCGCTCCCGGGAAGCCGCGGTGTCCGTCGTCGACCGCGTCCTGGTACCCCGCGAACGGGTCCCCGCGCCCGTAGGGGCGATCGAAACCCGTGTCGCTCGACAGCACCAGCGTGTCCGGATGGCGTCCCAGCCACTCGTCCCAGGTGGCCATGCTTGAGGGCAGCGGCGTGAGTGACCGTCCGGCGCGCTCGCCGACCAGGGCACGCCCCGCGACGTGCCACCAGAAGCTGCCCGTCTGGTGGTCGTACATCACCAGATCGTTGTCGAACAGGGCGCTGGTGTTGCCGAAGGTGAGTTCGTCGCCGTCCAGGGTCCGGTCGTAGACGATCCCGCTGCGGCAGAGCGGGCAGTAGGTGATGAGTACGGGCTCACCGGCGAACTCGTCGTTGATGATCTCGTGGAAGTTCAGGATCGCGATCGGGAACGCGTAGGGCTGTCCGTCGGTGGCGACGTAGCCGAGCACCAGATCGTCGTCGTCCACCAGATCGTCGTCCCCCAGATCGTCGTCCCCCGGGAGCACGTACCGCGGCCGCTCGATCGGCGGGATGCGATCGCGGAGTTCCACGATGCGTTGCGAGGTGGCATCGGACAAGCGCAGGAAGCTGCCGTCGAAGGTGTTGAAGACGATGTCCTCGAGCGGGACGTCCGCGGTATCCAGGTCCGGGAGTGGGACGTCGGTGCCCGCCGGCAGGGGCACCCCACCCTCGTGGGGTACCGGGTGGTCCGCGGAACCCGCGGTGGCCTCGTCAGGTGCTTCGCCGGTCTCGGCGGTCGCGGGCCCGTCGTTGGCCGGTCCGTCGCTCGTCTCGTTGCACGCGGTGACGAGCACCGCGGCGCCGATCGCGACGATGATGCTGCGGATCGGGAGGGGGCCGGGACGGGTGGTCGGCACGGTCGGGTCCTCTGTCGACGCAGCGCAGGCCTCGGGTACGCGGGAACCCGCCAGGTCCGCGCAGGCTTCCTCGCATCGGTGTCGGACACGGCTCGCCCCGGCGTCCAGGAGCACGCCGGGGCGAGGGTCGTCGATCGGGTCGGGGGTCAGCCGTCCTGGGCGGCGCGCTGGTCGGCGACCTCGCGGATGCGGATCGCCTGGAAGCGCAGGACCTGGACGATCGTGACCAGCCCGAAGGCGATCGCGACCAGGTGTAGCGACACGCCGATGCGTCGGACGATCTCCCAGCCCAGGAACAGCTGCTCCGAGCTGGCGAGGTTCGTGGAGGTCGTCCCGGCCGCGGCGACGAAGTGCCCGATGATCGCGATGACGATGGCCATCATGCCCATCATCATGAACGCGATCATGGCCCGAGCCGTGATCGGCATCTTGAGGGTCTGGACGTGCCCGATCGTCGCCTCCTGCAGAGACCCGCCGCCGTCACGGAAGGTGCCGAGGATCCGGGCGATGGCGAAGGCGATGGCGGACAGGACGGCCGTGAAGCCGATGAACATCACCCCGGCGGTCACGTGCTGCAGCTGCAGCAACGCGACCGCGTCGTCTGGCCGGGTCGCCACCACGTCGGCGCGCACGATCCCCAGGATCAGGGCGGCGAGGAAGGCCATCAGGCCCATCAACAACATCGGCGCCCACAGGGTCTTGCCCATCTTCTGAGGGAGGTTGAACCCGAGGCTCCGGTCCGAACCGACCACCTGGAAGTCATCCTTGCGGGGTTCCGGGGTCGTCCGCGGCGGGGTCTTGGCGTTGCGGGATGGCGTCTGGGTACTCATGGCGTGGCTCCTTTCAGGGGCCGGGGCGTCTCAGGCGCCCTGGGTCGCGAGCTGACGGATGCGGTGGAACTGGAAGCCCAGCGCGCGGGCGATCGTGGCAAGCGCCAGGACGATCGAGGCGAGCAGGACCCCGAGTGCGACCTCGCGGAACGGCCCGAGCCAGGTGACCCAGACGGCGTAGGTGGACGGGTCCGCGGCGTTGGCGGCGGCGACGCCGTAGAGGACGAACTGGGCGATCGCGGCCATCAGCCCGAGCATCATCAGGCCGACGAAGGCCTTCGCCGTGGCCGGCATCGCGAGGGTCTGGATCGGCACACCCAGGGACTGCTGAACCTCGGCACCGCCACGCCGCAACCCGGACAGGATCGTGCCGAGCAGGAAGGCGATGCCGGACAGCAACAGACCCTCCCCGAGGAAGATCGTGCCTTGGCCCCAGGCGTTGAGTTGGCGGAAGGCTTCGCTTCCGGTGTCGGCGCCGGCAGCGCCGAGTCCGACGAACAGGCCGACGAGCAGGGCCATCGCGCCCATCGCCAACATCGGAAGCCACAGCTTCTCCGCCATCCGGTGGATCGGCAACGGCTTGGGTGCAGAGCCGGTGACCTTGACGGTCCCGAAGGGCGTCGTCAGGGCCTCCGAGGCAGCCGTGTCAGCACGGTGTTGCCCGCCGGCGGCCTGGCTGAGCTTCGGTAGCGCGGCCTTGACGGAGCTCACACGCCGCCACAGCGCCAGCACGATGCCGACCAGGACGATCGCGATGCCGAACTTGGTGACACCGAGACCGAAGGTGTTCAGCGCGAAAGCGGTGGCGAGGTTGCTCGTGGCATCTGCGCCAGCGCCGATGCGATCGATCGCGGCACCGGCGATGAACGCGGCGATGATGACCAGCATCATGCCTGCGAACGCGAACACCAGCCCGGCGGCGGGGTGGCGGGTCCGCGTCGCAGGATCGACGCTGTCTGCGGGACGGGTGATCCAAGCGATCTTGCTCATCGATCTCTCCTCCTCGGCGGCGACGGGATGTCGCGCCGTCACTGGGACAACCGAGGAACCGACGGGCACCGTCCGAGAACGTCACGTCCGACACGTTGTCGGGGCCGGCTCGCGACGGGCTCAGCCCAGGATCCGCTGCAGACCGCTCGGATCGACCACCTCGATGCGGCGGTAGCCCAGCGTGACGTGTCCCGCGTCTGCCAGTTGGTGCAGGACGCGGTTGACGGTCGGCCGCGTGGAGCCGAGGAGCTCCGCGATCGTGGCCTGCGACAGGCGGACCTCACCGGGAGCATCTCCTACCTCGTCGAGCAGGAGCGCGGACACCTGGTGGCTGAGGTCGCCGGAGGTCACGGCCAGCAGGCGGCGTTGGAGCCGCTCCACGCGGGAGGCCAGGGAGAACAACAAGCGGCGAGTGATGTCAGGACGATGGTCGACGAGCTGCCAGAAGCGGTCGTGCGGTAGCTCGATCACCGCCGCGTCCGTGAGCGTCCGGGCGCTGAACGGCATCGACAGGCCACACAGCAGGGGGATGTCGCCGTAGAGGTCGCCGGGGTGGAGCACCTGGACGACGACGCGTCGGGTGGCTCGACGGTGGAGCAGTTCGACGTCGCCAGAGACGATCACCCCGATGTGCTTGACGGGGTCACCCTGGCGCAGCAGCGGTGTCCCGGCCTCGACCCGATGTACGCCGACGAGCCGGCTGAGCTCGTCGATCTCCCCGGCGGTGAACATCGCGCGGCCGGTGCGGGCGTGGCCGCGCGGCAGGTCGTCCAGCGTGGGTTCCAACGAGGTTCCCTCCTCGTTGGCGTAACCCCCGGCGTCGGAGGCAGCTTCCGACCCACCGGGGTGGTGGAGCCCCGATGGGTCTCGTCGTCCCTGGTCGACGAGGTAGACGGGACGATGTATGGGGCCACGTTCAGGACCAGCTGGCCGGGGATGTGCGCACGAGCCAGGGCCCGCTGGTGGACTGAGGATCGGCTACCCCGACGGCGGCTGAACCCAGATCGGTCAACGAGCCGACCGGACGGCGGGTACTGCCCCAGGAGGTCCACGGCCGCGACGAGGCCGATGAGGCTCGTCACGGGGCGGGTGGAGGGCATGTTGCCCCGTCGAGGGCCTGTCGGGACCGGCCGTGGGGGACCGGAACCGATCAGCGGTACGCCGGCGTGCCCGCTTGCCGAGCTTCTTCGCGATGTCGTGCAGGGCCCACTCGGCCCGGTAGGCAGGTTGTGCGCGCAGTGAGAGCGGACGAAGTGCCTGTTGGACCTGTCGTCATCGAACTGCGGCTCTCGATCGCGTAGGCCCAGCGCGTAGGGTTCGCGCCCCACTCCAGCGCTCGCTACCCTTCGCCCGTCTGGTAGCCGATCGCAGACAGGATGCACGCAACGCACGGTCGCTGAACATCGCATACGGCTCCAAAGACCCTGACAACGGTAACCGCAGCAGAACTGGCCGTGGAGGCAGGATCCGCGCTTCTACGGCAGGTTCGCACCCTTTCGGGGCGTTAGCTCAGTCGGCTAGAGCGCTTGCTCGACACGCAAGAGG
>CAYVJT010000247.1:0-5475 GCA_964451855.1 uncultured Actinomycetota bacterium
CTCGGTCGGGGACGGGACGGACTCGAATCCGAGGAGGCGCCCACGTTAGTGGCCGGACCGGCGGGTGCGGTGGTGACGGACGGCGACCTCGGGCTCACGGGGTGGTGGCGCCCCGGTCGCCGGTGGCGCCGTGCCACTCGCGCTCCGGGACCCGGCCGAGCGGGTTGAGCGCGAAGATCGCGACGGCGCTGGCGATGAAGCCGGGGAGCAGCGAGTACAGGCCCCACCCGAAGGGGTTGGTCGCCTCCCACAGCACCACGGTCAGCGCACCGACCACGATGCCGGCGCCCGCTCCCGCCCGGCTCATCCGCGGCCAGTACAGCGATGCGATGATCACCGGTCCGAACGCGGCGCCGAAACCGGCCCACGCGTACTCGACGATCTCGAGTACGCCGCGACCGCCGAGGGCGAGCACATAGGCGACGGCGGCGACGAGCACGACGGTGAGACGTCCCGTCCAGACGAGCTCGGTCTCGCTGGCGTCGCGCCGCACGAACCCCCGGTAGAGGTCCTCGGTCAGCGCCGAGGAGGCGACGATCAGCTGCGAGTCGGCGGTGCTCATCGCCGCGGCCAGCACGGCGGCCAGCAGGATCCCCCCGACCCACGGGTTGACCATGTCCTGGATCAGCGCGATGAAGACCGCCTCGGGGTCCCCCAGCGGCTCGGCGAAGTGGACGATGCCAACGAGCCCGACCAGCGTCGCGCCGCCGAGGGTCGTCACGACCCAGGTCACGGCGATCCGGCGGGCCGGCTTGACCAGCTCCGCTGACCGGATGCCCATGAACCGGGCGAGGATGTGCGGCTGCCCGAAGTAGCCCAGCCCCCACGCCACGCCGGAAGCGATGGCCACCCAGCCCAGGCGCTCCCCGGCGGTCCAGGCGTCGCCGAGGAACTCCGCCTCGGCGAACCACTCGAGCAGGAACGGGCTGCGGTCCGCGAGCCCGTCGGTCATGGCCGTGATCCCGCCTACCGTCGCGATGGTGAGGAGGGGCAGCGTGATCAACGCGATCCACATGAGCGTGCCCTGGATCGTGTCGTTGAACGCCACGGCCAGGAAACCGCCGAGGAAGGCGTAGATCACGATCACGACGGCGGAGACCGTGACCGCGACGATCTCGTCGGCGCCGAACACCTCACGGAAGAGGATCGCGCCGGCGACCAGCTGCGCCGAGACGTACACCGAGAAGAACACGAGGATGACCAGTGCGGACATCAGGCGCAGCAGCCGCGTCGGGTCCTCGAAGCGGTCGTCGAAGTAGGCCGAGAGTGTCAGCGCGTCGTCCGCTCGCTGCGTGTAGGTGCGCAGGCGTGGTGCCACGAACCTCCAGTTGAGGTAGGTCCCGATCGCCAGCCCGATCGCGATCCAGGTGGCCCCGAGCCCGGCGGCGTAGATCGCTCCCGGGAAGCCGAGCAGTAGCCAGCCGCTCATGTCGCTGGCCTGGGCGCTGAGCGCCGCCGTCGGGGAGTTCAGCCCGCGACCGCCGAGCAGGAAGTCCTGCAGGGTGCGCGTCCGGGCGTAGACCCACATCCCGATGGTGAGCAGGATCGCGAAGTAGACGACGAAGGTCGTCAGCGCAGGGCCCGACAGCTCTGCCACGATCACCCCTTCCCGCCGGTCGGCATGCGGCCTCCTGTGGCACGCCACGGCGACCCCGTGGCTGACGGCGATCGAGCATGCAGGGATGCCGTGTCACCGTGCAGGGGCGGAAGGCCCGAAGCTGCCGATCACCCGGCCCGGTGAGGTCGGGAGCGTGCGGAGCCAGCCCAACCAGACACCACCGGCACGCCTGCGAGGAAGTCTCGTCCTGTTCCGCGGGCACGCGGGGGCGTGACGGCAGGCCACGGAGCAACCCTCCCGCATCGGCAGGATGTGGGTGTTCAAGACCACGCCGCCAACCGGGAGGGTGTCACCGTGGGGGGGAGGGGTTCACGGTGCGGGTGAGGGGTTCACGGTGGGGGTGAGGGACACCAGCCGGGTCGTGGGCTACGAGGTGTCCGTTGATGCCGCCGGGTTGACCGGCCCGACGGGATTGAGGTTGGTGGCCGTCACCGCGAAGGCGATCGGGGCGGACCGAGCGTTGTCCGCCCCCCGCTGCTCGACAGACCAGCAGCCCCACACGACGTCGACGACGTCGGGGCTCATGTCGCCCGCACACCCCTGACCACACCATCACCGCCAGCGACAATCCCACCAGCGCACCCGACGCTCCCACACCCGGTACTGGGCGGGAAAGCAGTCGCATCGCGACCGGGATCCCACCCATCACCAGCCACGTCCGGTACTGGGCGGGAAAGCAGTCGTATCGCGACCGGGATCCCGCCCATCACCAGCCACGTCCGGTACTGGGTGGGAAAGCAGTCGTATCGCGACCGGGATCCCGCCCATCACCAGCCACACCCCGGCACGACCAACCCGTGAAGCATCGGTGCTAGGCGCCACCGTCGCCGAGCACCTCGTCGTTGTGTTGCCCGAGCCGAGGTGGCGGCTCCGAGGGGCGCCGACCCGACACGGACCACTCGATCGGCGCGCCGGGGATCGTGATCTCCCCGACGGTCGGGTGCGGGATCCGATCGGCCAGGCCGAGGTGCTCGACCTGCTCCCAGGCGTAGACCTGGTCCATCGTGCGGATGCGTCCGGCGGGAACCCCCGCCTCACCCAATCGCTCCATCCAGACGTCCACCGACGCCTCCGACAACGCGGCGTTGATCTCCGCCTCGAGCTCGTCGTAGTTGTCGACCCGGTCGCTGTTGGTGACGTAACGCGGATCCTCGACCTCGAGCCCGACGAGCGGCGCGAAACGCCGCCACAGCCCCTCGGAGCCCACCGCGATGTTGATGTAGCCGTCCGCGCAGGTGAACGCGGCGTACGGGGCGATCGACGGGTGCCGGTTGCCGCCGGGCTGGGGCACCTCGCCGCCGATGGTGTAGCGGGTCCCCTGGTAGGCGTGGACGGCGACCCCCGCCGCGAGCAGCGAGGTGGTGACCCGCTGGCCCCTGCCGGTGATCTCGCGTTCACGCAGCGCCGCGACGACCCCGTAGGCCCCGAACATGCCGGCCAGGATGTCGGTGATCGGGACACCGGCGCGGATCGGGGGGCCGCCGATGGGTCCGGTGATGCCCATCAAGCCAGCTTCGCCCTGGAGGATCTGGTCGAACCCGGAGCGATGGCCGTCCGGCCCACCCTCGCCGAACCCGGTGATCGACAGCACCACCAGACGCGGGTTGAGCTCCTCGAGCTGCTCCTCGCCGAGCCCCAACCGGTCCATGACGCCGGGGCGGAAGTTCTCGATCAGGACGTCGGACCGGGCCAGCAGGTCCCGCAGGCGGACGAGGTCTGCCTCGTCCTTGAGGTCGAGGGTGACCGACCGCTTCGAGCGGTTGACCGACAGGAAGTAGCCGGACTCGCGGTCCTCCCCCTCACCGACGAACGGCGGCCCCCATCCGCGCGAGTCGTCTCCCGTGCCAGGGCGCTCGACCTTGATCACGTCCGCGCCGGCGTCCGCCAGCATCATCGAGCCGTACGGCCCCGCGAGCGCGCGGGAGAGGTCGATCACGGTGATCCCGGCCAGCGGACCGGCGGCTGACGACGGATCGGGCACGGGGGTCTCCTCGGAGGGTGCGGGGGCGCTGCGGGTCCGAGGGAGCGTAGCTCTGGCAGGGTCCGCTCCCCAGTCCGCCCCGCGGTCCCACGGCCCGGGACGACCGTGGGACCCGCCACGCTCAGACCACGAGCGGGATGAGCGCCCCACCGACCACGGCCATGGAGAACACCGACGCGAGGAACACCACGAGCAGCTTCCGCTCGAAGATGCCGGTCAGCATGGTCAGCTCCGGGATGCTCGCCCCCATGCCGGCGATCACCATCGCGAACATCGGCCCCGTGCCAACGCCTGCGGCGAGCAGCGCCGCACCGATCGGGAAGGCGGCCTCACCGCGGAGGTAGAGCGGCAGCCCCAGTACGGCGGCCAAGGGCAGCGTGTACCAGGTGGACTCGCCGAGGATGCTCGCGAACGCTCCCTGCGGCACGGCGCCGTAGATGATGGCACCGACGGTCACGCCGAGCAGCAGCGGCATCACCATGGGACGGAGCAGGCCGAGCGATGCCTGCCACGCCAGCCGGAGCTCCTCACGGAGACCACGCCACGGCGCGACCGGCACGTCCTCGGCCTGGTCGCCTCCGCAGCCCGAACCCTCGTCGTTCGCCCCGCAGCTCGTGCTCGCCGCACACGATGGCGCCGCGCCCGCAGCCACGCCGACCGTCACCGGCACGCGGACGTTCACCGGCACGGTCCGCGCGGCCGTCCCTCCAGGCTCGCGCACCTGCGGCCGGTACCCGGGGACCTTGAGGTCACGGTCGAGGCGCAGCGACTCCCAGAGGGTCGCGAGCACCAACGTCGTCGCCACGGCCACCGCCGCGTAGACCACCGCCGTCCGAACGCCGAACAGCAGGGCCACGACCCCGAGGATGTAGGGGTTCAGCAGCGGTGACGCCAGCATGAAGGCCGCCACGGCGGCGAAGCGCACGTTCGCCTTCAGCAGACCGAGGAGCAGCGGCACCGTAGAACATCCGCAGAACGGGGTCACCGCACCGAGCAGCGTGCCCTTCGTGAGCGCGACCGCGAGGTTGCGCCCGCCGAGCCAGCGTTGCAGCCGCTCGGGGCCGATCCAGCGTTGCGCCAGGGCGATCCCGATCGTGATCGGGATGAACAAGGCCACCAGCGTCAGCAACAGCGACCCGAACAGCGTCACGGTCTCGAGCGTGCGTTCCACAGCCGTCCCTCGTCTCGTGTCGACCCTCGGTCAGGTCGTCCGATCAGGTCGTCCAACCGGTTCGATCTCGTCATCCGGATCGGCCCCGGTAGGCGGATCCGGTAGGCGGATCCGGTAGGCGGATCCGATCATCGGGTCCGTGCCATATCGACGTGCCTTACATATCGATATCCATCGATGCGTCAACCCTACCCCATGGTTCGACCGATGTCGATAGGATGGGGATGCCGAGGTAGGGCGACGCCTGCTCAGACGCCGAGCTGGACGCCGACCCTTGCGGGCGGACGCGGAGGTCGTGCCATGAAGGTCAGCCAGATCACGACGTGCTGCGAGCCGGTGCTCGACGCCGCACTGTCGCCCTCCGAGGCCGAGGATCTCGCCGGGGCGTTCAAGGTCCTCGCCGATCCCGTCAGGCTGCGGCTGCTCTCGCTCGTCGCCAACGCCCCGGACGGCGAGCTGTGCGCCTGCGACCTCCCGGCGCTGCTCGAACGCAAGCAGCCGACGGTCAGCCACCACCTGTCGATCCTGACCGAGGCAGGGCTGCTCCAGCGCGAGCAGCGTGGTCGTTGGGCGTGGTTCCGGGTCGTCCCGGAGCGTCTGGGTGTCCTCCGGGACGCGCTGACCGGCTGAGCCGGCGACCCCACGCACCGCGGCCCACCCGCGCTCGAGCTCAGCTCGAGCTCAGTGGGTCCGTCCCGACCGGTC
>CAYVJT010000248.1:0-5471 GCA_964451855.1 uncultured Actinomycetota bacterium
GGCGAGCGGTGCTCGCGCGCCAGCGGCGTACCGAGCACCGACTCCAGCTCCCCCACCGCCTCCAGGATCGTGCGGCGGGACCCGAAGGCGAGGTTCACCGGCTCCGTCGAGGTGATGCGCCGCTGCACCGCGGCCGTGATCGCACCGGTCACGGACCCGACGAAGGTGAAGTCGCGGCTCTGCTCGCCGTCGCCGTCGATCGGGATCGGCTCCCCGCGCAGGGCCGCGTCGATGAAGGTCGGCAGCGCCGCGGCGTAGGCGTGCCCGGCAGGCTGCAACGGCCCGTAGACGTTGAAGAACCGGAACGCCAGCACGGGCAGGTCGAAGCAGTGGGCGTAGGCGAACGCGTAGGTCTCCGTGGCGAGCTTGGACACCGCGTAGGGCGACAGCGGCTCGGCACGCAGGTCCTCGGACTTGGGCAGGGTGGGATTCGCGCCGTACACCGACGATGAGGACGCCACGATCACGTGGGGACCGCCGGCGCGGCGCGCGGCCTCCAGCACCTCGATCGTGCCGGTGGCGTTGGCGTGGTGGCTGGCGATCGGGTCCTCGATCGACCGTGGCACGGAGGGCCGGGCGGCGAGGTGGACGATGGCGTCAGCGTCGGCGACCACCTCGTCGAGCAGCTCAGCGTCGAGGATGGACCCGACGTGCAGCTCCGCGTCGACACCGGCGAGGTTGTCCTTGGAACCCGAAGACAGGTCGTCGACGACCGACACCGTCGCCAGCCCGGTGTCGACCAGGTGGCGTACGAGGTTCGCGCCGATGAACCCGGCGCCACCGGTGACCACGACCTGCATCTCCCCCGCTCCTTGACCACGGGGCTGCCCCCTACGAAGCCGCCCCGGATGTGCACGTTGAGCGGAACGTACTCCAGGGTGGGCGTACCCGCTCGTCCCACTCACCCAACGTGACGGACCGTCACGGATCGACCAGGTGGACGCGCAGGCGCGTGTCCGCGGTCACCGTGCCGCGCAGCTGGGCCACCCCGTCCACCACCTCGGCGACCAGGTCCTCGCCGTCGCCGTGGACGCCCATCCCCCGGCCGCTGCCGCCACCGACCACCTCGACGTGGCCGATCCCCCAGCCTTCGGGCGGAGCGATGCGCACATCGAGCAGGTCGGGGATCGCCTTGGACTGTCGCCACCACCGGAACTCGTAGACCACCGTCTCCAGTTCGCGCACCACCGGTGCGGTGCCCGTGAAGCCCGCGCGGAAGCTGCTGCGCTGCTGGGAGGGGGTGACGTGGACGTGATCGATCACACGCAGGTCACGGAAGGTGGCCGACCGCGGTCCCGCGCCGTCATCGCTGTCGAAGTCGACGAGCCGCAGCTGCGGTGATGCCCACAGGCTGAACCAGGTGCGGTTCTCGCCGGGTTCGCCCTCGAAGCAGCGGTTGCGGTCATCGGGACGGTGGCAGCTGCCGATGATGTAGGTGTCGAGGCCCTCGGTTGGCAGCGGGTTGTCGACGGTGATCTGGAGCTCACCGTCGCGTCGGACGAACAGGCGATCCTCGTCGTCACGGCGCACGTCGATCAGGTCGATGTGCACCCGGACCTCGTGCCCGAGGTGGACATCCTGCTTGCCTCCGACGGCGTTGTTGGCGACGACGGCGAACTGATCGGCGTCGTCGGGATCCTCGAGGGAGCCGGTGGCTCCGACGGCGTCGAGCGCCCGTTGGACGGGCTCGTCGCTGGTGTAGACCTGCAGATGGCGTTGGTTCGTGGCCTCCACCACCGCACGTGCCATCGACCGGCTGTCCCAACGACCATCGAAGATCTGCAGGAAGGCCGTGTCGCCGATCCGGCGCAGGGCATCGTTGCGTTCGGCGCTGAACTCGAAGCCCAACCCCTCGTAGATGTCGGCGGTGACGAAGCGGGCGAACTCGTCGGTCGGCAGGCCGTCGTCGAGGTCGAAGGTCTCCGCGACCTCCGGAGGTACGGGCAGGGTCGAGCCGGTGGCCTCCAGCATGCCCTGGAGCCCCGGAGCGTCCAGGAGGATGACACCGTCGAGCCGCCGATCGGTCTGGTGGTCGAACAGCTCCAGGATCGCCTGAGCGCTGGTCGGCAGGTCCGGGTCCACGTTGATGTTGGGGAACGACCGGGCCGCCGCGAGACGTCCGTAGCGGGCGAGGAAGGCCGGGTCGACGTTCGGCGGGTTCTGACGAGCCAGGCCGATGGTGCCGATGCGTTCGGTGCGGGTCTCACCTTCGGGGTCCTGGACGTCGTCGAACGGGTCGTAGTCCTCGGTCTGACCGAAGGTGACCTGACCGTCGTCGACGGCCAGCACGCCCCAGAAGCCGATCAGCCCGCCGGTCCCCCGAAGCTCGGCGGAGGTCTGGAACCCGACGAAGTACTCCCGGGGCTCCTCCGCACCGAAGAACGAGGGCAGCGCCTCCGTGAGCGCGCGGGCACGCTCCAGGGTGTCGATGGCATCGTCGGCGAGGGTCAGGGTGTCGCTGCGCCCGTCACGCACCTGGTCGGGCAGCCACTGGTCCCGGGGCGTGGCCAGGGCATCACGGGACTCGATCAGCTCCTCGATCGGGAGCGACGCGAGGAGCGCCTGTGCCTCCACCAGCGGGGTGAGGTCGATGCGTCCGTCGACGACCTCGATCTCCACGCCATCGCCGAGCAGGTCACGTCCGTCGCGAACGGCCGTGTCGGCGATGAGGGTCGCCAGGTCGGCGACCTCGACCACCTCGCGGACGACCTGGACCGACGGGCCCACCACCGGGACGACGGCGGCAACGCTCCAGGTGAACCGACCGCTGCGTCGTGAGGCGTCCTCGATCTCCTCACGAGCCTCGAGCAGGCTCGCCTGGGCGGCGTCGAGGTCGACGTCAGCGAGCGAGCGCTGCAGCTCCCCGAGCGAGCCCTGAGCGGCCTGCAGCGAGCTGCGTACGGCGAGCATGTCCAGTCCGACCCAGCCCCCGATGACGACACCCGCGATCAGCAGCCCTGCCAGCAGGGCACGGGCGACGGTGCGCACCCGCTTGGTGGGCCGCAGGTTCATCCCCGTGCGGTGGCGCCGGACCGCACTCCGCTCAGGACGCGCTCTCGTCACGGGTGCGGCGGACGGCCACGAAGCCCAGGCCGACGAGCAGGATCCCGACGATGGCGAGCAGGGCGCTGTTGACACCGCTCACCGCGAGGACCTGTGCAGCCACGACCGCCGGCTCCTCGTCGGTGACGGCCTCGACGGCGGCGGGCTCCTCATCGTCCTCGATGACGATGCCGGCGACGATCGGGGTGTAGATCGAGCAGACGTTGGCGAAGGTCTGATCCATGTCCGCGAGCGCGGCGAAGGCCGCGTCGACCAGAGCCTGCTGCTCGTCAGCGTCGAGGTCCTCGACGTTGATGACCCCGTCCTCGTCCGGTTCGGGAAGCAGAGCGGCCAGCGTGGCCGTGGCCTCGTCCTCCGGGATCTCCTCCTGGAAGTACAACGCCGTCGCGAACGAGCACTCGAGCGCGGTGATGTCGTCGGCGACGACCTCGTCCGGGCTCGGCGGGCTCTCCTGCGCCGCGGCCGGCGCGGCGAGCAGGCCGAGGAGGAGTGCCATGATCAGAGATGTGGCCGTCAACCTGCGCTTCATGGAGGCCCCCTCGGGTCGAACGGCGCTCTGCACCCCCGCAGTGGAGGCACCGGCCCGCAAGCTCGATACTAGGGCTTGGCGATCGTGGTGTACAGGCATCGCTGCGGCATCTCACGCACCGTAACCGCGTGACTCCGGGAGCCGTTCGGCACCACCAGCCTCCCGCCCCTCCCGGCCCCTCACGCTACGTACCGAGCCGGTCACGGGAGGTGGAGATCCCGCCGACGCTCGGTACGGGCCCGGTGGCGAAGGTGTCGTGAGCCGACGGCCGCGACGGGACCTACCGCACGAACCGCGGGTGGGTGGGGAAACGCTCACGCAGCGTAGGGTTGTCGCGGTCGGCGGGCGAGAGGGAGGGCCCGTCGACGGGCCAGTCCACGGCGAGGTCCGGGTCGTCCCAGGCCACCGCCCGCTTGTCGACGTCGGGCGACCACTCGGCGGTCACGTCGTAGAGGTAGTCGGCATCGGTGACCGCACAGAAGGCGTTGCCCAGCCCCTCGCTCACCCACAACCGGACCCGCTCCCCCGGCGGGTCGCCGAGGGTGAAGGTCGCCACCTCGGCGAAGCTGGGGCTGTCGGGCCGCAGGTCCGCGATCGCGCAGAACACGGTGCCCCGCGCGACGTAGACGAGCTTGTCCCACGGCTCGGCGTGGAAGCCCCGCAGCACCCCGGGAGCGCTGCGCGAGTGGTTGCCCTGCCGCAGGACGACGTCGTGACCGACCGCCTCGGCGAGCTCGTCGTGCTGGTAGGTCTGGCGGAAGAAGCCCCGGTCATCGCCATGGGTGTCCCACCGCACCACGTACAGCCCCGGGATCGCGGTGGGTTCGACGGGCATGCAGGCCTCCTGACCCTGGCCGGTAGCCGACGGCGCGGACCCTACGCCCGCAGGCGGGGCTCGACCACCTCCAGCGGAGCCTTGTCCGCAGCCAGCGTCCGGATCGGCCAGGGGATCGTCATCCCGGCGTGCTCGACCGCGGTCTTGCAGGCGCTGAGGACCTGATGGCGGGCCTCGACGACGGTCGCCAGGTCGGCGGTGGTCCAGAACCGCACCTCGAAGTCGACGCTCGAGTCCCCCAGCTGGATCATCAGCACCATGGGCTCGGGGTCGGTCAGCACGCCTTGGACCCACCGCGTCGCCTCCATCAGCACGTGCCGTGCAGCGACGTGGTCGTCGCGGTAGTCGATCCCGATGAACACCGAGCTGCGGCGGGTGCCGCGACGCGACAGGTTGGTCAGCGGCTGGGTGAAGATGTCGGCGTTCGGGACCAGGGTCAGCGTGCCGTCGTAGGAGCGGATCGTGGTCACCCGCAGGTCGATGTCCTCGACGTAGCCCTCGAGGTCGTTGGTGATGATGACCTCGCCGCGGTCGTAGGGCTTGCGGATCAGGATCAGGACACCCGAGATCAGGTTCTCGAGGATGTTCTGCAGGGCGAGGGCGATCCCGAGGCCGATCAGGCCGAGCGCCGCGAGCACCGCCCCGACCTCCACCCCCGCGATCGCCAGGGCGAACAGCACGACCACGATCAGCAGCACGATCCGCAGCAGGTTCGCGACCAACCGTCGGACCGTGAAGTCGACGTTGGCACGCCGCATGCCGCGGTTGACCCCACCGACCACCAACCGTACGGACAGCACGAGGATCACGAAGACGATCAGCGCCAGCACGATCAGGGGGAGCCGTGCCAGCAGGTCCCCGAGCAGCTCGGCGATGGCCTCGCGGATCAGCTGGGCGATCGTCGACGGATCGGCCAGCTCCCCGAGATCCGGTGATTCGATGTCCCTGAGGATCGGCGTCGGCTCGTCGTCGCCCTCCGCCGCGAGGAGCTCGCCGTCCACCGCTCCTCCTCGACGTCGTGCCGGTCGATCGCCGGCTCACCTG
>CAYVJT010000249.1:0-5413 GCA_964451855.1 uncultured Actinomycetota bacterium
CTGACACCGCGAACGACCGCCGGGAACAGACGGCGCCGACCGGACGGGCACCCGTACCGGCCGAGGACCGACGGTCGGCGCGACCAGGCTCAGTAGTAGAAGCGGGCCGGGCCGAGCGAGCGGTCCAGGATGCCGAGCACGAGCAGCAGCAGCCCGAAGCCCGCGACGATCCAGCCGATGGTCCACAGCACCGCGATGTCCAGGAGGACAGCGAGCACGAGGAGCAGGACACCGAGCGTCAACATGGGGCTCTCCGTCGGTCGGGGATGGCCGTCCCCAGGTGTGGGACGGCCAGCGATCACCCTCAGGGTCCCTGCCCGTGACCCCGGCTGTTCACGGCCGCGCAGCCCATCGAGGGCAGACCTCGCCCAGCTCAGCTGGATACGCCGTCCGAACGGACGCGCTCCACCCTGCCCGTACGCACCCTGACCGTTGGCCGGTGCCACCGAGAAGCGCGCCTGTCCCCAGACGTCGGCAGCGACAGAGCGATCGGGCCCGTACGGTCACCGTGGTCGTCCCGGGTTCCCGCGAAGAGAGCACGTCGACGACGTCGGTGGGCGGGATACCCGATCCCGTTCGGCCGAGGCGAGACGAGGCAGAGGGTCGACCGTGAACCCGGACCACGCAACGCTGTTCCTCAGCGGTGACGTCATGCTCGGCCGGGGCGTCGACCAGATCCTGCCCCATCCGGGCGATCCGGCGTTGCGCGAGGAGTACATGACCGACGCCCGCGGCTACGTCGAGCTCGCCGAGCAGGTCAACGGGCCCATCCCGCGCCCGGTCGACCCCTGGTGGCCCTGGGGTGTCGCGCGGTCGGTACTCGATGACGCCGCGCCGGATGCCCGGGTGATCAACCTGGAGACCAGCGTCACACGCAGCGCCGGGTTCGCTGTGGGCAAGCGGATCCACTACCGGATGTCCCCGGGCAACCTGGCCTGCCTGACCTCCGCACGCACCGACGTCTGCGTCCTCGCGAACAACCACGTCCTCGACCTCGGCGTCCCAGGCCTGGAGGAGACCCTCGACTCCCTCGCCGGGGCTGGCTTGCGGACCGCAGGAGCGGGCCACGACGTCGAGGCAGCCCGCCAGCCCGCGGCCGTTCCGCTGACGACCGGAGGGCGGGTGTTGGTCTTCGCGTGGGGGATGGCCTCCAGCGGGGTCCCCGAGGCCTGGGCCGCGACCGACCAGCGACCCGGTATCGCCTTCCTCGACGGAGCATCGGACGTCGCAGCAGACGAGGTCCTCGACGAGGTCCGACGACACCGACGACCGGGCGACATCACCGTCGTCTCCGTCCACTGGGGCAGCAACTGGGGCTACGCGGTCTCCCGGAGCGAGCAGGACCTCGCCCACGCCCTGATCGACGGGGGCGTCGACGTCGTGCACGGGCACTCGTCACACCACCCGCGCCCGATCGAGGTGTACCGCGACCGCCTCATCCTCTACGGCTGCGGCGACCTCATCAACGACTACGAGGGCATCGGAGGACACGAGCGCTACCGGCCCGACCTCCGCCTGCTCTACCTGCCCTCCCACTCCCCCCACACGGGCGAGCTCCTGGGGCTGCGGGTGGTCCCCCTCCGGGCCGTGCGGATGCGGCTCGAGCACAGCACCGACGCCGACGTGGACTGGCTGCGGGAGGAGCTCGCCCGCGTCAGCAGACCCTTCGGCATCGGCGTCGAGCGGGGACCCGACGGGGCGCTGCTGATCACCTGGTGACCAGCTGGTGCATCAGCCCGACCTCACCCCGCGCCGCCGATCACCTCGGTGTCTGGCTTGAAGACCGCCCACACGAACCAGAAGGTGTCGTCGATGGAGACCGCCTGGAGCTCGGCGCCCTCGAGCTCGCCCTCGACCGCGCGGCCGGCGAGGTTCCAACCCGAACCGGTCTGCGTGTCGCGGAAGCGGACGGCGTCATCGCCCCCACCCGCCCCGTCGACCGGTTCGAAGCTCAACCGCTCGCCGTCGAGCTCCGCGACGAAGGCTGCGGTCTGCCCGACGTCACGTCCCGCGTCGATCGACGCGGTGTCCAGGGCGCTGGCCTGACCCGGCGCCCACCAGAGGGTGACGGGGTGGTTCTCGTCGTCGAACTCGACGACCCGCTCCTCCTCGAGGTGATCGAGCAGGACCGCCGTGCCGTCCCCGTCGGGGAACCCGACGACGCGGGTCATCGGCGCGAAGCGGCCGTCAGCCTCGCCCCGGAAGAGGAAGGGCTGGCTGTCTTCGGCGTCGTAGCCGGTGTAGGGGTTCTGCCCGTAGGTACGGTTGAACCCCGTGTCCCGGGACAGTACGAGCGCATCCGGGTCGGTGCTGCGCACCTCGGCGAAGCCCTGGAGGGTCGTCGGGATCCGCTCGAGGGTCTGTCCGACGAACCGTTCACCGACGATCGCCTCGCCCGTGAACTGCGTCCACAGGTTGCCGTACTGCCGGTCGTACATGACCAGGTTCGAGCGCCACAGCCGACCGCTGGTGCCGAAGTCGAGCACCGCTCCGTCGATCTCGGCCTCGAAGGCCAGTCCTGAGTTGCACAGCGGGCAGTAGGTGATCACGGCCGGTTCACCGTCGATCGCGTCGTTGACGATCTCGTGCCACGTCAGGATCGCCAGCGGGTAGACCTTGGTCTCGGTCTCGCCGCGGACGACCATCACCGGGCTGTCGTCGCTCAGCCACTCCGCAGCGTCATCGAAGGACTCGTAGACGGGATCCTCGATCGGGGGGATCCCATCCGGCGGCGGGCCGCCACTGATGATCTCGCTGATGTCGATGGTCGAGGACGGCTCCTCGGACATCTCCCAGAAGAACCCCTCACGCTCCCCCGGTCCCTCGTCACGCTCCACCGACCCGCTCACGGGTGCCTCGTCGTCGGCGACCGCGGCGTCGTCCTGCGCCTCGGGCGCATCGTCCCCCTCGGCTATCTCGTCGGCGGGACCGCAGGCGACGAGCAAGACCGCCCCGCTTGCCAGACCAGCGAGGAGCTTGACGGACGTAGAGATGCTCGGCACCGCGACCTCCTGGAGCTTCGGCGTCTGTTCGAGGCAACCCGCGGGTCCGCCATCGCCTTCCATCCCGATACCCCCGCCTGACGGGCGCCGGCGACAGCCGGTCGCGTGGGCGAGGGCGAGGGACCCAGGCCAGGTGGTCAGGGGACCAGTGGCCGGTGCAAGATGGTGCCCGATGCCGCACCATCGAGCCAACGAGTTGCACGTACTGTCTGGCGACCGCGCCAGCGGCCCACACGACGAGGCACGGAGACATCGATGAACGAGACCCTGCGACTCGGCACGATCTGGGGGATCCGGGTCGGGGTGAACTGGAGCGTGTTGGTCATCTTCACGCTGCTGCTCGTCGTCCTGTCCGCCGGCAACCTGCCACTGCTCGCACCGGACCACTCCGCCGTGGCCTACGCGCTCGCGGGCACCGCTGCCGCGATCGTCTTCTTCCTGTCGCTGTTGGCACACGAGCTCTCACACGCGCTCGTGGCGCGCCGCGAGGGCATCGAGGTGGAGGGCATCACCCTGTGGCTGTTCGGAGGCGTGGCCCGGCTCACCGGTGAGCCTGCGACGCCCGGCGCCGACCTGCGGGTGGCGGGTGTCGGTCCGCTGGTCAGCCTCCTGCTCGGCATGGGCTTCGGGTTCCTGACCCTCGCCGTCGCGCTGGCAGGGGCCGGCGACCTGCTGGTCGCGGTGGTGGGGTGGCTGTCCCTGATCAACGTCATGCTCGCCGCGTTCAACCTCGTTCCGGCGACGCCCCTGGACGGTGGTCGTATCCTCCGCGCCTTCCTGTGGTGGCGCACCGGTGATCGCTCCCGCGCGGCGGTGACCGCGGCTCGAGCGGGCCGGACCTTCGGGTTCCTGCTGATCGCCCTCGGCGTCGCCTCCCTACTGTTCTTCCCCGGGATCGGCCTGATCTGGCTCGCCCTGATCGGATGGTTCATCGCCTCGGCCGCCAGCGCCGAGGAGCAACAGACCCGGGTGCAGGACTCGCTCCGGGGGGTCACGGTCGCGAACGTCATGACCCGCGACCCGCTCACCGTGCATGCTGACCTCCCGGTCGCGGAACTGCTCGACGCCTACGTGCTCTACCACCGCCACTCCGCCTACCCCGTCGTCGATGCGTGGGGCCGTCCCGAGGGGCTGGTGACCCTCGACCGCATCCGCGCCGTCGACGCCGAGCAGCGCGCCCAGAGCGTGGTGGCCGACATCGCAGCGCCCCTCGACGAGGTCGCGACGGCGGGCCCGGACGAACAGCTCGTCGACGTCCTGCCGCGACTGTCACAGGGCGAGCGACGCATCCTCGTCATCGAGGACGGGTTCCTGGTCGGACTCGTCACCGCCACGGACGTGACCCGCACCCTGGAGCTGACCGACCTGCGGCCCAAGCCCCCGAGCACCTGACCGGCTGGACCAACCAGGTGCACGACGAGGTCTCCGTGTGAAGAGCGAGGTGCAACACCCCCCGACGCGACGCCCCCAGGAGGGCGTGTGGTGGTGGGCGTTCATCACCGTCGGCGGCGTGCACCTCGTCGCGCACCTCGCATCGCTGGACACCCTGTCGCTCGCGACCAAGCCGCTGTTGATGCCGCTGCTGGTCGCGTGGTTCCTGACGGCGACACCCCCTGGCCGGCTCCGCTCGGTGGTCGGTGTCGGCCTCGGCTTCTCCTGGCTCGGCGACCTCGGGCTCATGCCGGATGGCGAGGCCTGGTTCCTGGCGGGCCTCGGGGCCTTCCTGGTCGCACAGCTGGCCTACGCCGTGGCCTTCTGGCCCTCCCGTGCCGACAGCGTCCTCGCTCGACCACTCCTCGCGACGCCGTACCTGATCGCGCTCATCGGGCTCCTCACCGTGCTGTGGGCTGACCTCGGCGACCTACGGATCCCCGTCGTGGCGTACGCGGTCGTCATCATCGCGATGGCGTTGCTGGCCACCGGGCTGGGCGCCACCGTCGCCGTCGGGGCGATCCTGTTCGTCGTCTCGGACACCTTGATCGCGGTCGACGCGGTCGCGGAGCTGGTCCGCCTCCCGGCCCACGGGTTCTGGGTGATGCTGACCTACCTCGCCGCGCAGGCGCTGATCGCCCGCGGGGTGCGCACCGTCGCGGCGTCGTAGCTCGACGAACGCTGCGCGCGGCCGGGCGCGCCGTTGCCGGATCGGCCGGAGCGGGTCAGCCGGCGGCCGCAGCCAGCGCCCGCTCGAGCTCCACGCGGACCTGGGACGCGACCTCGGTCATCTCGGGCACCCCGGACAGCGCCATCATCGCGTTCGGGTCCACGGCGATCAGTTCGCTGCCGCCGTCGGGATGGGCACGCACGACCACGTTGCAGGGCAGCAGACCACCGATCGCCGGGTCCATCTCGATCGCGCGGTGGGCGTAGGCCGGCTTGCACGCGCCGAGGATCCGGTAGGGCGCCACCTCGAC
>CAYVJT010000250.1:0-5371 GCA_964451855.1 uncultured Actinomycetota bacterium
GACACGACCTGACAGACACGACCTGACAGACAAGGGAGCACCGATGCAGAGGGAGAGGCAGATGCAACGAGAGACCCGACGACGGACCTTGGCGCGGGTGACGACGATGTTCGCCGCCACCGCGCTCGTCCTGGCGGCGTGTGGAGGACAGGAAGCGACCGAGGACACCGCCGCCCCCGCCGAGACCGCGACGGAGGAGACGCCGGACGATGGTGAGGCGGCAGCGGAGGCGCCCGCCGAGGACCCCGGTGAGGACGCCGAGGACATCCGTCCGGCGTGCGACGTCACCCAGGGGGTGACCGACGACACCATCCACATCACGATGCTCAACGACCTCAGCGGGCCGACGGCCGCGCTCGGCGCGCCGGACATCGGTGAGGCCTTCCGTGCGCACTTCGACGCGATCAACGCCGACGGCGGGATCGACGGGCGCACGGTGGAGGTCGAGATCCTCGACCACGGTTACAGCCCCGTGGATGCGGCCCAGCGCTACGAGGAGGTCCGTACCGACACCGCGATGGTCGCCAGCGTGTTCGGGAGCCCGCCGCTGGAGGCGATCGCCCAGGACCTGGTCGACGACTGCCTCGTGTCCTTCCAGAGCGGGTCGAGCGGCCAGCTCGCGCAGGCGTACGAGACGATCTTCGCTCCGACCACCACCTACGGGCACGAGATCCTCAACATCCTCGGCTGGGTGATCGAGGAGCAGGAGCAGACCGACGCGAGCTTCGCCCTGGCCTACCAGTCCGACGCGCTGGGTGAGGCGATCCGGAGGGCGGCCGAGTTCGGCGCGGAGCACTACGGCTTCGAGTACGTCGCGGAGGCGAGCCACGGGCCGCAGGACTCCGACCTCACCGCCCAGCTGCAGACCCTGCTGGCCGAGGACCCGGACTACGTCGTCTACGGCGGACTGCCCAGCCAGCTGGCCTTCCTGTCGGCCGGTGCGTTGGCCGCCGGCAGCGACGTGCAGTTCATCAGCGCGACACCTGGCTTCGTGCCAGCGGTGCTCGGGACGCCGGCGGCCGACGCCGTCCAGGCGAACGTGTTCATCTCCAGCCCGTACAGCGAGTGGGAGGGCGACGCACCCGGACGTGTGCAGATGCGTGAGGAGATCGAGACCCACGCACCCGACGTCGCGCCGGGACAGGGTCCGGTGATCGGCTACTCGTCCGCGCAGGTCGTCGCCGAGGTGCTGCGCATCGCCAGCGCCAACGATGACCTGTCGCTGCACGGCATCCTGCAGGCCTCGCAGCAGGTCTCTGGCTTCGACGCCAACGGGCTGTTCCCGGAGCTGACCTACGGGCAGTACCCGGATGCCCCACGGGTGCCGAGCCACGCGAGCCGGATCTGGCAGCCCGAGGCGGGCCCCGCCCAGGGCATGGTCCCGCTCACCGACTACTTCGAATCGGAGGCCAGCCAGCTGTTCACCGAGCCCGTCCTCTAGCTGCTCCAGCCCGCCGTCGGGGTGGGCCCCGGCTTCCCCCCGTGGCCCGGCCCACCCCGGCGGCGCCCACAGCGGCAACGACGAACCAGCGACCACCCGGCGAGCACGACCCAGCGACGACCCAGCACCCTTGCCTCCTGACTTCGTACAACGTAGCTTCCATCCACGAGCGCGCCGGGCGGCGAGCACCGCCGCTCGGCCCGGGACTTCCGACGAGGAGAGCGCCATGTCCACCGGACCGACGACCGATGGCTTGGTTGCGGTCGGCCGCTCACTAGACGACGCGGACGAACGCAACCCCTACCTCTACGGGGTCTACGCCCCGGTCCACGAGGAGCTCGATGCCGGTGATCTCGAGGTGATCGGCGAGATCCCCAAGGACCTCAACGGGGTCTTCCTGCGCAACGGGCCGAACCCCCGGTACGAGGCCGAGGGCCGCTACCACTGGTTCGACGGCGATGGGATGGTTCACGGCGTCCACCTCGAGAACGGCACCGCGCGCTACCGCAACCGGTGGGTGCGCACCGCCGCGTTCGAGGCGGAGTCCGAGGCGGGCCGCGCCCTGTGGACCGGGGTGATGGAGAACCCGAAGGACAACCCCTTCGGCAACACCCACGGGCTGAACCTGAAGGACTCGGCCAACACCGACGTCATCTTCCACCGGGGCAAGGTGCTGGCGACCTGGTACCTGTGCGGCACGCCGTACTCGTTGGACCCGTTGAGCCTGGAGACGATCGGCAGCGAGGACTTCCTCGGCACCTTGACCGGCGACGTGATGACCCACCCGAAGGTGGACGAGCGCACCGGGGAGCTGTTCTGGTTCGACTACGGGCCGCGCCCGCCGTACATGCGCTACGGCGTCGTCGGGCCGGAGGGCGCGATCGAGCACGAGACCAACATCGATCTTCCCGGACCGCGGCTGCCGCACGACATGGCGATCACCGACGCGCACGCGGTGCTCATGGACCTCCCGCTCTACCAGGACCCGGAGGCAGCCAAGCGCGGGCGCCACAAGCTGATCTTCGACCGGGACATGGCGTCGCGCTTCGCGGTGCTCCCACGCCGGGGCGACGGCACCCAGGTCCGCTGGTTCGAGGCCTCACCCTGTTACATCTACCACGTGGTCAACGCCTGGGACGAGGGCGACGAGGTGGTCCTGGACGTGTGCCGGGTCAAGCGCCCTGCGCCGATCAGCGACCGGCGTTCGAAGCTCGCACAGATGCTGGCCTACCTGCGGCTCGACGCGCAGCTGTGGCGCTACCGGTTCGACCTGAGGACCGGGCGGACCACCGAGGGTCCGGTCGATGACGACAACACCGAGTTCCCGAGCATCGATGCGCGGCTCACCGGTCAGAAGAACCGGTACGCCTACAACGTGCACATCTCGCCCGAGGAGACCCTGATGTTCGACGGGGTCGTGCGCTACGACACGGTCACCGGCGCCAAGGACGAGTACCGGTTCGGTCCGGGTCGTTGGGGGAGTGAGTCACCGTTCGCCCCGCGCGACGGCTCGACCAGCGAGGACGACGGCTACCTCGTCACCTTCGTGCAGGACGAGCGCGAGCAGCGGTCCGAACTGGTGATCCTCGACGCGGCGGACGTCGCCGCGGGTCCGGTCGGGCGGGTGCTGTTGCCGCAGCGGGTGCCGCTCGGCTTCCACGCCTGCTGGATCCGCTCCGACCAGCTCGCTGCGAACGGCAGCTGACCATGGTGGTGCCCGAGCAGCTGGTGGGGGCGTGGTGCCTGTCGACGTGGGAGATCGTCACCGACGGTCGGCCCACGCGCCCCTTCGGGCCCGACGCGATCGGGCTGCTCACCTACTCCGCGGACGGGATGATGCAGGCCACGATCGCCGCTCCCGATCGTGTGCCGTACTCCGGACCCAGCGCCCGCAGCAGCCCGGACGCCGAGGTGGCGAGCGCGGCCCGCAGCTTCTTCTCGTACGGCGGTACGTGGCACCTGGACGGCGAGGAGGTGGTGCACGACGTGACGATCGCGCTCGACCCCGGGTTCGTCGGGACCGAGCAGCGCCGCCGGGTCGCCCTCGACGGCGACCTGCTGGTGCTGAGCGCCGACGAACCGGTCGGCGAGGGCACGCGGCACCACCGCCTGAGCTGGCGACGCAACGTCGACCACGGACCTGCCTGACGACCACACGCCGCCCGCGCGGTCAGCGACACCACGCCGGCACCGACCGCACGTACGACAGCTCCGAAGCGAGACGAGGAACCTGGATGTCCCGACGCCATGCCGACCTGCTCGACCGGGCGGTGACCGCCTGCCGGACACGCGAGCACTTCAGCCCCTTCCCGGACCGTCCCGGCAAGGATCCGGAGAGCCTCGCCGCGATCGACGCGGCGCGGACCGCCTACGAGGCCACGCTCGGCGGGTCGTTCGCCCTCGAGCAGCCGACCTCGGGCGAACTGCTCGGCGAGGAGGTCTCGCCCTACACCGGTGAGGCGCTGGGTATCCGCTACCCCGGGCCGGACATCGACGCACAGTTCGCCGCCGCGCGGCGGGCTGGGGCGCGGTGGCGCGAGGTCGACCCGGAGCTGCGCGTCGACCTCTGCCTGGAGATCGTGCAGCGGCTGCACGGCCGATGGTTCGAGCTCGCGCACGCCAACCAGCACACCACCGGCCAGAGCTTCTCGATGAGCTGCGTCGGCAGCGGCACCAACGCCCTGGACCGTGGCATCGAGGCGGTCGCCTACGCCGCGGAGGCGATGCGCCGTGTCCCGACGGCCGGCCACTGGGAGAAGGACTTCGGCACGGCGACCGTGCGGCTCGACAAGCGCTACCGGATCGTGCCGCGCGGTACGGCCGTGGTGATCACCTGTGCCAGCTTCCCGACCTGGAACGCCTACCCGGCCCTGCTCGCCAACCTCGCCACCGGCAACCCCGTCCTGATCAAGCCGCACCCCACCAGCGTGCTGACCATGGCGATCGCCACGCAGGTGTGCCAGCAGGTGCTCGCCGAGGAGGGCCTGCCGCCCGAGCTGGTCCAACTGGCGCCCGACACGACGGCTGCACCGATCGCCAAGGAGCTCATCGCCCACCCCGACTGCCGGATCGTGGACTTCACCGGCAGCCCGGCCTTCGGCAGCTGGATCGAGGCCAACGCCCACCCGGCCGTCGCCTACACCGAGACCGCCGGGGTCAACACCGTCGTGCTCGCCGGTACCGACGACCTGCAGGCCACCGCCGCGGCGATCGCGACCTCGCTCGGGTTGTTCACCGCGCAGATGTGCACCAGCGTGCAGAACATCTACCTGCCGGGCGACGGCGTGCGGACCCCCGACGGTCTCATCCCCCCGGACGAGGCGATCGAGGCGATCGTCGCGGCCGTCGACGCCGTCGTCGGCCAGCCGAAGCGCGCCGCCGGGGTGATGGGCGCGCTGCAGTCCCCGGCCACGCTCGACCTCGTCAGCAACGTCGAGGCAGCGGTGGCCGAGCAGGGACGCGTCGTCCGGCGGGCGGGCACCTACGAGCATCCCGAGTTCCCACGGGCCCGCACCTGTACCCCGTCGATCGCGGCGGTCGAGCCGTCCGCCCGCGAGCTGTTCGGGGAGGAGCGCTTCGGGCCCGTGTCCTTCGCGATCACCTGTGCCGATGCCGACGATGCGCTGGACCAGGCGATCCGCGACGTGCGGGCCAAGGGGTCGATCGCCTCGCACGTGTACGCGACCGACCGCGACTACCTCGACCGCGCCGCCGACGCCTACGTCGACGCTGGCGCGTCGTTGACGATGAACCTGACCGGACCGATGCCGCTCAACTTCGCGGCCGCGTACAGCGACTACCACGTGACCGGGCTCTCGCCCGCCGGGAACGCGTGCCTCACCGACGAGGCGTTCATCGCGGGCCGGTTCCGGGTCGCGCAGGTCCGCGAACCGGCGGAGGGGTTGCAGGGGCCGGAGGCGGCCTCGGAGG
>CAYVJT010000251.1:0-5361 GCA_964451855.1 uncultured Actinomycetota bacterium
GTCATCGACGAGACGGTGACGTGTCCGGACTGCGGGACCGCCGGCCCGGGATCTCCGGCTCGGTTCTGCGGGCGCTGCGGTGCCCTGCTCGCTCCGCCGGCGGTGCCGACCGCGTCACCGAGATCGTCGGTCGTCAAGGACGACCGCGAGGTCGAACCGCGTCCCCAAGAGCAGGCGCCTGCCCCGGACGGGGCCGGCCCGGGGGCTCTCGACGGGCGATGGCAACGTTGGTGGCCGCGGGGGGCGGTGCTCGCGGTGTTGACGGTGTTGGTCGTCGGGATCGTCTCGTTCTGGGTCGCGGACGACGACAGCCCGTTGCCACCCGCACCGGACGATCCTGAGGTGCGTGCCTACCTCGACGAGGTGGCACGGATCGAGCAGGTACGCGCTGACGGGGTCCACGAGCTGCGCCAGACCTTGTTCGGAACCTACGGTGACCGGTCCACCTGGCTCGGCGCGTTTGCAGACGCCGCGGCGGCGGTCGAGGCCGAACAACTCGACACGCGAGCGCGTGGGGTCGTGCCGCCGGGAGGCTACGAGGAGATCCACCGCCGGTGGATCGCAGCACACGAGACCAGCGGCGCTCACCTGACGGCTCTCCAACGGGCGCTCGAACGCGACGACCTCCTCGCTGCCGGAGGTGCGGTCGTCGCGCTGGAGGTCGGCGAAGCGACGCTGGCTGCTGGCGTACCTCCACACCTGTGCGCACAGCTGGCGGTAGCGTCCGATCCGGCCGCTGCGGGCGTGCTGTGCCGCGATCGCCAGACGCTGCCAGGTGGGACGTACGGGCGCGAGCTGTACGAGGCACTCCTGGCGGTGCGCACGGAGGTGTTCCCGCGGATCGCGTTCTTCCCACCGGGCTTCACCGACGCGGAGACCCTGGCATTCCTCGCAGTGATCCAGCCGGACGTGGAACGTGTCCTCGGCGAGACGCTGACCGTGGTCGGATCCCTGGATCCGCCGCCGGAACTGCACGGCGACCACGACGCACTGATCGGCTACCTCGTCGCCATGACGGACATCGCTGCCGACATCACCGCCGCCGCTGTCGCCGGCGACATCGAGGCGCTCGACCCGCTGTTCGCACGGTCGGCTGAGCCTGGCAACGAGCTGCAGCAGCGGGTGTCGCCAGCCGGCGGTGAGCTCATGACGCCGGTGCTGCCACCGTGACCGTAGCTCGAGCGACCGACCCGTCTCGATCAGCTCCACACAGGTCGTCAGCCCCCTGAACCGCCACCATCCGTGCTCAGCGCGTCCTCCTCTCGTCCAAAGCGATCATGCGCGTCTGGCTCCAGATCGGCGGGCGATCTACTCGGCCGTGGCGGTCAGACGGCGGGTGCGGGACGTCCGGCGGCGACGTCGGAACGTGCCGTCGGGTGGCGCCACAGGTGGTGGGCGAGGGGCCACAGCGCCAGCAGGGCGGCGGCGCTCTGCACGTAGAACTGCACGGCGGCCAGCGGCACGAACCGCGACACGGCCATCACCGTCAGTCCGGCGACGACGACCACCTTCAACCGCCGACTCAGCGTGTGGGCGCCGACGATGCCCCCGATGAAGGCGACGACGCCGATCGCGAACGTGAGCGCGCCGACCGCCAGGACCGGCAGGAACCACGTCGCCAGAGCCCCCTGGGCCGCCTCGATGCCGGCGAGATCGGCGCCGGTCTCGGCCGCGGCCAGCGGTGCGAACTCCATCGCCGGCAGCAGCGTGAACAGCGTGCTGCCGATCACCACGAAGGGGACGCCGACGGCGCTGCGGCGGTCGCCGACCGCGTCGCGCAGGTGGGCGCGGATGGCCAGGAAGGCAAGCACCAGAAGCCCGGACGCCACGCCGGTCGCCAGATGCACGAGCCCCCAGCGGGTGGTGTCGGCGGCGACCGCCGCAGCGATGGCCGCGGCGTTCGGGAGTCGGCCGGGGATATAGGGATGGGCCACGAGGGCCACCGCCAGCACCGCCGGGGCGATGGCGAGGGTCGCGGCCAGGGGCTTCGATCGGGTCGCGTCCGACATGGTCTGTGCTCCTTCTCGTAGCGTGCGTCACGTCGTCGGGGGTCGTCGCGGGCCGGTCAGCGGCCGGCCATCACCTCGTGCAACAGGGCGACGAACTCGTCGGGCTGCTCCACGATGGGGTCGGAGGCGGAGTCGTCGAGCACATGCAACGGCCAACCGTTGCGTGCGCTCGCGGCCTCGGCGACGGCGAGCCGCGCCAGCTGGTCGTGTCGCCCCCAGATCAGCGTCGTCGGGACGTCGATGCGGGCCAGCTCGGAGTCGGGGATCGCCGACACGCCGAAGGCCTTCATCAGCGCGCGGGTCGCGGCCTTCTTGCTCGGCGTCCGGGCGGCGTCGAGGCCGTAGGCCGCGATCAGCTCCCAGTCCTCACCCATCTGGTCCTGCACGTCGTCGACGTCCAGCACGCACTGGCCGAGCATCCGGCCCATGCTGTCCTCGGTGGGACGTGCCAGGAACCCGACCATCGCCAGCGCGAAGCGGGGCGCTGGACGGAAGGGTCCGAGGCCGAACGCGTCGACCAGGACGAGGCGGCTGATGTCCTCGGGGTGGTAGATGGCGAACCGGGCCGCGATCGCTCCACCCAGCACGTGCCCCACCAGCGTCGGGGGGGACGGGCAGGTGGCCGCGATCAGCTCGCCGAGCCAGGCCAGCACCCGGTCGGCGTCGAGGACGCCCTCGCGCACCTCCGAGGCCCCGTGCCCCGGCAGATCCGGCACGAGGATGCGATGGGTGGTCGCCAGCCGCGGGATCACGCGCGTCCACAGGGCCGCGAACTCACCCTGGCCGTGCAGCGCCACGACCGGTGGGCCCTCGCCCGCGTCCAGTACCGCCGTCGACACGCCGGCCAGCTCCAGCCGACGCTCGGCGGCGGGGATGCCCGCCAGCAGCCGCGCGCGAACGTCGTCGCCGGTGACCGACCGCTGGTCCCGTGTTCTCGTGCCCTGGTGCCTGCTCATCGCCGCCTCACCGTCCTGGTCGGCTTCGCTCGGCAGCGTCGACGCTACGGACGGTGGGCCGGGGGGTCTTCGCCCGTCCGTGCCAACCTGGTGGGACACGGCGTGTGGCCCGTTCGTACCACGCGGGGGCGGGATCAGATCAGGTCGTGCTCGAGCGCATGAGCGGTGGCGGCCGCGCGTGACGACACCCCGAGCTTGCGGAAGAGGTTCTGCAGATGCCGGCGCACCGTGTGCTCGCTGATGTGCAGCGCGGCGGCGATCTCCCGGTTCCTCAGACCCTTGGCGACGAGCGCCAGCACCTCGAGCTCGCGGGTGGTCGGCGCTCCCGGCGCGGCGCGCGAAGGGGCTCGCAGGAGCCCGTCGGCATGGTCCCGGTCCGGCCTGGCACCGAGCTGCTTGAACACCTGCCGGGCCGCCGTGAGCTCCAACTCGGCGGTGTGCGTGTCGCCGAGCGCCCGGCACGCCAGCCCGAGCCGGACACGCACCCGCGCCTGCTCGTACGGCGCCTCGAGTCCGCGCCAGGCATCGCCGGCCCGGTGCAGCGCCTCGACGGCGGCCGCGGCGTCGCCCGTTGCGAGCAGCACCGCCCCGGTGGCCTCGGCCGACACGGCTTCCAGCAGCGGTGTCGGGGACTCAGCGGCGACGGCCGCCAGCTCGTCGGCGGCCCGACGCGCGCCCTCCAGGTCCCCGGCTGCGAGCAGGATCTCGACCTGGGCAGGCAGCAGCCGGGCCCGCGACAGCCGACCCCGTGCCTCGTCGGCCACCCGTCGCATCGCCCCTTCGGCCGCGGCCAACTCCCCCTGGGCGAGCCAAAGCAGCGCGAGGCCGGGGTGGGGCTCGTGCCCCACCTGCGCGGCCTCACGATAGGCCTGCTCGGCCGCGGTGAACTCGCCGCGCAGCCGATGCAGCTCGCCCTGCTGGTAGAGCGCCATCCCGAGCGCGGGCTGCCCCGGTGGTTCGGACAACCGCTGGCGCGCCCGCCCGATCTCGTCCATGGCCTCCGACCAGTCGCCGTGCAGTTGCAGGATCTCCGACCGATGGACCAGGCACTGGCCGCGGAACGGCACGAGGTCCTGCTGGGCGTCGCACCAGTCGCGCAGCGCCGCCGTCCACTCGTGCGCCCGGCGCAGGTCGAACAGCTCCTGGCAGACGAGGATCACCGCGCAGTAGACGGTCCCCGCGACGAGCGGGGAGACCTCCTCGGCCACCACGGCGATCATGGCCTCGTCGAGCAGGGAAAGCCCCGCGGCCGTCCTGCCCATCCGGACCATCGCCGTGCCCTGCCCGAGCCGAGCGAGGGCCACGAGGTCGGGCTCGTCGAAGCGCGCCCCCAGCGCTCCGGCCCGCCCGAAGGTGTCGTACGCGCCAGCAGGGTCGCCAGCCTCCAGCGTCTGCAGCGCGAGCGGCACCAGCAGGTACCCCTGCTCGACGCACTCCAGCCGGTGGTCGTCGAGGAGACGCTGGGCGCGGGCGAGCCAGCCGCCGCCGCGCGCCATCTCGCCCCGGTTGAACAGCCCGAAGGCGAGCCAGAACGCGCACCGCACCGCGTCGGCCACCTCGCCCCGGCCGAGGTGCTGCTGGTGGGCACGCTCGAGGGCACCGGCGGAGGCCTGGTCCTCACCGACCAGGGAGGCGGCCGTGGCCAGGCGCTCGAGGTCCACAGCCTCGAGGCCCTCGCGCTCGTCGGCCGCCGTGAGCTGCCGGTAGGCGTCGGTCCACAGCTGCCGCTCGAAGGCCGCCCGGCCCCCAGCGAGGAGGTCGGATCCGGTCATCGCCGCCCTGGTCATCGTCCACCCACCGCGATGCCCGCGGCCCAGGAGGCGCACTTCGTCCGGAGTGCCCGGGGCTACACGGGTCCTTCCGACCTTAGCGCCACGGGCGGCGCGCGGGACGGTCTCCGCGACCGCAAGGACCCTGCCGGGTGCAAGCCTGTGGTGCGGCGGTCCGTGGAGCGCACAGCCGCCACACCCGGGGCTTGAGCCCGTGCTGCACATCGACCGGCACCTGGACATCACCATGCACATCGTCGACGACGGTGCGTCGTGGAGCTTCGCGGGGACGTCCTCCCAAGCTCGCTCTCCCGGTCCGTGGCAGACCGATGCCTTCATGCTGGCTCCGACCGGCGGCTCGCGTGTTCTCCTGGGCCGCAGGGATGGGACCGGCTGCGTCGCTCGGACGTCCCCCGCCGGGAGGAACGTCCGGCGAGGTCGAGGCACCGGCCCTAACGGACCGTGTTGAGCGCAGCGAGGGTCACCCTGCGGTGCACGAACGAGCGGCCGCTGATGTGCCGTAGCGCTCACAGGCGCAGGGCGAGCGCCTCCCTGTGTGGCAGTCAGGCTGCGGTGAGGGGTCTGGCTCGGCGAGGTGCGCGTGGGTAGCGTGGGTGGAGGGTCCCG
>CAYVJT010000252.1:0-5341 GCA_964451855.1 uncultured Actinomycetota bacterium
TCGGCGACGGACGGGCGACCGAGGACCGGCCACGCGAGACAGGTGACCGAGGACCAGACATGCAGGTGCAGGACGGCTTGACCTCGCACACGGACGGCCGTGTGCGGTGCTGGTGGTGCGGTGACGATCCCGGGTACGTCGGCTACCACGACACCGAGTGGGGCATCCCCGTTCACGACGACGTCCGGCTGTTCGAGAAGCTGTGCCTCGAGGGCTTCCAGGCCGGGTTGTCGTGGCTGACGATCCTGCGCAAGCGTCCGGCGTTCCGTGAGGCCTTCGACGGGTTCGACCCGGCCACCGTCGCGAGGTACGGCGAAGCCGACGTCCAGCGACTCCTCGGCAACGCCGGGATCGTGCGCCACCGGGGCAAGATCGAGGCGACGATCGCGAACGCCCGTGCCTACCTCGACATCGTCGAGGAGGAGGGTTCGCTCGACGGTCTCGTGTGGGCCTACGCCGAGCACCGCCCGCACGCACCGCGTTCCCGCGCCGACGTCCGGACCTCCTCGCCGGCATCGACCGCGCTGTCGGAGGAACTGAGACGTCGCGGCTGGCGCTTCGTCGGACCGACGACGGTCTACGCCTTCATGCAATCGATGGGGCTCGTCGACGACCACGTCGTCGGGTGCGAGTGGCGGAGGACCTGACGGGCCCCGCGGTCAGGGCGGTGCACCTGAGGTGCGGACGCGCATGTCCGCGGCGAACATGCGCTCCGGTTCGATCGCCCACGCGGGTGGAGATCGGTCCCATCGGTCCCATCCCTCCCCGTACTGCTGCCGGGTCACCTCCGCGAGGTCCGCGTCCGCACCACGAAGGTCGAGGCGTCGCACGTAGCCGTGGACGGTGACGACCAACCCCTCACCCTCGACGTAGGTCGCCGACACCGCGGGCGATCGATGCAGATGCCGGGCTCGGAACGCCGATGGTGCCGTCCCGAAGTGCACACGACCGCGATGCAGCAACGCATCGACCGGACCGAGGACCTGCGACAGGGCGGTCGGGGCGGCAGCGGTACCGTTGACGCTTCGCTGATCCTGTGCGCCGCCCTTGCCGTTGGAGTCGCCGTGGTCTTCCGTCGCCTCGCCCGTGCTCGTCGTCCCCGGGTGACGACCGAGACGCAGCCCGACGCACTCCCGAAGCGCGGCCTGTTCGCCGAGCCGATCCGTGTCACCAAGCTCGACCCCCTCGACCCGGACGTCGATGACCATGGCCTCGCTCGCGCCGTCTTCATGGTCGAAGTCAAGGACGCCGAGGACCGTCGCTGCTCGGACCTGTCGGTCGAAGCACGGCTGACCGGGCCGGACCGGACCCGCACCGTCCAGGGCACGACCGACCTGATGGGCCGGATCCGTTTCCGGATGGCCAGCGGTCCTGGCGAGTACCGGATAGAACTCACCGACGTCGCCGCCGGTGGCCTGGACTGGGATGATGCCGCAGGCCCTCGTGAGGCGACGACCGAGCTCACCTGAACCGGCGCAGGAGCATGGGGTGTCGCGCGCCGTCCTCGCCCGCGTCGTGGCGCGCCTGCCGCTGACCGGCCGAGCCGGTCCAGTGACCGAACTCGTCCACCGCTCGGATGCAGGTCGCCCACCTACCGCTGCCGGCGCTGCAGCCTCAGCTACCGGAGGTCGGCTCCGGGTCGTTGGAACCGGCCTCGCTCACCTCGTCCGCCAGACCGACGGCGGCGAGTGGCACGACCGCACCCGACATGACCGCGAACTCGCCGAACCCGCCGACCACCTGCCCCAGCAGGGTGAGGACGAGCAGGTAGACGCTGGCCGCGACGATGCCGAGGACCCGTGCCTTGAGGCCGTGGCGGTACTCCTCGCGTCGCAGCGCCGCGGCCGCGCCCGCGCCGAAGCCCGCAGCGAGCCCGACCACGATGTTGAGCAGGCCGATCGGTAGGGCGATCAGCAGGAAGAGGCCCATCGCGCGGGCCGTGGCTCCCGGCGCGCGCGGGTGGCGGGACGTGAACGCGAGGATCAGGAACACCATCGGGGTGATGGCCAGACCGACCCACAGTCCGGCGGACGCGGTCTCGTCCACCGCCGCGACCGAGCTCACGATGGGCCAGTACACGAACTGGTAGACGATCGTCGCGACGGCGAGGGAGATCCAGCGCCCTCGGGCGTCGATCGGGCGCTTCGAGAACATCGGCTCAGCCCTTCACCGCGCCGGCGGTCAGCCCACGGATGAAGTAGCGCTGCAGCGAGAAGAAGACCACCATCGGCAGCATCATGGTGATGAACGCGGCTGCGGGCAAGACGTGCCGCATCTGCCCGTACTGCCCCTGCAGCCCGGCGAGGGCGACGGTGAGCACCCGGACATCGCTGGTTCCTCCCAGGAACACCAGGGCCACGAGCAGGTCGTTCCACACCCAGAGGAACTGGAGCGTGGCGAAGGCCGCGAGTGCGGGCACCGACAGTGGGATCACCAGACGCGTGAACACCTGGAAGTCGCTCGCGCCGTCGACCTTCCCGGACTCGATCACCGACGAGGGTAACGAGCCGATGTAGTTGCGGAGGAGGTAGATCGCAAGCGGCAGTCCGAACCCCGTATGGGCGAGCCAGATGGCGGGGAAGGTCCCGACGAGTTCCATCTGCGGGAACAGGGTGATCCCCCACAGCTCCGCACCACGCGTGTAGAGCCGGAGCACCGGGATCAACGCCATGTGCAGCGGGATCACGATCAGGGCCACGACCCCGACGAACAGCAGGTTGCGCCCGCGGAAGCGCATCCACGTGAACGCGTACGCCGCGAAGGCGGCCACGGTGATCGGGATGACGGTGGAGGGAACGGTCACCGCGAGGCTGTTGAGGAACGCGTTGCCGAACCCCTGGCGGGTGAGCGCCACCTCGTAGTTCGCCAACGTCCACTGGCTCAGGTCGAAGGGGCTGAGGAACGCCGTCCACCAGCCCTCCGATTCGATGATCGCCCGCTGCCGGAACGACGAGATGAGCACCCCGACCGTCGGGATCATCCAGAGGATCACGATGGCCAGGACCGAGAGCCTGAGGGGCCAGCGTCCGATGGCACGCCACACGCGGTCTCGCCGGCGACGCCGCGATGGCGGGGCCTCAGGTCTCGGGTCGGTCGTTGCGACACCGGCGCTCATCGGATCTGCTCCTCGGCGCGGAAGCGCCGCACGTTGACCAGCATGACCGGGATGACGGCGAGGAACATGATCACCGCGATCGCGGCGCCGCGTCCGAAGTGGCCGCGGGTGAAGAACCACTGCACCATCCGCTCCGGGATGACCTCCGTCTCAGCACGACCTCCCGTGGTGACGTAGACGATGTCGAAGATCTTGAGCACGTTGATCGTGATCGCCGTGGTCACGACGACGATCGAGGTCATCACGGTCGGAACCACGACCCGGAAGAACACCTGGAACTCGTTCGCGCCGTCGATCCGCGCGGCCTCGAGGATCTCCTCGGGGACCGCCTTGATGGCCGCGGACAGGATCACCATGGCGAACCCGGTCTGCATCCAGATCATGATGACCATCAGGAGCAGGTTGTTCCACGGTGCCCATGACAGCCACGCCACCGGATCGTTGCCCATCGCGACCCACAACCCGTTCAGCAGGCCGGTCTGGTTCCCGAACGGCCGGAAGTCGTAGATCAGTGACCACACGACGCTCGCACCGACGAACGACACGGCCATCGGCAGGAAGATCATCGACTTGGCCAGCGACTCACCGCGGTGCAGTCGGTCCGCGAGGACCGCCACCGCGAGACCAACGGCGACGGCGGCGCTCGGGACGAGCAGCACCCAGACGAGCGTGTTCCGGATGCCTCGCAGCATCCCGGGATCGGTGACCAGGAAACGGAAGTTGTCCATCCCGACCCACTCGACCGAACGGGCGTCCTGGAAGCTGATCAGGACCGTGTAGACGGTCGGGTAGACGAGGAAGACCCCCAGAAGCAGCAGGGCCGGTCCGATGAACACCCATGGACGGACCAGGAGCTTGCCCCGCTCCCCCAGCTGGTTGACCACCAGGTCCATGCCCCAGAACAGCACGAACATGCCGACGACCCCGAGCGCGAGCGCCACGGCCACGACCACGGAGCGCGCGGCATCCGTCGTCCGCAGCCACTCGAAGGTCCAACCCATCGCGACGGCGGTCGCGATGGGGACCGCCAACGCAGCGAGGAAGCGACCCAACCTCGTCGACGGCCCTCCCCGGGCGCGCGTCCGGGAGGACGGCCGCTCGGTATCGTCCTGCTCGATCACGGGCCCTGGAACGGGCGGGGTGCTGCTCACGATCAGGCTCCCTCACGGATGCGAGGCCCTCGCGTCCCGGCCGCCGGCCGTGGTGGACGGAGGCGGGAGCCAGGGGCACCCGCGGGATGGCCAAGCGGCGGTCACCCTGCGGGTCGAGGGAGGGGGCGCAGCCTCCTGCGCCCCCTCCTGGTCATCTCCTACTCACGAGGGCCAAGCCGCATCGATACGCGGCAGGACCTCGTCGAGGTCGTCACCACGCATCCACTCGTTCATGCCGTCCCAGAAGGAGCCGGAGCCCACCGCTGGCGGCATGAGGTCGGAGGCGTCGAACCTCGCGGTCCCGGCCTCGAGCGCGGCGACGATCTCGCCGGCCGACTGGGCCACGATGTCATCGGCGTAGCACTCCGGACCCACCTCGATGTTCGGCGAGATGCGCTGGATGGCTTCACCCGAGTCCGGGTCGACGTACCCGCCACCGGCGCACTGCGCCTCCTGACCGGTGTAGATGCGGATGAACTCGCGCACCTCCTCACGGTCTGCGAACACGGCAGCCAGCTCACCCGCGATCAGCGCACCCTGCTGGCCTGCCTCGATCTCCGGGAAGGGGAACCAGTCGACGTCGACACCGAGCTCGGTCCCCTCGGGGAAGAAGCTGGTGACGAAGCTGGCCTGGCGGTGCATCAGGGCCCCGTCGTCCACGAACAGCGCGTCAGGCGCGTCACGGAAGTCGAGGTCGGGGATGTTGGCCGTGGAGCCGACGATGAAGTCCTCGTTGAAGGCGATCTCGGCGAAGATCTCCGCCGCGTTGCGCACCTCGGGCGAGTCGAAGGGCAGCTCCCCGGCGACCCAGGCGTCGTAGACCTCCGGGTCCACCGTGCGGAGCATGATGTCCTCCATCCAGTCGGTCGCAGGCCAACCGGTGGCGGCGTCGGAGCCGGTGCCGATCACGAACGGCGTGTACCCGTCGGCGACCATCTGCTCGGAGAGCGCGATCAGCTCGTCCCACGTGTCGGGGGTCTCGTAGCCCTCGGCCTCGAAGACCGGCACGTTGTACCAGACCATGCTCTTGTAGTTGACGTTGGTCGGGATGCCGTAGTGCTTGCCCTCGTACTCA
>CAYVJT010000253.1:0-1212 GCA_964451855.1 uncultured Actinomycetota bacterium
CGGGCGTTACTGACCGGTCGGCTGCCCGGGTCGTGTCGTTACTTCGAGGTCGGTCCTTCGCCGCAAGGAACGCGATGATGGGGCGGATCGGGAATGCCTGAGGGGCCTCTCCGGCGCGGTCGAACTGGCGGACGTTTCCGAAGGTGTGCTGCGTCAGCCACGCCCCGACCGACGACGAAGGCCAGCTGGATCGGGGCGAGAACGGCGAAGCTGCTGGCATCCGGAACGTGCCTCCGTCGCGGCAGCTGGTCTGGCGTGAGCACCGCCAGTTCTGCTACGACGGAGGCATGTTCAACTCAACCCCGACCGTTCACTTCGGGGCATTCGGACTCAGCGTCCGGGGCGATCGAGGACCGCGGCCTCAAGCTCCGCCACCGGGGGGTCGCCCTCAGGGACGGCGACGGCAGCGACGCTGCCCCGCATCACGGTGCCGTCATCGCCGTGCACGACGAAGGTCCCTGCGAACAGGAAGTTGGTGTACGTGCCGCGATAGCGGCCCTCCCAGATGACGTCCTTGGTGGTGTCGGTGATGGCCATCGACCCGAAGCCGGTGCCCTGTCCGGTCATGAGGTTGAGGTTGGTGTTGTGGACGATGTCGACGCTCCCGGTCAGTTCGCCGTCGAGGTCCCACGTGAGGTCCAAGCCTCGATAGTGCGCGATCGGTCCGCTCATCCAGTGAGGTGGTGGGACATCCGTCTCCAACGTCATGGTGGCCGAGACCTCCGTCGTGGTTGCTCTGGCGAACGCGGGAGCAGCAAGGCCGGCGACGAGGAGCGCGACCGCTAGCAGGACCGGGATCAGGTGGAGCTTTGTGGGAACCGTTCGTGCTGACTCAGACATGGTGATGCTCCTTTCGTGATGAGATGGACGTGGCGACACGTCGCTTGTGCGGTTCTGCCTCCACTCCGTCAGAGGCTGCCGAGGATCAGGTTGGTAGCTGGTGTTGTCTGGCCCCAGGGGCACCAAGCGCCGAGGATCTCCAGCGAAAGCTCATGCCGCCGGCGCTCACCGGCGTGGCTCCTGCCCGTCACTGCTCGCCGCCGCTAGACCCTCCAGTCGGTCCGGAGACGGTGTTGCGTGTCTGATCGACGGCGTCGATGAGGAACGCGTGGAGCGTGTCCCAATCGCGGAACGCGCACCGTGCGCCGGTGATGGCATGGGTGACCTCGCCGCGGTACTCGCGCCCGCGAGCTTGGGTCTCCTCCGCCCAGA
>CAYVJT010000253.1:1312-5294 GCA_964451855.1 uncultured Actinomycetota bacterium
TGCACGTTGTCGAAGCCGGGATCGATGAACGCCTCGCCGACCTGGTAGGCGTACGTGTCGCAGTTGTCGTAGATGTACTCGAACGGCAAGTCCGGGTCTCCGTCCGCGATGACGACCATGGCCATGCCGGGGTGGGTGTGCCAGGGGAACTTCGCACCCGGCTGGATGGTGACCTCCGCCATGATGATCTGCGACGCGTCCCGCAGGTTGACCACCTCGGTGTGGCGGCGGTCAGGCTTGTCCCGGACCTGGACGGCGACGTCGTCCGTGAAGCTCGAGAGCCCCGTCAACGGCTTGGCCTCGATGGGATCCGGATCATGTTCATCCGCTGCTGTCGGCTCCGTTCCGAGCGCCAACGCGGCGATGACGGCGGCGAGCACCGTCAGCGCCGCGACGGCGAACGTGGCTCGTCTACGCCGGCTCGTGCGTGTGTCGATGGTCTCGGTGGGCATGGCTCGGCCCCCTCTCCGGTCGAGTGCTGGTGACGATCTGCCACCAGGGCCATGTCCGACGAGCATCCGGAGGGTGCGTTCTAGGAGCGTTCTACGAGTCGCGTTCCTGCTGTAGGAGCCGGTCGGCAACGCGGAGGTCGGCGGTGTCGTGCGCGTCGCCGAAGGTGCGACGGATCTCGGTCAGGTCGGCGATCGCCTCTTTGTGATCGTGCTCCACCTCGCGACGGTGTCGGGCCCGCGTGGTGGCAGCCCGCAGCGCCAGTCCGCGTGTGCCCTGCACCGTGGCGACCGTAAGCGCACGGTCGAGTTCGGCGGTGGCCAGTTCGTGGTCACCCAGCTCCGCGAGGCTGCAGCCGCGGAGCCGCAGCAGCTCGGCGTCGAGGTAGCGCTGACCGGTGCGCTCGCCGAGTTCGAGCGCGTCGTCGACGGCCAGGCGCGCCGCCGCCGGGTCGTCGGCCCGCAGATGCGATCGGGCGAGCAACGCCAGCGCGTACGAGTTGTGGAGCCGCTGGCCTGTCTCGTCGACGGTGGTCAAACCCTCGCGGATCGCGGCGATGCCGGCGACGTTGGCACCGGCGAGTACCTCGACCCAGCCCGTCAGGATCCGGGCCATCGCCTGCCAGAAGGTGAACCCGTGTTCGGCGGCGAGCGCGGCGAGCGCTGTGGCCAGCGTGTCGAGGCCGTCGGTATCACCGAGCTCGTTGGCCACCCAGCAGGCGTAGTGCAGCGCGTACGCGGAGGTCGTCGGGTCGTCGAATGCCTCAGCGAGCGCCAACGCCTGGTCGCGGAGGGTCCGGGAACGATCCGGCTCGCCCAGGTGCCACAGGGTGTACGCGAGACGGACCAGGCACACCACCTTGGGGTCCTGCGCGTAGAGTCGGGCGTGCGTTATCGCGGTCGCGGGGTCGTAGCGCTCGATCGCCTGCTCCAGGTGCGAGCGTGACGCCGCGAAGTCGGCCCACCAGAACGAGATCACGCCGAGCAGGTAGTGCCCCTCCACCTCGAGCAGGCCGTCACCGTCGGCACCCTCGACGGTGAGCAGTTCGCGAGCGAGCTTCGCCGCCTCGCTGAGCTCCGCCCGGGTGATGGCGCCGAGTGCGAGACCGCGGAGCACCGGTGCGGCCACGGGACGCCCGAGCCGCTCGCACAACTCCCGCGCCCGCCGGTAGGCGGCCGTGGCACCCGGACCGCCGTAGCCCTCGAGCGCCACCAGCGGGACACCGAGCTCGGTCTGCAGTTCCAGCTCCAGCGCGTCGCGCTCCGAGCCTTCGGGCAGCTGGTCGAGCAGGCGCAGCGCCCGGCGGAGCAGAGCGGCACCACGGTCGAGCGCGGACACCCGGTGGGCGTGGGCCGCGCCTCGCCGGTAGTGGACCAGCGCCGCCTCCACCTCGCCCGCTGCCTCGCGGTGTCGACCGATGCTGGCGCTCACGGCATCCGGATCGTCGGCCGGGAGCTCCTCGAGCGCGGCCGCGACCCTCCGATGGAGGACGCGCGCACGCGCGGGCCCGACGAGGCCCGCGGCGACCTCGCGGATGCGGTCGTGGACGAAGTCGTAGGCCGCGGTCCCATGCTCACGCACGATCCGACGTCGCCACAGCTCGTCGAGCACCTCGACGAGCCTGGCCTCGTCCCGGTCGCTGGCACGCTGCAGCAGTTCGATGGAGAACTCACGCCCGATCATCCCGGCGAGGCCCGCGACCTCGCGTGCGTCGGGTGAGAGCTGTCCAAGCCGTCGCTCGATCACCGCTTGCACCTTCGATGGCGTCGTCGCTGCACCCCCAGCTGCCGGCCCGGTCCGTGACCGTGACAGCTCTTCGCGGACGGTCTCGACGACGAACAGCGGGTTGCCGCCCGTCGCCCGGTGCAGTGCGGCGGCCTCATCCTCCGGGGTTGCCCGTCCCCGCAGACACCGGGCGAGCTCGCCGACCTGCGTCGTATCCAGCGGACCGAGCTCGAACGAGGTGAGCATCCCCAGACGTTGGAGGTCCCGGGCGAGCACATTCACCGGATGGTCAACATCGACCTCCTCCGGCCGGACGGTCAGCAGCACCAGTAGCGGAGTGTCGTGGTCACTGCGGGCCAGGAAGTGGAGGAACTCCAGCGTCTCCCGGTCGCACCACTGGACATCATCCAGGATGGCCAGCACCGGTCCGCCGAACGCGACCAAGGCCCGGGCGAGCGCGTGGAAGAGGCGTTGACGCTCCTCGGTGCTGCTCGCCGCCCGCGGCGCGGGGAGGTCGGGGTGCTCAGCGCGCAGCTCAGGCAGGAGCCGGGCGAGCTCGGCAAGCCAGACGTCGTCGAGCGACCGCACGGATGCGTGCAGCGGCTCGCCGCGCAGCCACTCGACCAGAGGCGCGTAGGCGAGGTGACCCTCCGCTGCGTAGGCGCGTGCCGACGCGACGTGGTGGCCCTGGCGCGAGGACCACTGCTCGATCTCCTCGACCAGCCGGGTCTTGCCGATACCGGCCTCCCCGCGGACCAGCAGGATGTGTGTCCGTCGTGGCGTGAACTCGCGGAACGTGTCGAGGCACGTGGCCCACTCGGGCTCTCGACCGATCAGCGGGATACCTGGCGGCTCCCGGCCCGTTGCCGACGAGGATGCTTCGGCGTGCTGCAGGAGCGAGCGATGGACCTCCTGCGTCTCTATGGTCGGCTCGACGCCGAGCTCGCGCTCGAGGGTCGTGGCACAGGCGTGGTAGACACGCAGCGCCCGGGCCCGCTCCCCGATCAAGGCGTGCAAGCGCATCAGCCGCCGGTAGGTCGCCTCGTGCAGCGGGTCGTGTCGCAGCAGTTCCTGCGCGGAGCGGATCGCCGCAGGATGATCCCGTTGCGCCTCCAACACTTCGGTGAGTTGCTCGAGGACGTCGAGGTGGATCTGGCGGAACCTCTCGCGCTCGGGCAGCAGCCACTCCTCGTAGCAGCCTGGCAGCAGGTCCCCGCCACAGCGATCGACGGCGTCCTCCAACGCCTGCCGCTTCTGCTGAAGCTCGGCGGCTGCCTGCGAACACGCGACCGCCTGCTCCACCTCCCACACATCGGCGCGGCAGGGCGCATCAGGGCGCCAGCCGACCGCCTGAGTGTCCACCTGAAGGAACCGGTCTGGCTCGGGCAGCACCCGACGCAGGTGGTGCAATAGCTGACGCAGGTTCGTCTTGGCCTGCGACTCGTTGGACTCTGGCCATAGTGCTGCAGCCACTCGAGCCCGAGGTTGCGGAACCCCGGGCTGGAGCACGAGATAGGCGAGCAGGGACTGCAGCCGGGGTGCATCGAACCCCGCAACGGGCTCCCCGTCCCCACACACCTCGACGGCGCCGAGCAGCCGGATAGTGAGCAAACGGGCATCCTGCGCTGGCCCAGCGCGACGCCCGCCTGCAGCGCCGAGCTGTCCACTCGAACCCATCACACCCACTCCCGCCACCTACCGTAGCGAAACGAGCACCGGACGAGGACGCGTCAGCAGCTCCTTCCTCTGTCCCCTCCATGCAGCCGACACGAGTTCCCGACGGCGTAGTAGCGGTGAATAACCGCCG
>CAYVJT010000254.1:0-5247 GCA_964451855.1 uncultured Actinomycetota bacterium
CGACGTCCTACGTGAGGTGATGCGAGATGAGCCGGCGCGGCTGTGGCTGCGCAGTCCGGTGGCGGCGTTGGATTACGACAAGCCGATGGATCTGATCGAGCAGGGCGAGTACCGGCGGGTGATCGGAGCGATCCTGTCGCTCGGTGAGGGCGTCACCGCCTGATGGCGCTCGACCGGGCTCGGATCACGACTGCGCCGCGCGTGGCCCGGGCGGGTTCGGCCTATCGCAACCAGTCACCTCGCTACGACCCGCGAAGTGGGGAGGGGGCACGGCTCCACGGGGGACGGTTCAACCCGCCGGGGAGTTTCCCGACGCTGTAGCTGCTGCTCGCAGTCGCTGCGGGACTGGCCGACGACCCCGCCCGCTGGTCACGCAGGTCCTGGCCGCCAAGGGCTGGCGCCATCAGGAGGGGACCGAGCTGACCGCGATGACGGTGGGCCACCTACTGTGGGCCAACCTCGAGGTGCTGCGCCGCCTCGGCGCGGTGACCGGTCGTGCCGAGGCAGCCTGGCCCGGCCACCCGACCTCGGCGGGGATGGCGTTCGCTCGCGCCGCACTCGCTCGGTAGCGATCGGCAGGCGGGAACTGTGTCGCAAGCCCGTATCTATAGCGGGTCCCGTACCCTCGCAGGCGACAACCAGCAGGCTGGGTTCCCACGCGAGGTCATGACCAAACGTGACCAATCGTGACCAATCGCTTCGCGGGGCGGGTAGAAGTGGGCCCCGGCAGCACGGGCGCTCACTCACGGCGTCACCGGTCCCGGCGACCTAGCCTGCTTTCATATGGACCTCGATGATGTCCTCGGCGTGCTCGCCGCACTAGAACGTGCCGGTGTCCGTTACGCGGTCTTCGGTGCGCTCGCGATGGCCGCTCACGGCTTTGACCGGGGGACTCGCGACCTCGATCTCTTCGTTCCGCCCGACGCGGACAACATCGAGAGACTGCGGGCTGCGCTGTGGAGTGTGTACGACGATCCCGACATCGAAGCGATCACTGCGCATGATCTGGCGGGCGACTACCCGGCAGTGCAGTACGGACCACCCGGTGTCGACTACACCATCGATATCGTCAGCCGGCTCGGTGAGGCCTACCGTTTCGAGGATCTGGAGCTCGACCGGGTCGAAGTAGGTGATGTGACGATCACGGTCGTCACCCCGGAAACCCTCTACCGCATGAAACGGGATACGGTTCGCCTGCGAGACCGTGATGACGCGCAACGACTCGCGCGCGCCTTCGGTTTCGACCAACAGGAAGGACGCTGACGATGCCGGTCACACGCCATCGCGATATCGCTGACGTCCCGGAACCACCTCGGGCCGTCTCCGCGCTGGATGGACTTGCGGCGGCCTGTGCTGCGTCGTCCATGTCGCGGGCGTTCGGGCACGAGCGGCGGGCCCCCCGCGGTGTCCGCCGGTTCCGCTCGATCGAAGACGCGGATGTCCACCGGCAGCGTTGGGAGTCGGCCCTGAACGACGAGGGCAACGGGGGTTTCTCCGAGTAGACGCATGACCCACCACGTGCTCGCGGGTGTGCCGGATCGACTTGGACACCGACGAGATGGACTCCTCCTGGCCGACCACGCGCTCGTGCCCCGCTGGCGGATGTCGGCCATCAGTACCTTGCCCGGCGTCAGACCGTCGCGCTGCTCGAGACCGTGTTCCACGATGTGCATGAGCTGGGCGACGCGAGCTCACCTCCGGGCACGGCTGGCCGCTGCTCGCTGACGTTGCAGAGCTTCTCGGCGCTGAGATCCACTGACGCATGGCAGATGCTGCACGCCTCACCCGGAGGCGCGACGAGGCCGACCGTCGGCACCGCCCGCGATCGGCCAGGTCGACCAGCAGCAGGTCGAGCAGCTCCTCCTCGTAGACGGCCGTGTCCCGCTCGGCCATGGCAACGGCCAGGACGGGACCGACGGCGCGCTGGACGACCTCGCTCGCCAGGGGCCTGACGGGGTGCTCGCGGAGGGTCAGGGGGCGCACGTCGGCTGCCAGGCAGACCCGAGCGGTTCGGCCGATTATGCTATGCGCTACGATACTATCGGTTGCAATAGCACAGGAGGCGGCGCCGTGGCACAAGATCGTGATGTCGCAGCGCTGCAGACGTTCCTCGGTGGGCAGGCTGATCGTCCGACGCTCGGAATGCTCTATGGCCGGCGCCGCATCGGCAAGTCAACGTTGCTCGTCAGCGAGACGGAGCGCCGCGAGGGGTTCTACTTCGAGGCCACCCGCGTCGAGACCGCGGTGCACCTCGAGCGGCTCGGGGCGGCCTTGGGCGAGCATCTGGGGGTCGGGCGGATCGAGCTGCGGTCGTGGGAGGAGGCCCTGGCCCAACTGCTGCGATTGGGTGACGGTGGAGCGGTGCCGGTCGTGCTGGATGAGTTCGGCTACCTCCTCGAGGCCGACCCGTCGCTGCCCTCGGTGATCGCCTCGGCCTTCGGACCAGCGGGTCGCGGCAGCGGCCAAGCGCGCGTGGTCCTGTGTGGCTCGGCGATCGCGATGATGCGGTCGTTGACCGTGGGGGAGGCGGCGCTTCGGGGCCGCGCCGGGCTCGAGTTGGTCATGCTGCCCGACGACTACCGGGTCGCTGCGACCCGGCTGCCGGATCCGTCGGACCTCGCCGTCGCCGTGCGGGTCTTCGCGGTGATCGGCGGTGTCGTCGGGTACGCGACCGACATGGTCGACTTCGACCTCCCCGGCGCGATCGAGGACGTGGACCGCTGGATCATCCAGCGGGTGCTGTCGCCTGCGGCGACCCTGCACCATGAGGCGACCACGCTGCTCGCGGAGGACCCGTCGCTGGCTGGCGCCGACCCTGCCCTGCACCACAGCATCCTCGGAGTGATCGCCACCGGATCGGTCACCGCCGGCAGGATCGCGAACCGGCTGGGTCGGCAGGTGTCCAATCTCGCACCGGCGCTCAACCGCTTGGTGGATGCGGGGTTCGTGACCCGACACGAGGACCCCATCCGCAAGCAGCGTCCGATCTACGAACTGGCCGACCCCTACCTGCAGTTCCACTACGCGGTCCTCGAGCCGCATCGCTCACGGCTACGCGGCCGCGATCCGCAGGCGCTCTGGCACGAGCGACTGTCCGAGGTCTTCGACGCGCAGGTGCGAGGCCCGGTCTTCGAGCAGCAGGCACGCAGCTTTGTCGAACGGTTCGCGTCGCAGGACACCGTGCCCGGCGAGCGGGTCCACGTGGGCCCATCCCGCGTGGCCGGCGACGGAGAACACCAATTGGATCTCGTGGTCGCCGACGACCACCCAGACCCCGCGACACGGAGGGTGACGGCACTCGGTGAGGCCAAGGCTGGCGAGACCCTCGGCCGCCGACACCTGGATCGGCTGACCGATGCACGGAGCCGTCTGGGTCCGCGCGCACAGCAGGCCCGGCTGCTGCTGATCGGCTCGTCCTTCGACCCGACGCTGGACGACCAAGCGCGTGGCCGCGGCGACGTTGAACTCATCGACCTCGAGCGCCTCTATCACGGGGCATGACCGCGCTCGCACCTCCGAGTCCGCGTGACCAAACGTGACCAATCGTGACCAATCGTGACCACCGTTCGCGTCGCCCAATTCTCTGGAGGAGCAAAGTGCATAGCCCCTTTGCCGTATTTCGCCCGGTTCGAGTGATCTGAAGCGACTACGGATCAGGCGGCCGGGGGTTCGAATCCCTCCCAGCGCGCAAACCGAATTCGGCCTCCTAGCAGCATCTGGGAGGCCGAATTTCGCGTTTTCGGGATCCTGCCGGTGAGGCTGACGCTACAAGGTCGGCGGCATCGTGCATCGTGATGCAACCTGGAGGTGCGATCGTGCCGAAGGGTTTCACCGTGCGACTCGATGACGACCAGGCCGCGGAGCTGGAGGCCGTCGCCGAGGCGGCCGGGGTGCCGATCTCCGAAGAGATCCGCGAGGCGATCACCGCGCGGATCCAGGAACGTCGCCAGGACGGGGAGTTCCGCGCTCGACTGCGCCAGTCGATCGAGGACGATCAGAAGATCCTTGATCGGCTCGCCCAGTAGATCCCGGCGCTACCTCGGTCCCCGTCATCGAAGGCATCGCTGCCGGGGCGGTCGACGAGGACGAATTCACCGCGTGGATCTTCCAACGTCTCGACTGACGGTCATCCGGCTGCTCGGACCAAGCGTGACGGGCAAGCCTGTCGGATCCGTGATCGTCGAGGGCTTTGGCCGCCTGATCCGTGGTCGCGTGCCTGAACTGGTGCACGCGCTCCGGAAGTGCCTCTCATGGGCAAAGTGCTCCGATCGGTACGACAGCCACGCCGTCATCGCGGACGTAGCCGTAACCGGTAGCGCAGATCACGGCAAGGACCGTTGGCTGTCCCGCGCGGTCGAGGTCGATCTGTTCGACGAAGCGCAAGAGGCTCTTCGCGCCCTCGTCGATCATGCCGGCGCCGAGCTTGACTTCGAAGGCGCCCCACCGGCCGTCGGCCAACTGCACCACTGCGTCGACCTCGATGCCGTAGTTGTCCCGGTAGTGCAGGACCTGACCGTTGATGGGCTGGGAGTACACCCGCAGGTCGCGCACGACGAGCGACTCGAACAGTAGGCCGAGCAGGTTCAGATCGGCGAGGAGCCGGTCAGGTCCTGCGGCCAGTGCAGCGACGGCGAGGGATGGATCCACGAAGTGCCGCTTGGGTGCTTTGCGCAGCACGGCCTTGGAGCGCAAGTGCGGCGCCCAGGCTCGCTGGTCCTCGATGACCATGAGCTGCTGCAGGGCGTCGAGGTAACCCGCGACCGTGTGTTCGTCGAGCGCGCCATCGGAACCGCCGGCATCGGCGGCGAGCACGGAGTTCTTGACCTCGGTCGCGACGTTGCGGCCCAGCGAGGCCAACAGCGAGCCGACCCGGGCCGGGTCGCGGCGGATCGCTCCGACCCGGCTGATATCGACCTGGCGAACCTGTTCGAGGTAGTCCCGAGCTGCCCGGGCCGCATCGGAGACCGGCTGGCTCTGGTGGGCGGGCCAACCGCCGATCACGATTCGTTCGATCAGAGCCCGAAGGTCGAGGCCCGGTTCGGCGGCACGGACAGGCTCACCGTCGAACAGGCCAGCGAGCGACACGGCCGAGGTGGAGATACCCGACTCGAACAGCGTCATGGGCCGCATCCGTAGGAACGAGAACCGCCCGGCACCAGAGTGACGATCTGCGTCGTCGGGCGGGACGGCGGACCCGGTGAGCACGAACTGGCCGGGGGTTCCGGCTGCGTCGACTGCCCGACGGAC
>CAYVJT010000255.1:0-5210 GCA_964451855.1 uncultured Actinomycetota bacterium
GGGGTCGGAGGCGGCCTCGGAGGAGCGGACATGAGCGACGATCTCGAGCTGCAGACCCGACAGCTGCGGGGCACCGTCGCGGCGATGGCCGAACGTGCCGACGCGATGCTGGAACGTGCCCTGCAGGCCTTCAGCGATCGCGATCTCAGCGCCGCTGAGGAGGCGATCGCCGCGGACGACGAGGTCGATCGCGCCTACGAGCAGGTCCAGCACGGGGTGCTGGCGGTCGTGGCGCTCCACGGACCCGTCGGCCACGACCTGCGGCTGCTCACGGGGATGATCCACGTGAGCCTGCACCTGGCGCGCATGGCCGACTACGCCGTCAACACGGCACGCGCGGCGATCGCGGTCGCCGACTTCCCCTCGGACCTCGATCTCACCGAGCAGGTGGTGGAGATGGGCACCATCGCCCGCAACGTCGGCAGTACCGCGAGCCGTTCGTTCGTCGATGAGGACCCCGATCTCGCCCGCCAGGTGCCAGACCTCGACGACAGCGTCGACCGCTACGACCGTGGCATCTTCCAACGGCTGGTGCGCCTCGGTTCGGCGGACGACACCCAGCTCGACTGGGCGGGCCGGATGATCCGTGTCGCCCGGCACCTGGAGCGCTACGCCGACCACGGCGTCGACATCGCCGAGCAGACGGTCTTCGTCGCGACCGGTGACGCCGTCGACCTGGGTGGCCGCGAGGCCCACTGAGCCCGCGGGCACGTCCACGACCGACGAGGAGGTCCCGTGCAGCGACCGCGGGAGGCCGCACCCACCCTGCCCTCGCGTTGGCCGGGCGATCGCGGCGCCCACCTCTGGGCCAAGGACCGCGAGGTGGTCCTGCCCGACGGGACCCGGGTGCGCTACACGGTGCGAGGACCGGCAGGAGCGCCGTGGGTCGTGCTGGCGCCTGGCTTCCTGTGCCCCGACACCTTCTGGCGCGACCTGGCACCCGAGCTGACCCACGATCACCGCGTCATCATGCTCAACCACCGTGGCACCGGGGCCTCGACGGAGGCCGGGGGTGGATCGCTGCCTCCCGGCGCCGAGGCCTACACGATCCCCCGACTGGCCGAGGACGTGCTCGCGGTCATGGATGCGGAGGCCGCCGCGCCGGCGACCCTGGTGGGGCACTCGATGGGCGTCCAGGTCGCCCTCGAGGTCGCACGCGCCCGACCGGATCTCGTGCGTTCGTTGGTCCTGGTCGCGGGGACGCACACGTCACCGTTCCAGACGATGTACGGCAGTTCGGTCGCCAGCTACCTCTTCCCCGTGGTGTCGATGGCCGGCGCCGCCGCACCACGACAGCTGTCCCGTCGCGTGGTGCGTTCGATCGAGCTGCCCATCGTGCGCCCCGTCGCCATCGCGATGCGTGCGGCCGCCGAGCACACACCCTGGGCAGGCTTGACCACCTACCGGGCGCACCTGTCGCGTGTCGACCCACGCACCGCGATCTGGACCGCTCGCGGCATGCACCACTTCGACCCGGAACCCTGGCTCCACCGGGTCGCTCCCCCGACCAGCGTCGTCGTCGGTACCCGCGACGGTTGGTGTCCGATCGCCGTCGGGGAGCGGCAGGCGGCAGCGATCCCCGATGCGCGGCTGGAGGTCGTGCCCGACGCGAGCCACACCCTGCCGCTGGAACACCCCGAGGTCGTCCTCCGCCACGTCCACCACGTCCAACGTCGCGCCTGACGCGACTCCGATATGCGCGTCACGCCTGACGCGACCCCGATATGCGCGTCACGCCTGACGCGACCCCGATATGCGCGTCACGCCTGACGCGACCCCTACATGCGCGTCACCTCGTGCGGATCCGGTCAGTACTCGACGGACGCGTACCGGCGGAGCTTCTCCAGCCGGTGCTGCGCACGGATCTGGCGCACCGTGCCCGACTTCGAGCGCATCACCAGCGACTCGGTCGTCGCACCTCGGCGGCCGAAGGTGACCCCGCGGAGCAGCTGACCCGGGGTGATACCGGTGCAGGCGAAGAAGCAGTCCTCCGCACTGACGAGGTCGTCGGCAGTCAGCACGGACTCGACGTCGTAGCCACCGTCGATCGCGCGCTCCCGCTCCTCGTCGGATCGGGTCCACAGCCGGCCGAGCATGTGGCCACCCAACGCCTTGACCGCACAGGCCGTGATCACCCCCTCCGGGGTGCCACCGATGCCGTACAGCATGTCGACCTGCGGGCGATCGCCCCAGGCGGCCAGCAGCCCTCCGGCGACGTCCCCGTCGGTGATCAGCGACAGCCGTGATCCGACGTCGCGGATCTCGCGCTTCGCCTGTTCGTGACGATCCCGGTCGAGCATCACCACCGTCAGGTCACGTGGCTCCCGGTTGGTTGCCTCCGCCACCGCGACGAGGTTGTCGGCGACCGACCGGTCGAGGTCGATCGCCTCGCCCGCCTCGGCGCCGACGACGATCTTCTCCATGTAGACGCACGGGCCGGGATCGAACATCGTGCCCGCGGGGGCGGCCGCCATCACCGCCAGGGATCCTGGACGTCCTTCGGCGAGCAGACGCGTGCCCTCGACCGGATCGACGGCGATGTCCACCTGGGGTGGGTTGCCCGTCCCGACCCGTTCGCCGTTGTAGAGCATGGGGGCCTCGTCCTTCTCCCCCTCGCCGATGATGACGGTGCCCTCCATCTCGACGGTGTCGAGGACCTGGCGCATCGCATCGACCGCCGCCTGGTCGCCGGACTCCTTCTCCCCTCGTCCCTGCCACCTCGATGCTGCGAGGGCGGCAGCCTCGGTCACGCGCACGATCTCGATCGCGAGGTTGCGGTCCGGCTTCTCAGCGTTCACGGATCCTCCGGTCCCGACAGGACGGCGCTGGCCTGCCGCGAGACGATGCTAGCCACACCATCGCGGGCCGGTCGGGGCGATCTTGCCCGGAGGTGAACCGCAGCGGGAGCGAGGTGGCCCGCAGCCGGAAGGGGCGCGTCGCTGCCTGCCACCGGTCGGCTCGGAGCTCACCGGTCGCGGTCAGCGTCGGCGCGGACGCACCGTCGTCGGCAGATCGTGGTCGAGGCTCGGCAGCGCGCCCGTCTCAGCCTGCGACCGCAGCAGGTCGTTCTCGAAGGCCACCCGGTCCCGGACACCTCCGTGGTCGTCGAACAGCCGCTTCAGCAGCGCGATGGTCGCCGGGTCGCGAGCGGCGACCTGCTCGAGCCACGTGATCGCGGTGGGGACGGCCTGGCCGTCGGGGACCAGCCGTTGGACGAAACCGCGGCTCTCGGCCTCCGCGGCGGGGACGTCACGACCGGACAGCACCCAGTCCTTCGCGACCGACAGACCGACCTGTCCGACGGTGCGCGCGGTGCCGATCGGCACCCCGAAGCTCGCGCCCGGGAAGCGGAAGGTCGCCGACGTCGCCGCGACCCGGAGGTCGCAGGCGCCGGCGAGCTCTGCTCCCCCGCCGACCGCCGGGCCCTCGATCGCGGCGGCGGTCGGCACCCGCAGGTGCGTCAGCTGCTCGTAGAGGACCGTGAGCAGCTCCATGCGGCGTCGGCCGCCGTCCTCGGCCGCCTCCCGGACGTCGGCACCGGCGCAGAACACGCCGCCGGCTCCGGTGACGAGCACGCCGCGCAGCTCGGCGTCGCGGTCGGCATCGTCCAGCACGTCCACCAGCTCGGCGGTCGACGCGGTGTCGAGCGCGTTGCGGGCCTCCGGGCGGTCGAGCGTGACCACGTGCAGGACCCCGTCCGCGAGCTGGCGGACCTCGGAACGGACGGGCATGGTGACCTCTCGGCTCGTCGGTCGCGGCGACGCTAACCGGATGGCGGCGGGACCGCCGAGCCGGCCCGCGCGGAGCCGACGCCCGGTGGTGCCCGGGTACCGTGGCACCATGGAACATCGCGAGCGGCTCGTGCGGCTGGTCCGCCGATCGGACGCCGACCTTGCCGAGGCGGCGTTGCTGTGCTGCGTCGAGACCGAGCCCGAGCTGGACGTCGATGCCGCCCTGCTCAGGATCGATGCCCTGGCCGACGGGCTCCGCACCACAGGGTTCACCCCCGGCGAGCCCCACGAGGACGCCTGGCGGATCGCCCGCTACCTCGCCGACGAGCTCGGGTACAGCGGGGACGCGGAGAGCTACTACGACCCCGACAACGGGCTGCTCACCCGGGTCCTCGAGCGCAAGCGCGGACTCCCCATCTCCCTGGCGATCCTGTTCGTGTCGATCGGGCGACGGCTGGGCGTGCCGGCCTACCCCGTCAACCTGCCGGGCCACGTGGTCGCCGCGGTCGCCGGCGGGGAGCGCCCGGTGGTCGTCGATCCCTTCCACGACGGCGCCCTGCTCGACGACGATGCGCTGGTCGACCTGCTCGCCGAGGTATCGGCCGGCCAGGTGACCTACCACCGGGCGATGCTGCGCCCGAGCCCGGCGGTCGAGGTCGTCCGGCGACTGCTCAACAACCTCACCCGCGACTTCCACGCCCGGGGTGACGCGGCGAACGCGCTGTGGACCGTGGAGCTCAAGCTCCTGCTGCCCAACCAAGCGCCCGAGGACCACCGCGTGCTCGGGGACCTGCTCGAGCAACTCGGACGGTTCGGTGAGGCCGCTGCGGCCTACGAGACCTACCTCGACGTCACCGGGGGCTCCGCCGACGACGCCGAGGAGATCCGTCGCGCCGCGATCCGGGCGAAGGCCCGCCTGAACTGATACCCGCGTGGATGCAGCGGCGGATCCTGGAGTCCGGGCACGTGCTGCACGTGCCCGGGCCCGACGTCGCCGTCGAACGTCCCCGGAGCAGCCGGCCGCGCACCATCAGAAGATCGTCGCGGCGTGCTCGGCCAGTGGGCTGCGCACCCCCTTCGACAGCGTGACGTGGCCGAACAGCGGGCTGCCCTTCATCTTCTCGATCAGGGCGGCCATCCCGCCGTACGGCGAGATGTAGGGGTTGTCGACCTGGCCGAGATCGCCGCAGAACACCACCTTGGACCCGGTCGCCATCCGGGTGAGCACGACCTTCAGCGCCGACAGCTCGATGTTCTGCGCCTCGTCGACCACGACGAACTCGTCGGTGATCGACCGCCCGCGCAGGTAGGTGATCGCGGCGAGCTCCAGCTGCCCGCGGTCGACCAACGCCTCGATCGTCGACTGCACCTGCCGATGCTCACGGGTGCCGCGGCTCGCGGGACCGTCGTCACGCCGCAGCAGCGCGTAGAGGTTGTCGTGGACCGCGGCCATCCAGGGCGCGAGCTTCTCGTCGAGGT
>CAYVJT010000256.1:0-5202 GCA_964451855.1 uncultured Actinomycetota bacterium
ATGATGCCTTCGGTGACGGATTCGCCCAGTTGGGGCAGTTCGACGTCGGCCACGGCTGCGTCGCTCCTGGTCTGTGGTGGTGCCAGCTCGTCGCCAGTGCCTCCGGCGGGGAACGCGACACCAGGGGTGGATGCAGGGGGTGGATGCAGGGGGTGGATGCAGGGGGGTGTGTGCAGGTCTCGGCGCGCACAGGCGCGCATCGCAGGTCGAAGCTAGCGGACCAGGGTGGCGACTGCAGTCGTCAGGCGAGCCTGGCGGCGGTGTGGCACGCTCGTCCCCCGCCCGAGGATCCGAGAGGTCGACGAGCCGTGTTCGAGCAGGTGGAGCGCCAGGAGCAGACGCCGGTTGCGGTGGCCTCGAGCCACGCATCCGCCCAGCTGCTCGCCGCCGCGTTGCAGGTCCAGGACCTGGACGCCACGACCCTGATGGCGTCGGCGATCCCCTCGCTGGACTGGGTGGAGGGGTACGCCGTGATGGTCCCGGCTGAGGACGCCGAGCTCGCGCGGACGGTCCTGGCGAGCCTCGGCCACGACCCCATCGAACCGGGCCGACGCTGAGCCGACCCGCAGACCGCCCGACCTGCACGCGCCTACCCCTGACCCGGCAACCCCATACGAGGTCCGGCGGCTCCACGACCGCACGAGGAGGCCCCAGATGAGCGGACCCGTCCAGGACGCAGACGCCCGCTGCGAGAACGAGGACCTCCCACGGATCGAGGCCCGCGAGGGTCGCAGCACCGAGGTCGGTGGCATGCCGGTCGCACGCGTGCTGCCGACGAAGGGGCGTCGCACCGTCGGTGCCTGGTGCTTCGTCGACCTGATGGGCCCGGCGGACGCGGAGGAGCCGGACCCGATGGAGGTGGGGCCGCATCCGCACATCGGGCTGTCGACGGTGACCTGGCTCCTCGAGGGTGACGCGCTGCACAGCGACTCCCTCGGGACCGAGCAGACGATCCGGCCCGGTCAGCTCAACCTGATGACCGCAGGGCACGGGATCGCCCACGCGGAACTCGCCGCACGACCGCCGTTCCGAGGCGTCCAGATGTGGATCGCCCAGCCGGAGGAGACCCGTCACGGTGCTTCCGCGTTCGAGCACCACGGCGACCTGCCGCAGGTCGAGGTCGACGACGTCCGCGGCCTGGTCATCGCCGGGACCTTCGCTGACGCCGCCTCACCGGCCCGGACCGACACCGCGCTGATGGGCGCCGACCTGACCTTCGACCGTGGGGTCGCGACCTTGCCGACCCAGGCCACCTTCGAGCACTGCGTCGTCCCGCTCGACGGCCGTGTCAAGGTCGGCGAGGACGTCCTCGAGCCGGGGTGGCTCGGCCTGGTCCCGCCAGGCGTGGACGAGCTCCCCATCGCGGCCGAGGCCGACGCGACCCGCTTCCTGCTCCTCGGTGGCGAGCCGCTCGGTGAGCAGGTGTCGATGTGGTGGAACTTCGTCGCCCGCGACAAGGACGAGATCACCCAGGCCTACCACGACTGGCAGGAGCGCACGGAACGGTTCGCCGACGTGCCCTCGTCACTGGAGCGCATCGAGGCGCCACGACCTCCCTGGCTGCCTTCGACCGGGTGATCGGCGGCAAGGGGCCGTGCGACCGGATCGGTGTGCAGCGATCACGGTGCACAGAGGTGTTCGACCCAAGCGCCGTGTGGGTGCGCACGTGCGAGGAGCCGGTCCTCGCGGGTCCCGTCGCGCCAGACGGTCGACCCGAGTAGGAACGTTGTTCCGTCGGTGGTGTCGCCGGCCATCGATGCGAAGGGTTCGAGGAAGGGCCCCTCGAGGGACAGCCACGCGAGATCGCGACCGCTCCCGACGCTGCCCAGGGTCCCGGCGAGGTGGTCGCGCTGCTGCGGGTCGAGGTAGGCAAACGTCGCACTGTGGAACACGCACGGGACGACGTCGTCCGGGAGGTCGGTGAGCACCGACGGCAGCACCTGCGTGACCTCGCCCCGGAGGAGTTGAACGTCGCGGTTCTGGCGTGCGACCCCGACCGCGGCGTCGAGGCGTGCGAGCCGCGTGAGGCTCTCGGGCCAGACGCAGGCCCGCAGCCAGCGGACGTCCGCGTCGTCGGTGACATCGAGCGGCTGCAGGTCGATGCCGATGCGCTGCGTGATGACGGGCGGCGTGGTGATCCGCGGAGGGATGCCTCGAACCTCGGAGCTGATGGTGCCGCCATCCCCCGGACCGGGGCCCATATCGGCGTTCGGGGCCGCTGATCGGTATCGGTACCGGTCGAGGTGGAGGAGAAGCCCGGCGCTGCACCCGATCTCGACCAGCGCCAGCGGACGTCCGGCGGCCCACCCTGCCACCTGGTGCAGTGCGGGCCAGAGCGCGGCACCGCGCCCGACCTCGTTGGTCTGCGTACGACGGCGGCGGATCGTCTCGACGATCCGCTCCTGCGCGATCGACAGCAGGTCACGGAAGGCCGTGACCACCTCATCAACCTCGCGTTCGCCAGGGACGCCGTCGGCATCGAGGCGCTGCCCGCCGACCGACGGGTAGAAGCGAGCCAGGGGGTGCTCGATGCCGTCGAGCAGCAGATCGTGGACCGCGGCGAAGAGCAGGTTCGCGCGACGCTGGGAGGGTGGCGCGTGCGCGAGCAGTTGCACCGCCGTCTCATCGGTCGCGAGCGCACGGGCGAGCCGCTCGTACAGTGCGGAGTCGTGGCACGCCTCCTTCGCGAAGCCCTCGAAGTGGCGACGGTGGTGGTCGCGGATCTGCTCCTGAGGGAGCATCGGCGGTGCTCCTGCGGCTCTAGCCTGCGTCCGGGACCAGTTCGGGTGGGAACCCGCCCGTCGCGATGGGTCCCCACGCCTCGATCGTGATGCGGAGCAGGCACTTGCCCTGATCGATCATCGCCTGGCGGTACTCGTCCCAGTCCGGGTGCTCGCCGGAGATCGCGCGGAAGTAGCCGACCAGCGGCTCGACGGCGTCCGGCACGTCGAGCACCTCACCTGACCCGTGGACCTGGACCCAGGCACCGTTCCAGTCGTCGGAGAGCACGAGCACGCTGGCACGCGGATCCCGGCGCAGGTTCGCCACCTTGGCGCGCTGCGGGTAGCTGGCGATCACGATGCGTCCGTCATCGTCCACCCCGCCGGCGACCGGGGACAGCTGCGGTGTGCCATCGCCGCGGCGGGTCACGAGCACGTGTCGATGGCGGTCCTGGATGAAGCCGAGGAGTTCGGGACGACCGACGTGGTCGCTCCGCGCGATCTGTCGAGCCACCCGGTGCCTCCTCTCGGATCGTGTGCTGTGAGCGCGTCGTTGGCGTCGAAGGTGTGAACGTGGGCGCATGGGCGCCTGGGCGCCCCACGATCGCGCCTGGATAGGGTGCACCGTAGCGACGGGGAAGGACGGACCGTGACCGAGTCGGACGCCGACGAGAGCCGTGAGGCCACCGTGCAGGACGATCCGCGCCACCGCGCCGAGGCCGCGACCACCTCGAGGTCATCGGGCGACGAGACGGCCCCCGACGAGGGGCTCAGCACGCCCTCCTTCGCGAAGAGCCTCTTCCTCGGTGAGCTGCACCAGGACCTGGCGACGCCGTACCCGAAGATGGTGCGTGACGAACGCCGGCGGGTCAGCGACCTGATCGGCGAGCTGTACCGCATCACCGACGAGCTCTACGACCCGCGTGAGGTCGAGGAGCGGCGGTGGGTCGGCGACGAGGTGATCGCGGCCCTCGGACAGGCGGGGCTGATGGGGCTGTACATGGACCCGGTCCACGGCGGCCAGGGCCTGTCCCAGACGGCCTACTGCCGGGTGAGCGAGGAGTTCGGTCGGATCGACGCGACCCTGGCGGTGGTCATGGGGGTGCACCAGTCGATCGGCGCCAAGGGCATCCACCTGTTCGGCAACGACGAGCAGCGGGAACGCTTCCTCCCGGACCTGGCGACGGGCAGCAAGCTGGCGGCCTTCGCGCTGACGGAGCCGACCACCGGCTCCGATGCCTACGACCTGCAGACCCGGGCCGAGCGTGAGTCCGACGGTGCGTGGCGGTTGAACGGCGAGAAGCGGTGGATCGGCAACGGCAACCGCGACGTGGTCGTGTGCTTCGCTCGGAGCGAGGAGCACGGACACGTCGCTCTGATCCTGACGCCGGACATGGAGGGCTTCGAGTCACCCTTCCGCTACGACACGATGGGGCTACGCGGCAACGACCTGCGCCACCTGACCTTCACCGACGTGCGCGTCCCGCCGGAGAACGTCCTCGGCGACCCTGGGGACGGGTTCAAGATCGCGATGAACATCCTCAACGACGGCCGCATGTCGCTGGGGACCGGCTCCGTCGGCGCGGTGAAGAAGCTGATCGACCTCACGACCGAGCACGTCCAGGAGCGCCACCAGTTCGGGCAGCCACTGGCGGAGTTCGAGCTCGTCCAGGAGAAGATCGCCTGGATGGCCTCGTACCTCTACGGCCTCGAGGCCACCAGCTACCTGACGACCGGGATGATGGACAACGGTGTGGAGGACGTCAGCCTCGAGTCGGCGATGGTCAAGATCGCCGGCACCGAGTTCCTCTGGTACGCCGCCAACCGGGCCTTCCAGCTCGCCGGCGGCGAGGCGTACATGAACGACGCGCCCTACGCGAAGATCCTCCGTGACATCAGGATCTTCCCGATCTTCGAGGGGGCCAACGACGTCCTGCGCGCCTTCGTCGCCCTGTCCGGGCTCAAGGTGGTCGGTGACGAGCTGGAGGAGCTCGCCGACCTCGACCTGCTCGGCTCGCCCGTGCGCTCCGGGGGGCTGGTCCTGGACTACGTCCTGTCGAAGGTCAAACGTCGCGTCGATCCACCACGGCTCACCCACGTCCACCCGGAGCTGCGCAAGCTGGCCGAGCCGGTCAGCGACCAGGTCTCACGGTTGCGTAGCTCCTCGGAGTCCCTGCTGCGCCGCCACGGACAGCAGGTGCGGACCGAACAGCTCCAGCAGAAGCGGCTCGCCCACGCGGCGATGGACATCACGGCGCAGGTGGCCACGCTGTCGCGGGTCACCGCGCTGATGAACGACGAGGGTGCCGAGGGCACCGCGACCGAACGCTTCATCGCGGAGACCTACTGCACGCGGGCGGCGCGACGGGTGGACCGCAACCTCGACCAGCTCGAGAGCAACGACGACGACGCGATGCTGCAGATCGCGCGGGTCGCCTACCGCCGCGGCGGCTCCGGGTTCGAGCTCTACGGCGCCTAGCCC
>CAYVJT010000257.1:0-5137 GCA_964451855.1 uncultured Actinomycetota bacterium
GCGTCCGGACACACTCCTACTGTCGCCAAGGCGCCATCCCAGGTAGTCTGTGGGTAACCGTCGGTAGCCGCTACACAGCCGCGCCGTACCCGGGCCTGATGCGCAGGACCCGCGGATAGGGGTCGGTCACCCGGTCGCCGATGGTGGCGATGCGAGAGGCTCGGTCGTCCCGCTCCTTGCCTGTGGCGGGGGAGACACCCGCCAGTGTGCGTGCCGGACACCAGGCCTTCGCCCATCAGGCGGGAGCGCGTTGGGGTACGCGACGACGTGCGGTGACCATCCGCCGCGGTGATGAGGCCGCGCCGGACCGACCGGGGAGACCGGCGGCGACCAGCAGCGAGAGGCAGCGCAGCCGAAGCGTTGTGACGCCCGTACGAAAGAGATCACCATCACGACCAACACGCGGAGCTCGAAGCTCACGCTGGACGACGTTCAGGAGCTCGCACAGAGCCATCTGGACGGGTTCGCCTCCGAGGAGGACGTCGCCCTGCTGGAAGCGCACGAGGACCAGTGGGTCATCGCGCTCAAGGCGCTGCGCCGCGACGTCCAGGCCAGGATCGAACGCCTGGCGATCGAGGTCACCGGACCCGAGCGCGCCCTGGTCCTCGCCGACTTCGAGTCGGAACGCGACCGGATCGACGAGGCGCTCGTCGAACTGACCGGCGAACGTCCCGTCGTCCCGCCGATCCCCGCACCGCCAGGGTCGCCGCAGCAGCGCGACCGTGCGCCACAGCGCGCGAGGTCGAAGCCCCGCGAGGCCCGGCAGCAACCCGCAGCCGACGGCGACCGCCGCGACGAGGCGCCGAGCGAACCGACGATCCCGCACCCCCAGCTGCAGCTGTCGTGGCACAACGGCGACATCGTGGCGTGGGCTGCCGGTGGCGAGCATCCGCCGGAACCTGTCGAGGCCGTCCGCCAACGCCTCGAGGCCGCAGGGACCTCGCCAGCGAGCTGGGAGCCCACCGACCCCGTCTCGATCCCGGGTGGTCGCTCGGCGGAAGCGCTCGTCGCGCCGATCCGCCAGAGCCTGGGCTGGCTCGTCTCCCTGGGCAACACCGCCGACGACGACCAGCTGGGCGCGAGCGTCACCTGGATGGGCGTGGCGGCAGCCCTGGCCGTGCGGCTCGTCGCCCAGGGGCGCATGGTCCCCCAGCTCCGCAAGGTCGGCGACGCACCCGGCAACCGGTCGTTCTTCGCGGTCCGGTGGGAGCCGACACTGGTCGATCACGACGAGCTGACGGGTCTCGCCAAGGCGATGCCGGGGACGATCGCGGCCGTCGAGCGCCAGCGCGATCCCCGCAAGGTCACCAGCACGATCGTCTCCGGGTTCGTGGACGCGATCTGCCGCGAGGCGGCCGCGCGGGTCGAGGTTCCCGCTCCGCCGCCGCAGCCGCAGCGCGCCTCGGAGATCGCGGAGACGGCCCTCGCCCGCCTGGACGGCTCGACCTTCGAAGCGCCGCACCAACAGGGCACGGAGGTCCGCAAGGGCCTCAAGACGTGGGCCGAGAGCGTCACCGGGACCACCCGCTTCGCGCTGATCGTGCAGCTCGACCCCCCGGACGAGGGCGACGCCTGGCTGTTGCGCACCCTGACCTCGGACGGTCGCCGCAAGGACGAGAACGTCGAGGCAGCGATGTCGCGCGCCAACCACGAGCGCAAGGAACGGCTGAAGCGCGAGCTCGAGCGCCTCGAAGGGCTCTACGAGCCCCTGGCACGCGGCAAGGACACCCGGCGCGGCCAGGTCATCCTCAGCCAGGACGAGGCCTGGGACCTCATGACCAACATGGGGTCGGTGCTGGAGTCCGCCGGCTTCGAGGTGCGGGTCCCACCGCTGGCGCCGAAGAAGGCGACCCCGTCGCTGCGCATCACGTCCATGGGAGCCCAGGAGACCGCGGTCGGCGCCCAGCAGCTCTCCGACGTGCGCTGGTCGGCGGTCTTCGACGACGTCGAGCTCAGTGCCGAGGACATCGAACGCCTGTCGAAGGAGTCGCGTCCGCTGGTCAAGTCCCAGGGCCGCTGGGTCGAGGTGTCCCACGCCGACCTCGAGGCCGCGGCCGCCGCGCTCGCGGAACGCGCCGACCAGAAGCGGCTCTCCGGCGCGGACATGCTGCGCTACGCGCTCGGGCTCGACGGGACGGCCCTCGGGCACCCCATCTCGGTCGCGGGTGACGGCTGGGCCGCGGAGCTCCTGCGGTCCGCCGGTGACATCCCGGAGGATCCTCCGACCAAGCCGGAAGGGTTCGAAGGGGAGCTGCGCAGCTACCAGGCCGACGCGCTGGCGTGGCTGGAGTTCCTCGACTCGGCCGGGCTCGGCGGCTGCCTCGCCCTGGACATGGGGCTCGGCAAGACCCCGACGATGCTGGCGCACCTGCTGGGTGTCGCCGAGCACGGACCGGCGCTGGTGATCGCGCCTCCCGCCGTGGTCGGCAACTGGGCTTCCGAGTCGCGCAACTTCGTCCCGGCCCTGCGGGTGGCCGTCCACCACGGCCAGTCGCGTGCCTCGGGCGATCAGATCGCCGACGAGGTCGCCAACGCCGATGTGCTGCTCACCACCTACGGCACCGCCGTGCGCGACATCGACGCCCTGACGCAGATCCGCTGGGGCAAGCTGGTCCTCGACGAGGCTCAGGTCATCAAGAACCCGGCCAGCGAGACGGCGCAGCAGCTGCGGCGTCTCGACGCGCGCACCCGCGTCGTGCTCACGGGCACCCCGATCGAGAACGGGCTCGGTGACCTGTGGTCGCTGATGGACTTCGTCAACCCCGGCCTGCTCGGCGACCGCGCGACCTTCGTGGCACAGATGCAGAAGGCGGCGGAGGGGGCCAGCGGTGCCGAGTCGGCGCTCAAGACGCTCAACGGCGTGCTGGTGTTCCGACGCACGAAGGCCGAACCCGTCATCGCCGAGGAGCTCCCGGACCGCATCGATGCGCTCGACCACTGTCCGATGACCACCGAGCAGATCGGGCTGTACCAGGCGGTACTCGACGAACTGGTCGCCAAGACCGCCGACGAGGAGGCGACCACCAGGCGCAAGGGGGCCGTGCTCGCCGCGATCACCGCCCTCAAGCAGATCTGCAACCACCCGGCGGCCTACACCGGGGACGACGAACCACTCGAGGGCCGCTCGGGCAAGCTCGCCCGGCTCGAGGAGATCGTCGACAACGTCTTCGAGTCCGACGAGCGGATGCTGATCTTCACCCACTTCGCGACGTGGGGCGAGCGCCTCGCGAAGCACCTGACGAAGCGGACCGGGGTGCAGATCAACTGCTACCACGGTGGGCTGTCCCGCGGAGCGCGGGACACGATGGTCAAGGACTTCCAGTCAGGTGACGGCGCTGGAGCGCTGGTGCTGTCCCTCAAGGCCGGTGGGACGGGGTTGAACCTCACCGCGGCCAGCCACGTCGTCCTCTACGACCGGTGGTGGAACCCGGCGGTCGAGGACCAGGCCCGCGACCGGGTGTGGCGGATCGGCCAGACCAACACGGTGGTCGCCCACCGGCTGGTGGTCCCTGGCACCGTCGACGAGCGTGTCGAGGAGGTGGTCGCAGGCAAGCGACGCATCGCCGACATCGCGCTGCCCCGGTCCAGTTCCGTCGGCGACCTCGACAGCGACCAACTGCGCCAGGCGCTGGGGATCGCTCCGGACGTGCTGCTGGCCGAGGATCTCGAGGCCCCACTCGAGGTCAAGGGAGACGCTGCATGATGACCAACGATCGCAACGACAGCGGCAGCGGCGACCCGCAGCAGCGCTCGGGTGGTCGGCGTCGTTCCCGCCGCGGACGCGGCGGCGGGGGCGGCAACCGCTCCCAGGGGCCGCCGCAGGGCGGCAAGGGGGGCGGCGCACCGCAGGGTGGCAAGGGCTCCTCCGGTGGGCAGAAGGGTGGCGGCAAGGGCTCCCAGGGTGGCCGCCGCAACCGCAAGCGGCGCAAGCCGTCCCACGGGGGGACGGGCTTCTGGGGTGACCCCGCCAAGCTGCCCACCAGCCCGGCCGACATCCGGATCACCGACGAGCCGGCGGCGGTCCCCCGGTCACTGGGCCCCCCGCCGTTGCCGGGACACGAGCAGATCGCCGTGCACTACTTCACCGCCGTCTACGACCGTTCGGTGAGCACCGCCGGCGCCCTGGCCGCGGCCGGTGGCCTGATCGATCCCGAGTCCCTGGTCGACGAGGACGACTGAGACGGGACGGCCCCGGGACGTGCTGCCCGGTCAGCAGGCGGGGGCAGGGATCGTGGTGCGGGCCGCGTCCAAGACCTCGGAGATCCGCAGGGCCAACCCGCGGCCGTCATCGGTCTGGGCGACGACCTGACCGACCACCTCGCCGTCGTCGTTGACGACGGGTGAGCCCGAACTGCCCTGCTGCACCGACACGTCGAGCAGGATCCGACGGCTGACCTGCTCCGCGATGGTGCCGTCGGAGGCCGCGGGACGGCCGCCCGGGAAGCCGACGATGCGGATCGACGCGCCGGTCGCCACCCGGTCCGCCGCGACGAGCGCGGTCGGCTCGCTCACACCCTCCCCCAGGGACAGCACCGCCACGTCGCGCGTCGGCGAGACCCGGTGGGAGGCCACCCGCTCGGACGGGCCTCCGGTCAGCGGACGGACCCCGATCGAGCCGGCCCGATCGACCACGTGACGGTTGGTGACGATCATCGTCTCGCCATCGACCTCCAACGCGAAGGCGCTGCCGGTCGAGACCTGCCCGTCGCAGCGCACCGTACGGACGAGCAGGACGGCATCGAGCAACGGGTCCCCTGAGCCCAGCTGCTCCTGCACCTCGTCTGCGGAGCGGCTGAAGTCCAGCTGGTCGACGAACACCCCGCTGACCGGGACCACCAGCGCGAGCACGAGCAGCACCGCGAGGATCCAGCGACCCCGCCCGCGGGTGCGCAACGCATCGAGGTCGTCCCCGTCCTCGGGACCGGGGCCCTCGGCAGCGGCGTCCTCGGGATCGGGGCCGTCGGGAGCGGGACCCGTGCGGTCGGGTCCGTCGGGATCGAGCGGACCCTGCCCGGGCTCGAGGCTGGACATCGGTGCTCCACGATCGGTGTGATCGGCGGACGGCGGGGACTGACCGGTGGATCCGGTCCTGCACCGACGGTACCCGGCAGGGCTCCTCACTCGACCCGCCCTGCCC
>CAYVJT010000258.1:0-5132 GCA_964451855.1 uncultured Actinomycetota bacterium
CTGCAGTTCCTATCGAACGGGTAGCTCGACTCGTCACGCAGCTTGCCGCCGAGCACACGTTCGGTCTCGGAGCTCGGGATCAGGCTACCAACCAGGGCGCCGAGTCCGGCTGGACCTCCCTCCGCGGGACATGCAAGTGGTGACGTGCGATGACATGACTGCGCGGCAGCTTCAGAGCCCCGCAACAGTCCCGCTGGTTCACTTCAGCGCGGGCTAGTAAGCCGTGGTTGCGTTTCGTTACGCGCAGACTGGACATGATGTTTGTGTCGCTGGACGACCCCGCTCGGCCGCTTGAGCTGTGCGTGGCTGCCCTCAGCACTGCGTCGAAGGAACGGTCGGCGTTAGGGTCAGCCATCGTCGACGTGACTACCACTACCGCGACCGAGCCCCCGCGGAGGCCCCCATCGTCCGCGCTGACGAACTGGAGTTCGTGCAGTCCCTTTCCCTGCGCGCGTGCCACCGCGCCACAGGTTCCGGCCACGGCGACGAAGGGTCCCTGGCTGGACCAGGTCACCGCACTTCGACGGTGTCCGCCAGCGGCCCCAGCGGTAGCATGCTGGAGAGCACGACCTTGACCGCTCTGTTGGACGCCCCACGACGTCGCGGAGGAGGGCACACCGTGGGAGGGACCGAGCGTTCCGGCGCGGCCAACGATGCAGCGCCGGCGGCCAACGATGCAGCGCCGTCGGACGTGCCGACCAAGCCACGGCTGCGCGGCGTCATCCACACCGTCTCCGCCCCCGTGGCCGCGATCGTGGCCATCCTGCTCTGGCGGGCAGCGACCCCCGGGCTCCCCCGGTTGAGCGTGGCGGTGTTCGGGCTCGCCCTCATCGGGCTGTTCACCACCTCGGGGCTCTACCACCTGCCACGCTGGCCCGCACGGGTCACCCGGCTGCTCGCACATGTCGACGTCGCCATGATCCAACTGTTTATCGCCGCGAGCTTCACGCCCATCGCTGTCCATACCCTGAGCGGCGCCTGGCGGACCTGGAGCCTGGTCATCGCCTGGACCATCGCGATCGTTGGCGCGGTGGTTGCCGCCTCCCCCCTGAAGGGTCCGCGTTGGCTGTCGGTGGCCGCCTACGCCTCGTTCGGTGCCCTTGCGGCGATCCCGCTGCTCCACATCATCGAGGCCCTCCCACTGCACGGCGTCCTGCTGATCGCTGCCGGTGGCGCGGTCTACCTCGCCGGTGGTGTCGTGTACGCGCTGCGCGCTCCCGACCCCTGCCCGTCCTGGTTCGGCTTCCACGAGGTCTTCCACTCGCTGGTGCTCGTCGGCGCGACGCTCCACGCGATCGCGATCTGGCGGTACGCAGTGCCCCTGGCCTGAGCCGGGACCCGGGTCCGGCCACCAGCAAGCTGGTGGCCGGGTAACTCCCGTAGTGGTTGAAACGGGACATCCCCCGTGGATGTTCGGGCTTGGTGTCCCAACCACCGGGAGGATGTCCTATGGGTAACCGTACAGAACTCTCGCGCGGTGATGTCCGGCGCAACGACCGACGGCGGCGGCTGCGCGAACTTGTCGCGCGTGACCGGGCGGTCTGCGGGATCGATCTGGCCGATGAGGTCCAGGAGCTTGTGGTCGTGGACCATGATGGGGCGGTGCTCGGCCGCCGAGGGCTGTCCGACACTCGTGCGTGGCAGCTCGAGCCGGCGCTGGTGTGGGCACGCCGGCGCTGGTGTGGGCCCGCGAACAGGCCCAGGGTGCTGGGTTCGATGACGTGGTGGTGGCGTGCGAGCCGACCGGACATCGGTGGCGGGTCGACGCTGAGCAGTGTGACCGGCTCGGGCTCGATCTCGATCTGGTGTGTGTGTTCAGCCGCTGCTGGTCCACCGCGAACGCGAACGTGAGGATTCGACCCGGGATCGTTCCGATCAGCGTGACGCGATCTTGATCGCCGATCTGGCCGCACAGCTGCGCTGCTACCTGCCCGAACGCACCGACGAGACCTACGCCCGGCTACGGCATCTGGGTGCCCGCCGTGAGGAGCTGGCCTGTTCGGCAGCGGGTGTTGGTGAGATACGGACAGCAGCGGTGGTGCTGCCACCCTCAGACCCTTGCGAGCATCGTGCACCTACGGCTACGGTTGTGGCCTGGTTCGTCAGCGCGGCCCTTCGGGCCAAGGTCCGGACGGCCGGCCACACTTCGGCCCGGGTGGCCGCTTGTTGCAACGGGTGCTGCTGCCATCTTGACTTGACTTCCGTGCCCGGAACGAGAGCCCCTGCGCGGGCAGCAGACGTTCGCGTGGGACGACGTACCGCAATGGTCCACGCCGCCGCTCACCACACCCTCACCACACCTTGGGCTGACACGGCTCAGCACCCTGCGACGCCCGCGTGCTACGCGGCGAAGAACCGAGCCAGCTCGTCGGCGACCTTCTCCGGCTGCGCCGGCATGCCCGAGTGGCCCGCCCCCGGGACCTCGCGGACGCGGGCGTCGGGTACGTGCTCGGCCACGTGACGCACGCTGTCGATCAACCAACGCCTGGTGGTCTGCGATCCCTGCAGGACCAGCACCGGCGCCATGATCCGTGCAAGCTCGGAGGGATCGGTCGGGCTGGTTCCATGGGCCTCGGCCAGCCCCTCGAGCTGGCCCAGAAGGACCGGCACGTACGGTCCGGCCGCCTCGAAGTAGCCCGACGCCGCCAACGAGGCCATCTCCTTCTCGTCCGCCCAGTCGGGCATCCAGTCCTCGGCCGCCTCGGTCAGCCTGCCCTGCTCGGCGAGTCCGGCCATGTGCTCGACGGCGGCCTCGAAGCGGGCGTTGTCCTCCTCGTCGAGCAGCTCCACCACGAGCGGCTCGTGGAGTGCAACCGCCGAGATCGCCCTCGTGCGTGCCGCGGCCCCGAGCATCGCGATGGCGCCGCCCGACCAGGTCGTCACGCCGACCGGCTCACCGATGCTCTCGACGAACGCGACGAGGTCCTCGACGTGGCGCTCGATGCCGAGGTCGTCGCTGTGACCGCTCAGGCCCCGGTTGCGGGTGCTCGGCAGGTAGCAGGTGAACCGGTCGCTGAGCAGCGACGCGAGCTCGCCGCAGTCGAGGTCGCCGTCGCCGAGACCGGCATGGGTCAGGACCAGCGGCGGCCCCTGGCCGCGCACCCGCCCGGCGATCTCGGTCCCGTCGGCGGAGGTGGTCCGGTGGATCCTTTCGGTAGCCATGCTGCCCTCCAGGTCTGTGGAACCCATCAAGGATGGCACGAGGACCGTGAACGCGCCACACGAGAGCCACCCAGCCTGCCATGCGGTCGGGTCGTCCACATTCGAAGGGTCGCCGGGAGCACCGAGGACGCCGTTCGAGTCCGGTTGTGAGATCCTCGCGCGAACCCGGCCCGCGACCAGCGGGCCGTACTGGTTGTCGGCCGTCGCGGACCACGGGCCTCGCGGCGAAGGACCGCACCGTCCCCCGCCGCCAAGCCTCCCGGAACACGCGCCTGGCGTGGCCCGCGCCGTGCTGGAGGCAGCAGAGTCCGTCGATCCATCAGCGAGCACAGCGATCGAGATCCAGCAGACGACAGCAGAGGTGATGGAACCGGCCTCCTCAGCCGACCCTGCGCGCCGACCACCCCGGCACCATCTCGTCCTCGCGAAACGTGACGCGAGCATCCTTCAAAGGAGGTGGCGCCTGACACCCCAAGCAAGGCGTGAACCCTGCAGTGCACCCCTGCACCCGGCCCTTCACACCCGCCCATGCTCACGCCGCCCCAAGCGATCGGGCTCGGTCACGCCTCTCCACGCGATCACCTCTCAGGGAGAGGTGTGCTGCGGCCGATCCCTCGACGTTGCTGCGCGACGATCGCCGCGTCGATGGCGGCGATGACGTGGTCGCGATCGAGGTGCCAGTCACGCCAGTCGATCGGCACGCGTACCCAGTCGATGCCAGCGAACGCTGCCTCCCTTCGCCGATCGACACGGCGCTGCTCGCGCGTCCGGTGCTAGGCGTCGGGCTCGACCGCGATCTGCCACGCCGGGAGCGGCACGTCGACCTCCAGGCCGACCCCATCGGCGGTCTCGATCCGGCGTGTCGATCGCTGCGCGCCGTACCCTCGTCGCTCCAGCTCCGCAGCGACGTCGTCCTGGAACCTCGACTCGATCCGCGACGATGAGAGTCGCTGACACTGCTCCCGTAGGCGACCCCGGCCAACGACCGAACCGACCGTCGAGAGGCGGTCGAGGAGCTCGGTGGGCGTCGTGAGTCCGCGATGGACAGCATCGATCAGCCGATGCCAGAGCGTCTCCGCAGGGAGCGAGGCGAGCGAGATGAACATGGCCGGAACGGCCAAGGTCGGCACCTCATCGATCTCGGTGAGGTCGGCGTCCTCGAGCCAGCGTGCGCGCCGGGTCTCCACCCGTCCGCGTGTCGGCAGCAGCACCGAGTACGGGGTCAGTATCGTCGATCGTTCAGGCGGTCGTCGCCGCAGTCCATGGAGCCAGGCAGCCGTCTCATGGCTCGCGGCCGCCGGTCCGCCTGTGGTCCCACAGACCTCCAGCAGCAGACGCTGCGTTGACGGGCCAGCTGCTGGATGGACACGAACGCGAGGCGCCGGGGCATCCCATCCCTCCCGGGCCGTCCGGCGGTAGAAGCGGTTGGCCGAGATGCCGCAGATCTCGGCAAGGTCGGGATCCGCGACACCGTGACGTCTCAGTGTGGCGGTGACGAGTGCAGGCCAAGGATCCATCTCACCATCTTGCCTTCCGCCCAGCGAGGTCGGCCGATGAGATGCTCCGCCTGGGGACAACCTCGCAGACCACCACGTGACACCGCCATCTGCAGCGAGCCTCGCCAACCACCACGCGATGCCGAGGTCTGCGGCGAGCCTCGCCGGTCACCCGTCCCCCATGTCTGGCGAGGCGAGAAGCCTGCAGTGCAGCCCCGCACCCGACGCTTCACAGCTCGACCTCAAGCACCCCGCGATCCGTGAGACGTGAAGCGTCCAGTGCACCGACGCACCACAGACTTCACATCGATGGACCCGGACCCGGAAGCCGAGGCCGGAAGGCGCTCCGGGCAGGCAGCGACCCGGGGCCACGCCGGGCACGGGGCTGGTCCGGGAGTCTCGGCGTTGGGCGGCGGCAGCGCCGCTCCTACACTCCCGCTACCGCCGCGCCGGTCGGTGTCGGGGCGATCAGGG
>CAYVJT010000259.1:0-5109 GCA_964451855.1 uncultured Actinomycetota bacterium
CGAAGGTGAGCGGCTCGAAGTAGAGGCGGTCGGCGGTGTCGTAGTCGGTGGAGACCGTCTCCGGGTTGCAGTTGACCATGATGGTCTCGTACCCGGCGTCGCGCAGCGCGAACACCGCGTGCACGCAGCAGTAGTCGAACTCCACCCCCTGCCCGATGCGGTTCGGCCCGCTGCCGAGCACGATCACCTTGTCGCGGTCGGAGTCGCGGACCTCGTCCTCGTCCTCGTAGGTCGAGTAGTGGTAGGGCGTGAACGCCTCGAACTCGGCGGCGCAGGTGTCGACGGTCTTGAAGACCGGCCGGATGCCGGCGGCGTGGCGCCGCACCCGCACCGCGTCCTCGGAGGTCTGCCAGATCCTGGCGAGGTGCATGTCGGAGAAGCCGTCGCGCTTGGCCTCGCGCAGCAGGTCGTCGGGCACGGCCTGCAGGTGCTCGTGGCCGCGCAGGTAGCGGCGGCGCTCGACCAGCTGCAGCATCTGGTCGGTGAACCACGGGTCGTAGCCGGTCAGCGCGCTGACCCGCTCGACGCTCCAACCACGCGTCAGCGCCTCGTCCACGGCGCGGAGGCGATCCGAGGTCGGTCGCGCCAGAGCCTCGGCCAGGGCGTCGTCGTCGACCTCCAACGGGGCGCCCGCCCCGAACCCGATCGTGCCGTCCTCCAGCGAACGCAGCGCCTTGTTGAACGCCTCCTTGAAGGTCCGGCCCATCGCCATCACCTCGCCGACCGACTTCATCTTGGTGGTGAGCCGGTCGTCGGCGCCGGGGAACTTCTCGAAGGTGAAGCGCGGCACCTTGACGACCACGTAGTCGATCGACGGCTCGAAGGCGGCCTTGGTCTCGCGGGTGATGTCGTTGGCGATCTCGTCCAAGGTGTAGCCGATCGCCAGCTTCGCAGCGATCTTCGCGATCGGGAACCCCGTCGCCTTGGACGCCAGCGCGCTGGAGCGTGACACCCGCGGGTTCATCTCGATCACCAGCTGTCGGCCGGTCTCCGGGTCGACGGCGAACTGCACGTTGGACCCGCCGGTCTCCACCCCGATGCGGCGCAGCACGGCGAAGGCGGCGTCGCGCATCCGCTGGTACTCCGGGTCGGACAGCGTCATCGCCGGCGCCACGGTGATCGAGTCGCCGGTGTGCACGCCCATCGCGTCGAGGTTCTCGATCGAGCAGATCACCACGCAGTTGTCGTGCCGGTCGCGCATGACCTCGAGCTCGAACTCCTTCCACCCGATCACCGACTCCTCGACCAGCACCTCGTGCACCGGCGAGTCGTACAGGCCCTGCCGGATCATCCGGGTCAGCTCGTCGCGGTCGTTGGCGATGCCGCCGCCCTTGCCCCCGAGCGTGTAGGACGGCCGCAGCACCACGGGGAAGCCGTACTCCTGGGCCGCGCCCTGTGCCTCCTCCTCGGTGCGCACGTAGGTTGACCGCGCGGACTCCAGCCCGATCTCGTCCATGGCCTCCTTGAACCGCTGGCGGTCCTCGGCGGTCTGGATCGCCTCCAGGTCCGCCCCCAGTACCTCGAGGTCGAACTCCTCCAGCACCCCCGCCTGCGACAGGTCGACGGCGAGGTTGAGGGCGGTCTGGCCGCCGAGTGTTGCCAGCAGCGCGTCGGGGCGCTCCTTGGCGATGATGGCGCGGACCGCCTCGACGGTCAGCGGCTCGACGTAGGTCGCGTCGGCGAAGTCGGGATCGGTCATGATCGTGGCCGGGTTCGAGTTGACCAGGATCACCCGCAGGCCCTCCTCGCGCAGGACCTTGCACGCCTGGGTGCCGGAGTAGTCGAACTCGCAGGCCTGGCCGATCACGATCGGCCCGGACCCGAGCACCAGCACGCTGTCCAGGTCGTCGCGGCGCGGCATCAGCGACCCCCTCCGACGAGCGCCGGCCCACCGCTTGTCATCAGCTCGGAGAACCGCGCGAACAGGTAGCGCGCGTCGGAGGGTCCGGGGGCGGCCTCCGGGTGGTACTGCACGCTGAAGGCGGGCAGCTCCCGGCAGGTCAGCCCCTCGCACACGTCGTCGTTGAGGTTGACGTGGGACACCTCGACGACCCCGTGCTCGGCGGTGGCGAAGGCCTGCTCGTCGACCTGCTCGCCCAGGCTGGAGGCCTGCACCGCGAAGCCGTGGTTGTGCGAGGTGATCTCCACCACCCCGTCGGCGCGGCGCAGCACCGGCTGGTTGACGCCACGGTGGCCGAACACCAGCTTGTAGGAGTCGGCTCCCAACGCGTGACCCAACAGCTGCGAGCCGAGGCAGATGCCGAACACCGGGACCTGCCCGAGCAGCGCGCGGGTCGTGGCGATGCCCTGCGCGACGGTGGCCGGGTCGCCCGGGCCGTTGGACAGGAACACCCCGTCGGGCTCGAGCTCCAGCACCTCGTCCGGCGTGGACGACGATGGCAGCACGTGCACCTGCGCGCCCTGCTCGGCGAGGTAGCGCCCGATCGAGCGCTTCATCCCGAAGTCCAGCGCCACGACCCGGAACCGCCGCTCCCCCGCGGCGTCCAGCACGTAGGGCAGGTGGGTGGTGACCTCCGACGCCAGCTCCGCGCCCTGCATGCCGGGGCTGGCCAGCACCTGCTCCACCAGCGCGTCGACGTCGAGCACCTCGGTGGACAGCCCGGCCCGCATCGCCCCGCGGTCGCGCAGGTGGCGGGTCAGCCGCCGGGTGTCCACCCCCTCGATGCCCACCACCTCGGCGTCATGCAGGGCCCCGCGCAGCGAGTCCTCCGAGCGCCACGACGAGGGGCGCCGTGCGGCCTCCTTGACCACGAACCCGGCGACCTGCAGCCGGTCGGACTCCATGTCGGCGACGTTCAGGCCGTAGTTGCCGACGTGCGGGACGGTCATCGCGACGATCTGGCGCCGGTACGAGGGGTCGCTGAGCACCTCCTGGTAGCCGGCCATCCCGGTGTTGAAGACGGCCTCGCCGAACACCGTGCCGGGCGCACCGATCGAGCGGCCTCGGAAGTGCGTGCCGTCCTCGAGCACCAGCAGCGCCTCGGATCCGGCCGCGTCGGGGAACAGCGAGCTCACGCGCCCACCTCCGCACCCGCACGCACCCGCCCGTCGCGCAGCGTGAACCGCCCGCGCAGCAGGGTGTGCACCGGCCGTCCGGTCAGCTCCCGTCCGTGGAAGGGGCTGTTGCGGGCCCGGCTGTGCAGCGCCGGACCGTCCACGGTCCAGGTGGCGGTCGGATCCAGGACGACGAGGTTGCCCGCCGCACCGGCGGTGATCGCGCCACCGTGCGCGCCGACGTCGCGGACCCGGGCGGGACCCGACGTCAGCCGCTCGATCGCGGCGAGCGGCTCCATCAGCCCCGGCAGCACCAGGTCGGTGAGCACCACGGCGAAGGCGGTCTCCAGCCCGAGCATCCCGCAGGGGGCGTGCTCCCACTCCTGGTCCTTGAGCTCCGGCGGGTGCGGCGCGTGGTCGGTGGCCACCGCGTCGATCGTGCCGTCGGCCAGCGCCTCGCGGAGCGCCCGGACGTCCTCGTCGAGCCGCACCGGCGGGTTGACCTTGAGCACCGGGTCGTAGCTGGCCACCGCGTCGTCGGTGATGGCGAGGTGGTGCGGGGTGACCTCGGCGGTGACCCGGATGCCGCGCTCCCTGGCCAGGCGGATCAGCTCGACGCCGCCCTTGGTGGTGACGTGCGGGACGTGCAGCCGCGCACCCGCGCCCGCCGCCAGGATCAGGTCCCGCGCGATCATGACCTCCTCGGCCTCGCGCGGCCACCCCGGCAGCCCCAGCACCGAGGACATCGCGCCCTCGTTCATCTGCGCGTCGACGGTGAGGTCGGGGTCCTCGCTGTGGTTGCAGATCACCGCGTCGAAGGCCCGGGAGTACTGCAGCGCGCGGCGCATCACCAGGCTGGAGGCGACCGGCTTGCCGTCGTCGGAGAAGAAGTCGACCTGCGCGGCGCAGCGGTGCAGTTCCCCGAACTCGGTCAGCTCCTCCCCCGCCATGCCCTTGGTGATCGAGCCCACCGGGAAGACGTCCACCAGGCCGACCTCGCGGCCACGGCGCCACACCATCTCGGCCACCGCCGCGGAGTCGCACACCGGATCGGTGTTCGCCATCGCGCACAGAGCGGTGTAGCCGCCCGCTGCGCCGGCCATGGATCCGGTGGTGATGTCCTCGGCGTCCTCGCCGCCGGGCTCGCGCAGGTGGGTGTGCAGGTCCACGAACCCCGGCGCGACCCACGACCCGTCGCAGTCGACCACCTCGACGTCGCCGTCGGCGGGGAGGTCCTCGCCCACCTCGGCGATCGTGCCGTCGTCGGCGAGCAGCACGTCGCGGACCGCGTCGGTGCCGTTGACCGGGTCGAGCACCCGCCCGCCGCGCAGCAGGATGCGGCTCATCGCTCCACCTCCGCGTCGTGCCTCCGAGCCGATCCCTCCGGGTTCTCTCCCGGAGCCGACCCATCCGGGGCTGGCGCGTCGCCGGCCAGCAGCAGGAACAGGCAGGCCATCCGCACCGCGATGCCGTTGGTGACCTGTTCGGTGATCACCTGCTGGTGCGCGTCGGCGACGTCGGCGGTGATCTCCACGCCCCGGTTCATCGGCCCCGGATGCATCACCAGCGCGTCGGGTTTGAGCAGCCCGAGCCGTCTGCGGTCCATCCCCCAGATCCGCGCGTACTCGCGGCTGGAGGGGAAGAACGCCCCCTGCATCCGCTCCCGCTGGACCCGCAGCAGGTAGACGACGTCCACCTCGGGCAGCACCTCGTCGAGGTCGGCGGCGATCGTGACACCCCACCGCTCAACCTCGGGGGGCAGCAGCGTCGGCGGCGCGACCAGCACCACCTCGGCGCCCAGGAGCTTCAGCGCCTGCACCTCGCTCCGCGCCACCCGCGAGTGGATGATGTCGCCGACGATCACGACCCGACGACCGGCGAGCTCGCCGAGGTGGCGGCGCATCGTGAACACGTCCAGCAGCGCCTGGGTCGGGTGCTGGTGCCAGCCGTCGCCCGCGTTCAGGATGGGGACGTCGAGGTAGCTCGCGAGCTGGACCGGCGCCCCCGCGCTGTGCGAGCGCACCACCACGCAGTCCACGCCCATCGCGTTGAGCGTCAGCGCCGTGTCCTTGAACGACTCGCCCTTGGACACCG
>CAYVJT010000260.1:0-1402 GCA_964451855.1 uncultured Actinomycetota bacterium
TCCTCGCCGAGACCTGGGCGGCCTTGCGGCGTGCGCCGTGGAACCTCGACGCGCGGACCGTTGCGGCGGCTCTGGCCCCGTGGTCCGACCAGGGCCGCATCGTGGCGACGCCCCCGTCGGCCTACGCGGAGATCCTGCGCAGGGGCTGGTCCCTGAACCTCGGGGGGAACGTGCACGATCTGCTCATCGCCCTGACGTGCCGGGACCACGGACTCCCGCTCGTCACGCTCGACCGACGCCAGTCGACCCTGGCCGCGGAACTCGCGGGTCTGAACTCCACGCTCCTGCTGCCCACTGGGTAGCCGAGCATCCCCCTCGCCATCTGCGGCACCTCCCACCACGGGCCCCAGCCGAGTGAGCCGCTCACCGCCAGCACCACGGCTGTTCCTGTTCCCGGGAGGCTCAGCAGGGATGCGAGAGCCGACCTGATGAGCGGGGGACTACGATGCGCTGGCAGGAGGGTGCGCGTGACGGGCAAGCGATCTGGCGTGGTGGCGGCCTGGGCGGCGGTGATCGCGGGCGTCGGGCTGCCACTGTCAGTCGGCTTGGGTCGACCGCTGCTGATGAGCCTCTCGGCGGGGGAAGGGGTGCGGTTCCTGCTGTGGGGGCTGGTCGGTGCTGCGCCGTGGCTGGTCGGTGCGTGGCTCGTACTTCGGCGACCACGCCTGGGCACGGTGGTGCTGGTCACCAGCGCGGTGCTCGCGGCGCCGACGGTCGTGATGTCGCTGGTCCACACGTTCACGGGGGCGATGGGGTGGTTCGCGTGGTGGGTGCCGGTCCAGTTGCTGATCTGGGCGGCGATGTTCACCGCTGGTATCGCCGCCTGGGTCGCTCGTCCGCGGGGTGGCTGGCGGGCAGACGGTGAGGTTCCGGCCTGGCTGCTCGCCCCGATCGTGCTCGCCTCCTCGCCGGTGTTGCTGCCGCAGGTCGCCATCGTCGGCCTGGATGGCCAACCGGTGGGCGGCTGGTTCGCGACGCATCTGACCGCGATCGGCGGCGTGACGGAAGCGCTGGGCATCCTGCTCCCGTTCGCGGTCATCGCTGGCGGTGTGATCGTGCTGTTCCGGCTGCGTCGCGGTGCGGCAGGGGCGATCCTGCTCACGGCCGTTGGGCCCGACCTGATCAACCTGGTGGTCACGATCGTGGAGGCGGTGGGACAAGCGGAGCTGCAGGTGATGCCGGGCGGTGTCGCGGCGTTGGTCGGCAGTGCGATCCTCGTGGCGGTTGGGACCTTGTGGCTGGTGCGCGACGACGCGGTGACCGCGCCTGCCGGTTCCCCACAGAGCCCGCTTCCCGTCGGCTGAGCCGCGGCGACCTCGCATGGGAAGACATCGATCCGTTCCACGATGCGCTCCAGAAGCCGTCGAGACAACGGGCGTGTGCGACTGGTTGGTTGAGGTGG
>CAYVJT010000260.1:1502-5106 GCA_964451855.1 uncultured Actinomycetota bacterium
CAGGGCCGCTCAGCGATCCCTGCTCTGCGCGCCCCTCCAGGGAGGCGCTCGCCCCTGTGATGGCGTGCTCCTACGATCGGGACGGGGTGGGATCCATGGAGATGCAGTGCAGGCTGCCCGTTGGGGTCGCCGCGTTCATCGGTCGCGAGCGTGAACGCGCGAGGTTGGCCGACCTCGTCTCGGATGCCAGGGTGATGACGCTGACCGGTGCCGGGGGGTGCGGTAAGACCCGGCTCGCACTGGAGTTCACAGGGGACGTGGCCTCCCGGTTCCCCGATGCCGCCTGTTGGGTGGACCTGCAAGGCGTGAGCGACCCGGAGATGGTCGCTGCGTCCGTTGCTGCGGTGGTGGGGGTCCGCGAGCGGGCCGACCAGGCGCTGGTCGACATGCTCGTCGAGCAGTTGCGTGACCGGCACCTGCTGGTCGTGTTGGACAACTGCGAGCACGTGATAGAAGCCTGTGCAGGGTTGGTCGCCACGCTGTCGTCGATGTGCCCGCAACTGCGCATCCTGGCCACCAGCCGCGTGCCACTTGCCGTCGAGGGTGAGTCGACGTTCGAGGTCGGCCCGCTGCCCGTGCCTGAGCCCGATGCAGGCTCGGCCACCGCGGTGGCGGCGGCGGATGCGGCACGGCTGTTCGAAGTGCGAGCCCGGCAGGTGGACACGGAGTTCCGGATCGGTGACGGCAACGCGTCGACGGTGGCCGAGATCTGCCGCAGGCTGGATGGGATCCCGTTGGCGATCGAGTTGGCGGCGGCCAGGATCCGCGTGCTGTCGCCGGGCCAGATCGCCGAGAGTCTGTCGGACCGGTTCGAGCTCCTGACCGGTGGGGTGCGGGGGGCGCCGGCACGTCAACGAACGTTGGAGGCGTCGCTGGAGTGGAGCTACCAGCTGCTCGACGAGGTGCAGCGGTTGGCGTTGGCACGGCTGTCGGTGTTCGTCGGATCGTTCGAGCTCGACGCAGCCGACGCCGTCGTGGGTGGGGGCGGCATCGACAGCGGCGACGTGCTCGGACTCCTCGCGGGACTGGTCGAGCAGTCGTTGCTGCAGGTCGTCCAAGGTGATAGTCGGGCCCGCTACCGGCTGCTGGAAACGATCCGGCTCTACGCCGGCCAGCGGCTGACGGAACTGGATGACCCAGACCGTGTCCATGATCGCCACCTGGCGTTCCACGGCCAGCTCGCCCAGCGAGCCCGGGCCGGACTCAATGGCGGCGAGCCCGAGGAGTGGATGGCACGGCTCACCGCCGATCTGGATGATCTGCGGGCGGCGATGGACTGGGCCATCACCTCCGACAACCTGTCAGGGCTGGTCGACCTCACCGAACCGATCCTACGCTTCTGGTTCGGACGTGGGCTGTCCGCCGAGGTGCACCGACGGCTGCAGGCAGCGGTGGACGCCCCGAACATGCCGGAGGCCGAGCGCGCGCGGGCCCTGGTCGTCGCCGCAGCGCTGGCGGGGGACAGCGGCGCAGGAGCCGGCGCTGAAGCCAGCGCCCACCGATCAGCAGACCAGGCCGTGAAGGCAGCCCGCGCCGCCGACGCGGAGGAGCTGCTCGCGGTCGCACTGGCCAGCCGCGCCCTCAACGGCACGATCTCCGGACTGTCACCGACCGAGCAGATCGCGGCCGACGTGGAGGAAGCTCTCGGCCTTGCCGAGCGATGCGCCGAGCCGGCGACCCGGGCGTACGTGATGGCGAACGCTGTCGGCGGGCTGGTGTACAGCCTGTCGATCGATGACGGGTGGCAACTGCTGGAGCAGCTCCTGGAACTGTGCGAGGAGCACGAACTCAACTTCCAGCTTCCCGCGGTCCACGCCTCCATGGGGTACTGGCCCGTGTTCTCCGGCAGGCTCGATCGGACACGCCACCATGCCCAACGAGGTGTGGAGCTCGGCTGCCAGATGGAGCGTCCCGGCTGGGAGGCGACCGGGCTGGTCGGTCTGGGCGCCGCGGACGTCCTGCAGGGTGACCCAGTCGCGGCAGCCGCACGATTGTCCCAGGCCCGGGAGATCCTGCAGGGGCAGGGACTGGAGGGCTCCCAGTACGACCGGATGCTCCGCCCCTGGCTTGCGTTCGCGGGGTACGCGGTCGGTGACCTGGCGTCGGCCCGGGCTGAGGCCGAGTCCCTGGTGCGGATCGGCCGGGCTGGCGGTAGCCGCTGGGACGAGGCCATCGGTGAGTGGCTCCTCGGCGCGATCGCGCACGCCGACGACGATCACGGCGACGTGCGAGCGCACTGGGAGTCGAGCCGGACGTTGTCGACCGACCCGCGCCTTCCGTCGCTGCTGGGTCGATCGGTGCTGGGCCTGGCGGAGCTGGCCCGTGAGGCCGATGACCTCGACGACGCGTGGGAGCTCGCCCACGACAGCCTCGAGACCCTCTCTGACCACGGTGACCGGATCGGGACGGTCGAGGCGCTGGAGGTGATCGCCACCCTGGTGCTGGCAACGGGAGAACCGGATCGTGCGCTGCGGCTGCTCGCCGCATCGGATCGCTTCCACGCCGAGGTGGGCCTCGTCCGCGTCCCGGTCGCCGCCGAGCGCCACGACAGCACCCGCACTGCCGCCGAGGCCACCCTCGACGACGCTGAGGTGGCTGCCTGCTGGGAGGCGGGCACGCAGCTGCCGCTGGCCGAGGCGGTCGCCTACGCCCGGCGCGGCCGTGGCCAGCGGCAACGCCCACGGATCGGCTGGGCCTCACTGACCCCGGTGGAGCGCGACGTCGTGCGGTTGGTCGCCGACGGCCACACCAACGCAGAGATCGCGGAGCGCCTGTTCATCTCGGTCAACACGGTGAAGACGCACCTGTCCCGTGTCTACGCCCGGGTGGATGTCGACGGACGCGCCGATCTGGCCGCCGAGGTCGTCCGCCGCGACCTTCGCTAGTTCCCCTGGCTGCCAGGTTCACCCGGTCGGGCGACATTCCCCCACGGCCACGGCGTCATCCTGTGGCTGTCACCACACAGGCCAGAGAGCCGGCCCATGAGAGGTGCGAGAGGGAGCGATCATCATGACCGAACGTCGATTCACCGTCCAACGACGGATGCACGCGTCCGCCGACGCCATCTGGGCAGTGTTCGCGGACTTCCCCAACCTCGCGGAGGTCTGGAGTGGGCTGAGAGACTCTCAGGCCATCGGCGAGCAGACGAGCGGCGTGGGTGCACGCCGCCTGGTCAAGTTGAAGCCGATCGGCAGCCTGAAGGAGACAGTCACCACGTGGGACGACGGCCGCACGATGGCCACGAGGAACCAGCCCTCCGCGTCGGTGCCGATGAAGGAGGCCGAGGCAACACTCAGCATCGAGCCCAACGGCGATGGAGCGCTGGTCAGCTTCGACTACCGGTACGTCCCCAGCGGCGGGCCGGTGGGCAAAGTGACCGGTCCGTTGATCGACAGGATGTTGACCGCCGAGTTCGAGGACATGCTGGCTGCCGCCGAGCAAGCCGTCCAGGGAGACGTCTGATGAGCAGCATCCAACGCACCCACCACGTCACCACCACCGACGGCGTCACCATCGCAGCGACCGTGCCCGGCCGGGGATCACCACTGGTGCTCCTGCACGGGGCAGACAACGATGGTGACCTCGGCTGGCGGGAGGTACGGCC
>CAYVJT010000261.1:0-5072 GCA_964451855.1 uncultured Actinomycetota bacterium
GCTGGTGGGCGAGCCCGCGTCGACCGGCCGGTCAACCCGGCCGCGTCTGCGGTGACCTCTAGCCCACGACCCGGCTGTTCTCCTTCACCCGCACGGTGCAACCCTGCTGGTCGGCGGCGTGGTCTTCAACACCCACATCCTGCCCGTTCCAGGAGGGTTCCTCCGTGCCGTTGCCGTCACGCCCCCGCGTACCCGCGGAAGATCAGGGCTCGAGCCGGCGACGCAGACGTCAGGCCGCTGCGGGCTGCTCAGGGATGACGAGCCACGCGACGAGGTAGGCGAGGATCGCCGACCCGGCGAGGAAGATGGCCCCGACCGCGATCAGGCGCACGATCGTCGGGTCGATGCCGAAGTGCTCCGCGATCCCGCCGCACACGCCACCGAGCATCCGGTCGTTGCGCGACCGGTACAGCTTCCTGGGCTGAGGCGTCGGCGAGGGCTCGTAGCCCCTCGTCGTCTCGTCGACCATGCTGGCGGCCTCCTGTCCGGGGAACTACCTCGGGACCTGCACCTGCCTCGGGGACACCTGCCTCGGGGACCCCGCACCTCCAGGATGGCGCATCGCGGGCCCCAGCGCCCTCCGGGACACCCCTGTTCGGACCCTGACCCTGTGATGGGCGGCTCAGGGTCGCAAGGGGATCCTGGCCTCGGTCTCGTACCTGGCTGGCCCCTGTCCGAGCTGCGATCGCCACAGCTCGATCGCGTCCGGGCGCCACTCGGTCCCGGTGGGTGGCGCGCAGGCGGCGACCGTGCGGTCACCTACTGGGCTGCGCCCGGCGCGGGCCAGCGTGAGATGTGCGTGCAGCGGCTTCGCGTCGCTGGGCAGGCCGATGTCGGCCAACGCGCTGCGCACCTCGTCGGCGACCCGCCTGAGCGAGTCCTGCGGCTCGTCGATGACCGCGACCCACAGCACCTTGCGACCGAACCGTCCGGGTTCGCCGAGTTCGAGGCGTTCCGGTGGACCGTCGATCGCGTCGACGCCGCGACCGATGGCGTCGACGACCTCGCGGACCCGCGCATCCTCGACGTCGCCCAGGAAGGCCAGGGTGACGTGCCACCCTTCGGGACGGGCCCAGCGCAGCCCCTCGGGGGCATCCTCATCGCGGGGGAGTGCGGCAGCGAGCCGGTCGCGGATCTCAGCCGGGATGGGCAGCGCGACGAACCGGCGCGCCGTAGCCGCCTGGCCGGTGCCGCCATCGTTCGTCTCGGAGGAGCTCATCCGACGCTCGCGGCCATCCGGTCGACCGCCTCCTCGAGGATCGATGGGGAGGTGGCGAGGTTGACACGCACGTGCCCCTCGCCGCCGGTCCCGAAGTCCGGGCCGGCGACCACCGCGACCCGGCCGCGTTCCAGCAGCCGACCTGCCGGATCGTCGCCGAGCGCGACCCCACGGAGGTCGACCCATGCCAGGTAGGTCGCCGCTCCCGGGCGGTAGACGGCGCCGGGGAGCCGCGCCGCCAGCAGTTCGCGGAACCGACGGGTGTTGGCCGCGATGTCCGCGATGACCGTGTCGAGCCAGTCGCGGCCGTCGCGCAACGCCGCCGTGTGGCTGATCACGCCGAGGTGGCTCGCGCCGTGCGGCACGATCTCCGGCAGGCGGGCGAGATCCGGGCGGGCGGCCTCGCCGAACACCGCCACGGCCGCCTTGAGTCCCGGGAGGTTCCACCCCTTCGACGCCGAGTGCACGGCGACCGCGTCGGCGTCGCCAGCGACGTCGAGGTAGGGGACGAACCCGGCACCGGGGAGGACGAGCGGCGCGTGGATCTCGTCGGCGACCACGCGCACACCGTACGAGCCTGCCAGCTCAGCGACGGCGATGAGCTCGTCTCGGGTGTGGACGGTCCCGGTCGGGTTCTGCGGGTTGCAGAGCAGGTAGGCGGCGGGACCGTCCGTGGTCGCGTCGGCGAAGGCGCGCTCGAGCGCGTCGAGGTCGAGGCGCCCATCCCCACCGAGCGGGGCCTCGACGACGCGGCGGTCGCCATGGGCGATGAACTGGAAGAAGGGCGGGTAGACCGGAGGACTCACCACGACCCCACCGCCGGGCCGGGTGGCCTGCTCGATCACCTCCATCGCGCCACGCATCACGTCGGCAACGGTGGTGCTCGCCGCGACGTCGAAGCGCCATCCCCATCGATCCTCGGCGAAGGCCCGGAGCGCCTCGCGGTAGGGCTCCTCCATCGCGTAGCCCGTGTCGCCGCGCTGCATCGCGTCGACGACGGCGTCGACGACCGAGGGTGCCGGGAGTACGTCCATCTCGGCGACCCACAGCGGGAGCACGTCGTCGGGATACACCTGCCACTTCGCGCTCCTGCGTCGCCGCAGGTCCTCGAGGGTCAGTCGATCGAAGAGCGAACGGGTCATGCCCCCACCCTATGGGGCATCGGTCGGAGCGCCGCGTTAGCGTCACGACCGACGGCTCGCGATCCCACGTGCGTGCGCCACGTGGACCCCGTGTCCGTGCGAGCCGACGAGCGGAGTGCTGGATGACGGTGGAGGACGGCGCCCACGTCAGCGAGCGTGCGCGCGAGCTGGTCGCGGCCCTGGACCTCGACGAGAAGGCCTCGCTGTGCTCGGGGCGGGGGTTCTGGTCCACCCAGCCCATCGAGCGCGTCGGCATCCCGCAGGTCGAGGTCCGCGACGGCCCACACGGGGTGCGGATGCAGGTCGGCGACGTCGACCACCTCGGGTTGCGCGGTTCGGAGCCGGCCACCTGCTTCCCGACGGCCTCGGCCCTGGCGGCGACCTGGGACCGCGAGCTGGTCGGCGAGGTGGCCGCCGCCATCGCCGAGGAGTGCCTCGAGTTCGGCGTCGGGATCCTGCTCGGCCCGGGGGTGAACCTGAAGCGTTCCCCGCTGTGTGGTCGCAACTTCGAGTACCTCAGCGAGGACCCGCACCTCGCCGGCGAACTGGCGTCCGCGTTCGTCGCCGCCGTCCAGTCCAGGGGGATCGGTACGTCGCTCAAGCACTTCGCGGCGAACCACCAGGAGACGCGCCGCATGACGATCGACGTGGTCGCCGACGAACGCACCCTGCGGGAGCTGGAGCTGGCCGCCTTCGAGACCGTCGTCCGGCGCGCCCAGCCGTGGACGGTCATGGGCGCCTACAACCGGATCGGCGGCACCTACGCGTGCGAGCATCCCTGGCTGCTGACCGACGTGCTCAAGGGGGAGTGGGGCCACACCGGCATCGTCGTGACGGACTGGGGCGCGATGAACGATCGGGTCGCCGCGCTCGCCGCCGGTTGCGAGCTGCAGATGCCCGGTAGCGCTGACGACGCCGATGCGAGCATCGCCGCTGCGGTGCGTGACGGTGCGCTGGACGAGGCGGTGCTGGACGCTGCTGCGGTCCGCCTCGTGGAGCTCGCCCTCCGCGCGGAGGGCGAGCTCCAGCCGGACGCGAGCTTCGATCGCGACGCGCACCACCGCCTCGCCCGCCGGGTCGCCGCCGACGCGGTGGTGCTGTGCCGCAACCTCGATGCCGCCCTGCCGATCACGGCTGGCGAGTCGATCGCGCTGGTCGGCGCGTTCGCCGACGAGCCGCGCTACCAGGGGACCGGCAGCTCCCGGGTCAACCCGACCAAGCTGGAGTCGTTGCGTGAGGAGCTCGCCAGCCTGGTCGGCGAGGACCGCCTCACCTACGCGCCCGGGTACGACGACACCGAGCGCAGCGCAGACGCACTGATCTCCGACGCCGTCCATGCCGCCCGCGGCGCGGACGTCGCGATCGTGTGCGTCGGCCTGCCCGACGGCTACGAGAACGAGGGCGGCGACCGTTCCCACCTGCGCCTGCCCCCGACCCACGACGCCCTGGTCGCCGCCCTCGCCGCGGTCCACGACCGTGTCGTCGTGGTGCTGTCCAACGGCGCGCCGGTCGAGATGCCGTGGGTCGACGACGTTGCGGCGGTCGTCGAGGGCTACCTCGGCGGGCAGGCCGGTGGCGGTGGGCTCGCCGACGTGCTCACCGGTGCGGTCAACCCGTCCGGCCACCTCGCCGAGACCTTCCCACGCCACCTCGACGACGTCCCCTCCACACGCAACTTCCCGGCGGGCCCGAACACGGTCGAGTACCGCGAAGGGCTCTACGTCGGCTACCGCTTCCACGACACGACCGACGGTGACGTGCTGTTCCCCTTCGGGCACGGGCTGTCCTACACCAGCTTCGCCTTCGGCGACGTCGAGGTAGACCGCACCGAGCTGTCGCCGCAGGACCTCGACGACGGCGTCGAGGTGACCGTCGAGGTGCAGGTCACCAACACCGGTGCGCTCGCCGGCAAGGCCGTGCTCCAGGTCTACGTCCGCGACGTCGAGGCAGCGGTGTACCGGCCCGACCGGGAACTGAAGGGGTTCACGAAGGTGGCACTGGAGCCCGGTGCCTCGACGCGGGTCGCGGTGCCGCTCGGACGGCGCGCGTTCGCCTACTGGCATCCCGACCGACGCGACTGGGTCGTCGAGCCGGGACGGTTCGAGGTGCTCGTGGGTGCCTCGTCCCGCGACGTGCGCGGGCGTGTGGACGTCGAGGTGGCCGGGGACCCGCTGCCGCAGCGCGACGAGCCGGAGGTCTACCGGAGGCCGACGCACTACCTCGACGTCGATGGCGGGTCGTTCACCGCGCTGCTGGGTCGGCCCTTGCCCCCGAACCCGGGCTTCCCCCGGCCCTACGACCGCAACACGCCGATCGGCGCGACCGCGACGAGCCCTGCGGGCAAGGCCCTGGTGGCGGCCGTGCGCAGGCGGATCCGGCGCCAGTTCGGCGAGGGATCGGAGCACGACGCCCTCGTCCGCTCGCTGGTCGAGGAAGCGCCGCTACGGACCCTGTTGATGGGGGACCTCCGGGAGCAGGAGCTCGAGGCGGTCATCGATCTGCTCAACGGCCGCTTCGTGCTCGGCGGGGACCGGTTGGTGCGGTCGTTGTGGTGGCGTCGCCCGTCGCAGTGAGCCATGCGCTGCGACGGTGGTGGAGCGTGCCTCCGCAGCGCGTGCCTCCGCAGCGCGTGCCTCCGCAGCGCGTGCCTCCGCGTCGAAGCGCTCCACCTGTCGCGCGCGGCGAGGCGGGAGGTGTGAAGTGTGGGGTGC
>CAYVJT010000262.1:0-2712 GCA_964451855.1 uncultured Actinomycetota bacterium
GCGGACCGCAGGTGGCGGACGACCGGTCCACGGCGAGCAGGACGTGCGAGGTTCGCACGGTTCCCACTACCGTCGCGCCTACGGTGCGGTGTGACGTTCGTAGCGTCCCGCTCCATGCCATCCCGAGGAGATGCTTCGTGAGCGAGACCTGGTCCTTCGATACCCGACAGATCCACGCGGGAGCCGAGCCCGACCCCACCACCGGGTCGCGGGCCACACCGATCTACCAGACGACGTCCTACGCGCTGGGGAGCACGCAGCGGGCCGCCGACCTGTTCGGGCTGGCCGAGTTCGGCAACATCTACACCCGCATCATGAACCCGACCACCGACGTGGTCGAGCAGCGCGTCGCATCGCTCGAGGGTGGGGTCGCCGCGGTGGCCTTCGCCTCGGGCCAGGCGGCCGAGTCGCTGGCGATCTTCAACCTCGCGGAGGCGGGCAGCCACATCGTCTCGTCGGCGTCGCTGTACGGCGGCACCTACAACCTGTTCAAGTACACCTTGCCGAAGCTCGGCATCGAGGTGTCCTTCGTCGAGGACCCCGACGATCCCGAGGCCTGGCGCGGTGCGGTCCAGCCCAACACCAAGGCCTTCTACGGCGAGTCGATCGGCAACCCCAAGATCGACGTGCTCGACATCGCAGCGGTCGCCGAGGTGGCCCACGACAGCGGGGTGCCACTGATCATCGACAACACGATCGCGACGCCCTACCTCATCCGCCCGCTCGAGCACGGGGCCGACATCGTCGTGCACTCGGCCACCAAGTTCCTCGGTGGGCACGGCACCGCGATCGGCGGCGTCGTGGTCGACGGCGGCAGCTTCGACTTCGGCGCGCACGCCGAGGCCTTCCCCGGGCTGACCACGCCCGACCCGTCCTACCACGGCCTCAACTACTGGGAGGCCCTCGGCAACGAGAACGCGGCCTACGCGATCAAGCTCCGGGTCCAGCTGCTCCGCGACCTCGGGCCGGCCATCTCGCCGACCAACTCGTTCCTGCTGATCCAGGGGATCGAGACGCTGAGCCTGCGCATGGACCGCCACGTGGAGAACGCGCAGCGGGTCGCCGAGTGGCTGGAGGGCCGCGACGAGGTGGACAAGGTCTGGTACGCGGGGCTCGCATCCAGCCCGTGGTACGAGACCGCCAAGCGCTACGCCCCGAAGGGTGTCGGCGCGGTGGTCTCCTTCGAGCTGCGCGACGGTGTCGAGGCCGGCAAGCGGTTCGTCGACGGTGTCGAGCTGTTCACCCACCTGGCCAACATCGGCGACGTACGCAGCCTGATCATCCACCCGGCGTCCACGACCCACTCGCAGCTGACCCCGGAGCAGCAGCTCTCGACGGGGACCACGCCGGGCCTCGTCCGCCTCTCGCTCGGGTTGGAGGACGCCGACGACCTGATCGCGGACCTCGAAGCGGGCTTCCGCGCCGCCAAGGGGTGAGCGCCGGACCCGTGAGCACGAACCCCGTGAGCGTGAGGGACGACGGACCGGACGACGAGCACGTGACGACCGGCGCCTGGCGGGCGGGTGATCCCGTCGGACGCCGCCGGTTCGTCGACGTCGGCACCGTCCCGCTCGAACGAGGGGGCGAGGTCCCCGACGTCACCCTCGCCTACGAGACGTGGGGGGAGCTCAACGCGGACGGCACCAACGCGGTACTGGTGCTGCACGCCCTGACCGGCGACAGCCACGTCGTCGGCGAGGTCGAGCCGGGCCACCCCACCCCGGGATGGTGGCCGGGGCTGATCGGCCCCGGCTGCCCGATCGACAGCGACCGTTGGTTCGTGGTCGCACCGAACGTGCTCGGCGGCTGTCAGGGCTCGACGGGACCCGCGTCCCCCGCTCCCGATGGTCGTCCGTGGGGCTCGCGGTTCCCCCAGCTGACGATCCGCGACCAGGTGACCGCCGAGCTGGTGCTGGCCGACCACCTCGGCGTGCGCTCCTGGGCAGCGGTGATCGGCGGCTCGATGGGAGGCATGCGCGTCCTCGAGTGGGCGATCATGGCACCGGACCGGGTGCGTGGGATCGCGCCGCTGGCCGTCTCAGCGACGGCGACGGCGGACCAGATCGCCGTGCAGTCGCTGCAGCTGCACGCGATCCGTGACGATCCGCACTGGCGCGGCGGCGACTACCTCCTCGACCCGGACACGCCGCCGCCCGCGACGGGGCTCGCGCTGGCACGGCGGATCGCCCACTGGAGCTACCGCAGCGAGGAGGAGTTCAACATCCGCTTCGACCGCCGACACCAGGACGGTGAGGACCCGCTCGACGGGGGACGGTTCGCGGTCGAGTCCTACCTCGACCACCACGGGCGCAAGTTGGTCGACCGGTTCGATGCGGCCACCTACGTGCTGCTCACCCACGCGATGAACAGCCACGACGTCGGCCGTGACCGCGGCGGGGTCGTGGAGGCACTGCGGAAGGTCGACGCCGAGGTAGCGGTCGCGGGCGTGGACAGCGACCGGCTCTACCCGCTGCCCGAACAGCACAAGCTGGCGCATCTGCTGCGGGTCCCTGGCGACCGGGCCGCCGTGATCCGCTCGCCGCATGGCCACGACGGCTTCCTCGTCGAGCTGCGGCAGGTCTCGCAGCTGCTCGAGGACCTGCTCGAGCGCGTCGGCGACTGACCGAGACCGGCCGACGTGCGATGGGCCAGCCACATCCCCGCACGGTGCGGTGGGCCGGCCGCATCCCCGCACGGTGCGGTGGGCCGGCC
>CAYVJT010000262.1:2812-5045 GCA_964451855.1 uncultured Actinomycetota bacterium
TCCCCGCACGGTGCGGTGGGCCGGCCGCATCCCCGCACGGTGCGGTGGGCCGGCCGCATCCCCGCACGGTGCGGTGGGCCGGCCATGGCCGGGACCGCTGTGCCGCGCCAGGCCCTACCGCAGCAACGCGGTCCTGACGAGGTCGAGCTGTCCACCGGACACCGAGCGCAACGGCGCGACGCACCAGCGCTCGTCGAGGGTGCCTGCGAGCTGCATGGCTGCCTTGACCGCTGCGGGCATCGACGCGGGAACCGCCCGGAGTGCGTGCTCGCAGTCGGCGAGCGAGCTCTGCAGGCGCTCCACCTGGTCGTCATCTCCGCTCGCGACCGCAGCGTGCAGGTCGAGGACCTGCCGGAGCCGCAGGTTGGCGATCGCGGTGATCGACCCCGCCGCACCGGCACGCAGCGCCTGGCCGATCGTCGGCGCGTGACCGACGAACACCCCGAGCCGTCCACCCGCGGCGGTGATGAACCGCGCACGTCGGTCGGCGTCCGGTGACGAGTCCTTGATCGCGACGATGTTGGGATGCTCGGCGAGCTTGCCGACGGCCTCGGGCGTCAGCGGCGATCCCGTGAACTGCGGGATGTGGTAGACGAGCGTCGGGACGCGGGCCCGGTCCGCGACTGCCACGTGCACGTCCACCACCTCTTCGGGGGACAGCGGCTGGTAGGCAGGTGGGAGGACCAGGACCGCCTCGGCACCGGTGCCGGCGAGCCGCTCGACGTCGGCGTGGAGGTCATCGAGCGTCGCGCCGGAGGCTCCGGCGATGACGGTGACCCCGGCGTGCACCGCCGCTGCGGTCACCGCGCGGCGGTCGGCCGGGGACAGCAGGGTTCCCTCGCCCGTCGATCCCGCGAGGAGGACGCCAGAGGCGCCCTCCTCGACGGCTCGCTCGGCGAGGCGAGCCAACCCGGGGAGGTCGAGCTCGCCAGGGGCATGCAGCGGGGTCACCAGCGCGGGCAGCGTGCCGGACATCTCCAAGCGGGTAGCTCCGTCTTCGGGTGCCCTGCAACGTAGGCTGTACCGGTGCGGGGCAGCACGTTCCGCAGGGTCCCGACGCAGGTGTCCGAGGAGTCCCGGTGACCGCGATCTACAGCTTCGGCAGCCGACTGTTCGAGGTCGGCTTCCGTGCGTTAGCCATCGACCTGCGGAGCAGGGGGCACGAGAACATCCCCGCCCACGGCCCGGCGATCCTCGCCAGCAACCACATCGGCTACCTCGACTTCTGCTTCGTCATGCTCGCCCCACCACGTCCGCGGCGTGAGGTCCGCTTCCTGGCGCGCAACGAGTTCTTCGAGAAGCCGGTGGTCGGCACGCTGCTGCGCCAGCTCGGGCAGATCCCGGTGGACGTGCACGGCGACGCGCGCGCCTCGGCGACCGCGGCGCAGGAGGTGCTGGAGCGCGGGGAGCTCGTCGGGGTGCACCCCGAGGGCACGATCAGCCCGTCCTTCGTGCCACGTCGGGCCAAGAGCGGCACGATCCGGCTCGCCGAGGCCGCCGGGGTACCGATCGTCCCGGTCGCTCTGTGGGGCAGCCAGCGTCTGCTGACCAAGTGGCGTGAGCCCCGCCCCCAGCGCGGGGTGGTGGTGTCGGTGACCTACGGCGAGCCGTACGAGCCGGAGGGTCGGACCGCGATGGCCCGCACCACCGACCTGATGGCGCGGATCGCGAACCTGCTGAGCGAGGCCCAAGCGTCGTACCCGCAGCGGCCGGGCCCCCCTCCGGACGACTGGTGGGTGCCAAAGCATCTCGGCGGCTCCGCGCTGAGCCCGGAGGAGGCCGAGGCGCGGATCGAGCTGCAGATGGCCGACCGGCGCGCTCGTCGGCACGGAGATGCAGCCTGACCCCGACACGGCGAGGCAGCCTGACCCCAGCGCAGCAAGGCCGCCTGACCCCCACCCGGCGAGGCCGACCGGATCCGAGGTCGCGAGGCGATCGGGGTGGAGGTGGCCCGCGAACGTCGTCGAACGTGCTGAGGCTCCGGAGCACGGGGGATGCGCCGGAGCCTCAGTGCCGCAGCGGATTTCCGCCGGACACCATCGTGAGCGCCGGACGCGCGACAACGGTGACGGTGCCAGCCACATCACGCCCCGTCGTGCGGCGAGCGCTCAACAGGCGTGGGAGGCGGCACCTCCAGCGGACGGTCAGCCACCGGCATCTGGATGGTCGGACCGGGTGACGGGCACCCCCTCGTCGTGATGGAGCAGGCACGCCGCGGACTGCGCGACGTCGA
>CAYVJT010000263.1:0-5003 GCA_964451855.1 uncultured Actinomycetota bacterium
CGGAGCGGGTGCGGTTCCAACGCCTCTACGAGGCGTCGTCCCGGCTGGCGAGACTCGTCGGCCTTCGCGACACCGTGGGCAAGATCGCGGCTGAGGCACGGATCCTTGCGACCGGGTCGGCTGGGATCTGCATCGTCGTCCATGACGACGGAAGCCACGAGGGCGTGGTGGTGACCGACGATGGTGATGAGGACGTATCGGTGCTTGCCGCTTCCCAGCTGGTCGGTCTGACAGCAGGCGCGATGCAGGGCGCGGTTGGAACGGGGTCGCTCGATGCGGCGAGCACGCGCGAGTGCCTGCCCGCTTCCGCAAGCATGGTGTGGGCGAGGAAACAGGTGGAGCCTGAGACCGAGGTCATGTTGGCGGTCTTCCGTGACCTTCCCCCTGACGAGCAGGACGACTACCGGGCCGACGTACTGGCGGCGTTCGCGTCACAGGCCGCCACGGTCATCGCCAACGTTGAGCTGCACGAGGACGTCCAGCGTGCGCTCGGCCGCCAGGTCGAGCTGAACCGGCAGAAGGGCGAGTTCGTCGCCTCGGTGTCCCACGAGCTGCGGACCCCCCTCGCGAGCATGCTGAGCTCCGTACAGACCGTCCAGCGCCTGGGCGAGCGCATGAGCCCCGAGGAACGCGAGCGGATCCTCGAGCTCGGTCGGTCGCAGGGCAGTCGACTGCACGCACTGATCGAGGATCTGCTGCTGGTCGCCGCCGCTGACCACAAGCGTGTGAGCTGCGTGCAGGAGGCTCTCGAGGTGCCGAACGTGTTCACCGCGTTGGTGGAGGAGCTGGCATCGACCGTGGACGGTCGCCTCACGACCGATATCGGTACGGACGCTGAGCGGCTCGTCAGCGATGAGGACAAGCTACGTCGCATCCTGATCAACCTGATCGGCAACGCCAGCAAGTACGCCCCCGACGGACCGATCGAGCTCGAAGCTCGTCGGGACGGCTCGAAGGTCGTGTTCTCGGTGACCGACCACGGTCCCGGGATCCCCGAGGCTGACCGCGAGCGGATCTTCGATCGGTTCGTACAGCTCGATCAGTCGATCTCGCGCCGGGAGGGTGGCACGGGGCTGGGGCTGCACCTCTCTCGGCAGCTCGCCGAACTGCTCGGAGGTTCGCTCTCGGTCGTGGCGGCACCCGGCGGAGGGGCCCGATTCGAGCTGAGGTTGGCTGCGATGACGGATGCGGAAGCGACGGATACCGACGCCGACGGCCGACGAGACGAGCGGCGTGTCAACGGACACGCACGGTCGCCGCTCGTTCGTCCCGTAGATCTGGAGCCCGTCAACCGACGGGAGCCTCAGGACGCAGCAACGAGCCACCGGCTGACGACCGTCGGCCTAGAAGGATGATGAACATGGATGCACTTCGGAACGACATGCAGGTCCAGAGTGTCCTCGTCGTCGACGATGACCCCGTGATCCGGGAGCTGGTCACCTTCAACCTCGAAGCCGAGGGGTTGCAGGTCGCGAGTGCGGGAGACGGGGATGTCGCCCACTCGCTGGCGCGCGAGCAGCAGCCGGATCTGATCATCCTCGACGTGATGATGCCGGGACGCGACGGTCTGAGCACGCTGGGGGAGCTGCGCAGCGATCCCCGCACCTCGCACATCCCCGTCGCGTTGCTGACGGCCCGGGCGACCGACGCGGAGGTCTGGGAAGGCTGGGAGGCCGGCGCCGATTACTACATCGTCAAGCCCTTCGACGTGAACGAGATCCTCAACTTCATCGCGTACCTGTCCGTCGAGGATCAGCAGGCCAAGGTCAGCTGACCGTCACATCACGACATCGCGACGACGGAAACCGAGGAAGCCGACCGCTGCGAGGGCCGTGGCGACGGCAAGCAGGATGAGCATCGGCGTGACGGTGAATCCTTCGGCTGGGACCGCGGGGACGTGGGTGAAGGGGGAGAGGTTCATCACCCCTTGGGGGAGTCCCAGGAGCTCGCCGAGCTGGCCGAGGGCGAAGCTCGCCGCCAGCAGCCCCCAACCGACTCCGGCGGCCACGCGGGGCATGAGGCCGAAGGCAGCGAGCACCACCCCGCCGAGGAGCAACGCAGCCGGGACCTGTACGGCGCCGGCGGTGACGAAGGCCGTGAGTCCTCCGATGTGGTCGCCAGTGGCCAGTCCGTAGGCAACCCCCGCTGCCAGCCCGGCAGCGCCGAGGACGATGGTGGCGCCGGCCACAGCGAGCAGGGTGTTGGCTGCCAGCCACCGAGGACGGCTGACCGCCGTGGCGAGGAGCGGCTCGAGGCGCTCGCTTGCCTCCTCACCGCGAGCACGCAGCACGGACTGGACGGTGAAGCCAGCCGCAGCGATCCCGGCGATCCCCATCACGAAGGCGATGTAGGCGTCGAGCAGCGTGCCGTCGACCGCCATCTGCTCGAACGCTGCGGCGAGCTCGTCACTGAGGCCGGCGAGTTCCTCAGCGCCATCGCCGATCCCGCCGAGCACACCGGCGAGTAGGGCGATGCCGACCGTCCACGCGATGACCATGGATCGTTGGAGTCGCCATGCCAGCCGCCACGGGGTCCGCAGACGGCCCCGAGCCGACGGCGGCCCGGGCCGGGTCGCGAGCAGCGCACCGTCGAGGTCTCGACGCTCGTTCAGGACGAAGGCGAGAGCGATCATCGCCGCGACGAGCAGCGCGAACAGCCAGAGCACCGACCACCGATCGCCACCGAAGGGCCGGACCTGCTGGCCCCAGCCGATGGGTGAGAGCCAGGACGGCCACGCGCTCACCAGCTCGACGCCGCTCGGGGCGACCTCGCCCGCCGCGTCGCCCACGGCCCGGAGCAGGAAGGCCAGCCCGAGCATCGCCCCGGCCAGCCCGTTGGCGGCACGCTGCGTCGCCGCGACCTGGGCGGTGACCGCAGCGATCGCCGTGAAGGACAGGCCGACGCCTCCGAGTGCCGCACCGGCGGCCAGTGCCCCTTCGCCCGGCAGGCCCTGGCCCACCAGCACCAGCGTGATCGTCGTCGCGAGCACGAGGTTCGCGCCCAGCGTGAGGAGCAGTGCCGCGCTCAACCGGGCGTGGTGGCCGATCACCGCGGAACCCAGCAGCTCGGCCCGGCCGGTCTCCTCGTCCTGGCGTGTGTGGCGGGTCACCGTCAGCATGCTCATCAGGCCGACGAGGACGGCGAGCACCCCGAAGGCCTCCATCATGGTCAGGGCGCCGACGCTCGTCCCCGACGCGGGGCCGTCGAACGCACGTGCCAGCTGGTTGCCCGCGGCGAACGCTGCCGCCCGCTCTCGTTCGGCCGCGGTGGGGTAGAGCCCGGCGATGCTCGCGACGCTTGCGATCATCAACAGGCCGATCGCGACGACCCAGACGGTCAGGACGATCCGGTCCCGTCGGATCGTCAGCCGCAGCAGGCGCAGGGTCCCGGTGAGCGCGGTCATGCCTCGTCCGAGTCGGCCGTCACCTCGTCGCCGTAGTGGCGCAGGAACAGCTCGGCCAGCGTCGGTGGGGTGCTGGTGAGCGCGCGTACCTCGTGGTCGGTGAGGTGGCGCAACGCCGCGTCGAGGTGGTCTGGTTCGACCTCGAACCGGACACGGTCACCCTCCACCTCGAGGTCGTGGATGCCGGGGAGCTCGGTGAGTCCCTCCACGGGGCGGGACGTGTGGGCGGACACCGAGGTGTGGGTGAGGTGGCGCAGCTCGTCGAGGGTGCCGGACTCCACGATCCGGCCCTGGCGGATGATGCTGACGCGGTCGCACAACGCCTCGGCCTCGGCCAGCACGTGGCTCGACAGCAGCACGGTCTGTCCGTCGTCGGTGGCCTCACCCACGACCTCCTCGAACCGGGCCGCCATCAGCGGGTCGAGCCCGGAGGTCGGCTCGTCGAGCAGGAGCAGCCGCACGTCGGAGGCGAAGGCGGCGATGATCGCGATCTTCTGCCGGTTGCCCTTCGAGTAGGTGCGGCAGCGCTTGGTCGGGTCGAGCTGGAACCGCTCGATCAGTGCCTCGCGGCGAGGCAGGTCGAGCCCGCCGCGCAGGTCGCCCAACAGATCGATGACCTCGCCACCGGTGAGGTTCGGCCAGAGGTGGACGTCGCCCGGCACGTAGGCGAGCTCACGGTGGAGCGCCACGGCATCCCGCCACGGGTCGCGCCCGAGGACGGTGACCTCGCCGGCATCGTGGCGGAGCAGGCCGAGCAGGATGCGGATCGTGGTCGTCTTGCCGGCGCCGTTCGGGCCGAGGAACCCGTGGATCTCGCCTGACCCCACCGACAGGTCGAGTCCGTCGAGCGCGCGCACCGCTCCGAAGGTCTTCGTCAGGTCGTGTGTGCGGATGGCCGTCGTCATGGTCGTTCCGGTGTCCGTGTCGGGTCGAGGGCGGGGTCGGGGATGTGCGAGGAGCCGGGTCGCGGGAGCGCGGTGCCGGGGACCCTACCGCAAAGTGAAAGTGACTGTCAACTGATAGCGACTCCCGTTCGCTACAGTGGCGTGTATGGGCGGGTTCGGACTACGTGAACGCAAGCGGATCGCGGCGATGCGCCACGTCCAGGAGACGGCCTACGACCTGTTCGAGCGCGACGGCTTCGACGGGGTCACGATCGAGCAGGTGGCCGAGGCCGCTGAGGTCTCGCCGAGCTCGGTCTACCGCTACTTCGGCACCAAGGAACAGCTCGTCCTGTGGGATGAGTACGACCCGACGGCCTTCCGGCTCTTCGCGGAGGCGCTCGAGCGCCACCCGCCCCTCGAGGCGATGCGCGAGGCCGTGGCTGCGGTCGGGGGCACCTTCTTCGGCGCCGACCGCCCGCGGATCGAGCGCATGGTGCGGTTCGCCTACGAACAGCCGTCGATCAAGGCGGCCGTGCTCCAGCAGTTGGAGGAGGCGGCCGAGGCCATCGCCGGCTTGACCGCGCAGGCGCAGGGCCGCGACCCCCTCGACCTCGAGGTCCAGGTCTTCGCGAGGGCGGTCGTCAGCGCGATCGACACCGGGCTGCGCCACTGGTACCGGCACGGGTTCAGAGCCGAGCTCGCCGACGTGATCGATG
>CAYVJT010000264.1:0-3441 GCA_964451855.1 uncultured Actinomycetota bacterium
AGCCTTGCGGACCGGGTCCTCGACGCCCGTCACCATGAGCACCGGGACGCCAGCTGCCGTGACGGGAGCGATGAGGGAGGTGGCGTCCCCCCACGGTCCCAGGTCGAGGTCGAGCAGCACCAGGTCGGGCACGTGGTCACCGAAGGCGGTGAGCAGGTCGCCCTCTTCCGGAGGCGGCACGACGTCCACCGTCTTGCCCGTCCGGGTGAGGGCCGCCGCCAAGGTGTGTGCGATCAGCCCATGATCCTCGACGATCACGATGTGCTGCGCAGCCATCTTCGCCACCCCCTGGGAGGAGCCGGTTGGAGCCCCTGGTGCGCAACCTACGACGTGTCGCCCCCGATACGAAGCACAGCCTGCGAACCGCACGTCGTGCCCACCGTGTCGGCGACACGTCCGGGTGAGGGTGGTGTCGTCATCTCGGGTCGGTGTGTCCACATCATCACGAGGCGACCGTGGCACGGTGGCCCCGTGTGATCGCATTGGGAGGGAGTCTCGTACGGACTGGGAGAACACGGTTCTCGCCCGGTTCCTGTGACCACTCGGGCCAAGGAGCGCCTGCCCGACCCCGCTCGACGGAGGACTCCTATCCATGTCGTACCCTCGCACGAGTCGTCCCCGGCACCATGCCGGCGAGGCTGACACCACTCATCACGAAGGGGGAGAGACATGACCCGCCTGTTCGCCCTACTCGCCGCGTTGGCGCTGCTGCTGGTCGCCTGCAACGGCGACGAGGTCGCGGTCGAGGAACCCGTCAACGACGAGTACTCGATCGAGGCCCAGCCTGACGACGCCGCGGCGTTCTTCGTCTCACCGGAGGATGGCGACACCGTCAGCTCGCCCTTCACCGTCGAGCTCGGTGCCGAGAACGTGACCTTGACCGAGGTCGGGGCTCCCGCCGTCGGTGAAGGCCACCTGCACGTGATGGCCGACATCGGCTGCTACGACACCGGCGAGATCATCCCGGGGCCGAGCGAGGAGGACGAGGCCGAGGGCCGCTTCCACCTGGGTGACGGCTCCGACTCGCGTGATATCGAACTCGAACCGGGCACCTACGAACTGTGCGTCCAGCTCGCTGACGGGGTCCACACCGCGTACGGTCAGACCGACACCATCACCGTGACGGTCGAGTGATCTGACGACGTGACCGCCGGGTCCGGCCCGGCGAGCGCCGTACCGACGCCCGTGCCGCATCCCGCGGCACGGGCGTCACGCTTGCGGCCGATCCCGTTTCGCGCACCGCCGGTCGAAGAGTCACGCGCGCATCATCCGGCTGCGTGCGCCCAAGCCCTTGCGGCGAAGGCCGAAGGCCGACGACGCCGACCAGTGCACCACGCCGTCGTGTCAGCCACTCACCTGCGGCGGTTGCGGGGATGTTCGAGTGGTCGTCGCGAGGTGCCAAGAGCGTTGCTCCTGGACGCTGCCGGACGAGGTGAGCCTGCAGCGCTGGTGACAGGATGAGGTGGAGGCCGCGAGCGGGGACCTTGGCGACGCTGGCTCCTTCTCCACGGGATCACACGGGGGCGCGGTGGCGATCCTCGACATCCCCACCGTGCCACTCCGCCAACACCGACAACTGCTGCCTCGCGGTGGCTGTGCCACGCTCCTCAATCCGGATGATGCGGACGGACTCCGGAGGGGGTTGGCTGTTGCCATGTCCCTCGGTTCGCGAGCCCGGTTGCGCGTCGCCTTGTCAGCGGCGCCGCCGCTGCTGTGTGACACGCTCCGCATGCACCTGGAGGAGGTGTTGACCGACGTCACCATCGTCCTCCCTGAGGGCGAGACGGGCGACGTCTTCGACCTGGCGATCGTCACGTCCGACTCGCCACAGCCGGCTGCCGAGCTCACGGTGGTACTGGATGACGCGCCGACGGCGCGAGGTGGGGGAGCGGTGCACCGGGCTACCGGCCACCTGGTCGAGGACCTCGAGGACCTCACCGCCCTCATCGGCTTCGTCAGCAGCCTCGCTGGGGATCGCGCGCAGCGGTAGACGGGCCTCGAAGCACGCCCCGTGCGTGGATGGCACCAGGGACAGCTCACCGCCGAGTTCGCGCAGCAACCGGCGAGCGACGTGGAGCCCGAGTCCATCACCCTCACGGTCTGCATCCACCCGCTCGCCCCGCTCGAAGACGCGTGCCTGCTCACCTTCGGGGATGCCGGGTCCGTCGTCGCCCACGAACATGCGGAGCATCCGGCCCCCGCCAGCGAGATCGATCCGCACGTTCGCCCGACCGTCGCGGGCTGCGTGACGCTCCGCGTTGGCCAGGAGGTTGTCGAGGACCTGCGTGAGCGGGCCCACCTCGGCGGCCACCAGCAGCTGGGGATCGCCGTGGACGCTGACCTCGAGGGCTCCCCGGCCCCGCGCCAGCGTGGCACGTTCCTCGACCAGATCACGGGCACGCCGTGCCGGGCCGTCGCTTGGCGCTTCGTGGACCAGGCGACGGAGGTGCTCGATGCCGGAGCGCAGCACCGCGTCGAGTTGTTCGCGTTGCTCGGGGTCGAGGTCGTCACCCTGCTCTCGGAGAGGGCGTGTCGCACCTTCGATCGCGAACAGTGCGGTTCGTATCTCATGGACGAGTTCGCGTCCCTCGTCGCCCCGCTGCAGCTGCTGCTCACGATGACGAACGGCCTCACGGTAGAGGTCATCGCGCCGCGCCAACGCGCTGCGCGAGAGCCCGTACGCCACGCCGACCGCTGCGACCAGCAGGGCGTTGACGCGCAGCGCCGCGGTGAGGGGGAGCCACGGATCCCCCCAGAGGCTCACGAGGAGACGGGCGAGGGACGACAGTGCGAAGGCCGCGGCCATCCACGCGATCCATGCGCGCAGGATCGTCGTCCCGCGCACCGCGCGCAGCAACCCGACGACGGTCACCGCACCCCAGGCGACGACGGTGAAGATGTGGGCGACGTGCGCCAGGGCGGCGGGTGCGACGTCGATGACGGTGACCACCCCGGTCGCGATCGTCCAGGAGGCCACCAGGGCGGCCGCGGCGTTGCGGCCTTCCCGCAGCGGCCCGCTGCTGGTGTCGACCTCGGGCGCGGTCACGGCTCGACCCACCCAGATCGCCGCCAGGAGCAACGGGATCGATCCCAGGGCAGCGCCACCTGAGGCAGCCGTCGGCATCCCGAGCTTCACGAGCATGCTGACGGCGATCAACCATCCTGCCGTGCTGACGAGGTAGCCCGAGGCCTGGCCGGTGGCGCGCCAGTACAGCTGGCTCGCGACCGCGACGACGATCGCCATCATCGCAGCGCCCGAACGCAGTGCGATCCTGGTCGGTTCGACGTCGCCGCCGAAGGACACCCAGCTGGCGGCGATGAGCAGGACGCTCAGCGTCACGCCGCCGAGGAGCCACGACCGATCGCCGGCCGCCGTCGGATCGGCCGTCGTGCGCCGTCGATCGGCTCCGCGGTATCCGCTCCCGCCCCCAACGGAAGCCT
>CAYVJT010000264.1:3541-5002 GCA_964451855.1 uncultured Actinomycetota bacterium
TGAGCGCGTAGCGTTAGGACCGAGGTCCTGACTTCGCGGCACCGTCAAGCTACCCTGGGACGAACGCGCGTTCGGTCGCGTGGCCGTGACGTCGAGGAGGCTCGAGCCATGGGGGTCGCCCGGCACCCCGAGCCGATCCTGCACGTGGACATGGATGCCTTCTACGCGTCCGTGGAGCAACGCGACGACCCGTCGCTCAAGGGGCGGCCCGTCGTGGTCGGCGGAGCCGGAGGACGCGGGGTGGTCGCCGCCGCGTCCTACGAGGCGCGTCGGTTCGGTGTCCACAGCGCGATGCCGATGGTGCGGGCGCGCCGGCTGTGCCCCGACCTGGTGATCGTCGCCAACCGGTTCGACCGCTACCGCGAGGTGTCCGGCGAGGTCATGGCGATCCTGAAGGACGTCACCCCGTTGGTCGAGCCGCTCTCCCTCGACGAGGCGTTCCTCGACGTCGCGGGTGCCGTCCGACTGTTCGGGGAGCCGCCCGAGATCGGTGAGCTGATCCGGACCCGGGTGCGTGACACCCTCGACCTGCCGTGTTCGGTCGGCGTGGGCCCGACCAAGTCCGTGGCGAAGCTGCTGTCTGGCAAGGCCAAGCCCGACGGTCTCGTGCACTGGCGGGCGGACGAGGTCGTCGGACGCCTCCGGCCGCTGCCGGTCCGCGATCTCTGGGGTGCCGGCCCGAAGACCGTCGAGCGGCTCGAGTCCTTCGGGTTGGCCACGATCGGTGCGGTCGCGGACACCGACCTGCGCACGCTGCAACGGTTGGTCGGAGACGTCGCCGGCACGAGGCTGCACGAGTTGGCGCGCGGGCAGGACCCTCGTCGTGTCAGCACCACCGAGCCCGCCAAGTCGATCTCCGCCGAGTCGACCTTCGACGAGGACATCGACGATCCCGAGCTGCTCCACCGGCACGTGCTCCGGCTCAGCGAGAAGGTGGGCCGGCGACTTCGCGCGAGCGGGCACGCGGGCCGCACGATCACCCTGCGGGTGCGGTTCGCGTCCTTCGAGACCATCACCCGTTCCGCCACGCTGCCGGCCCCGACCGACCGCACCCATGACATCACGACCGTGGCGACCGCGCTGTTGGATGCCCTGCGCCTGGAGCGGGTGCGCATCCGCCTGCTCGGCGTCGGCGTGTCCAACCTCGGCGAGGGCGCGGTGGCGCAGCAGCTCACCCTCGATGCGGCGACGGAGGACGATCCGCTCCACCTCGACGACGAGGCAGCGCTGCGGGGCCGGTCCACCCTCGGCGACCCGCGTTGGCGCGACCTCGACGAGGTCGCCGACGACGTCGCCGAACGCTTCGCCGGGCTGCGGGTCTCGTACGCCGCGCTGCTCGATGATGACGAGGACCCCGCCGAGGTGGCGCCGACCGCCGACGACCGCCAGGTCGAGGAGCCGCCGGAGGACTGATCCGTGCTCCTGGGTCGGTGCGGGGTCCGTCGCAGGGGCGGTATGGGG
>CAYVJT010000265.1:0-4977 GCA_964451855.1 uncultured Actinomycetota bacterium
CAACTATCACCTCAACGACGCTGTATTCGCTCAGTTCGTCCGTATTCGCTCAGTTGCAGTGAAGACATGCGACTACGGATCAGGCGGCCGGCGGTTCGAATCCCTCCCAGCGCGCAACGTGAATTCGGCCTCTGAGGACCATCTGGGAGGCCGAATTTCGTGTTTGTAGGTTCTCGGCGAAGCGGCTGTCCACAGGGGGTCATGCCCAGATCGTGACGAATCGGTGGGCGTGAGTAGCGTGGTTCTCCACAGACGGGGAGGGAGCGGTGGCGATCGATCGGTTGCCGTCGGGCAGCTTTCGGGCTCGGCTGATGATCGATGGGCAGCGCTACACGGCAACGTTGTCGACCGAGGCGGATGCCGATCTGTGGGAGGTCGAGACCCGTGCCGCCGTGGTCAAGCGCCAGGGTGCTGGGTCGGTGACGTTCGCCGTCTACGCCGAGGGCTGGTTGGCGGGGTTCATCGATGACGCGTCGGACCGGACGCGGTTTGCGACACAGCTCGAGCATCGGCTCGTCCCTGTGCTCGGGGAGCTATCGCTGTTCGAGGTGCTGGAGGCGGACCGCAACGAGCTGTGCGGCCAGGTTATGGACGCCGGTGGGGAGGGGGATGACGAAGCCACGCGGGAGTGTCTGCACCTGATCCTGGAGGATGTCGTTGAGGAACTGTGTGCCGGAGTGGATCAAGGCGCGGTCCAGAGTCGGTCGATGGGGAGGACCTGGATGCGGTCGTCTGCGCGGTAGGCCTGGGGTCCGGTGTTGAGGACAACGCCTGCGACGAACGCGTCGCCGAGTGCGTCGCGGATAGCGCGGAGTCCGGTGAGATCTTTCGCCGTGACGCGTGTTGCGGCCTTGACCTCGATCGCGACGAGGGTTCCGTCGCGCCGTTCGGCAATGAGGTCCACCTCAGCGCCATCGTGGGTTCGCCAATGTCCGAGTCCGGCGATGTCGTCCATCCAAGACAGCTGTTTCATGACCTCGGCGACGACGAAGGTCTCGAGGAGGTGGCCGAACTCCTGCATGGCGGTGGCGTCACGGCGTGCGAGCTTCTCAGGAGTGAGGCGCAGAAGGTGTGCGGCGAGCCCCGCATCGATCACGTGGAGCTTGGGCATGGCGACGGCCCGGGCACGCAGTGTCGTGCCCCAGGCAGGGAGGCGCTGAACGAGGAACAGCGCCTCCAGCAGCTTCGTGTAGTTCTCGGCCGTCCGGGCCTTGAGCCCCGCTGCCTCGCCTGCGCTCGCGATGTTGAGCATCTGGGCGGTCTGGCCGGACAGGCGTGCGAGAAGATCGGGCAAAGCGGCCTTCTGCTGGATCCGCGCCAACTCGGCGACGTCACGTTCAAGACAGAGCGCGAGGTAGTCGTCGAACCACCGACTACGTGCCCCGGGCCTGGCCCGACGCAACGCCGGCGGGAAGCCGCCGTCGGTCACACGAGCGATGTACTGCTCTCTTGTGGTCGTCGATGGACGGGCGTCGACGGTTGAGTCAGGGGCAGCGAACAGGCGAGCAACCAACGTGTCCGGTGTCCCATCGATCTCACCTTGCGCCAGTGGGAGGATGTCCATCAGGTGCAGCCGACCCGTGAGCGCCTGTGCTGCCCGCGGGAGCGCATCGTGACGGGTGGAGCCAGAGATCACGAAGCGGCCCGGAGACCCGTCCCGGTTGAGCTCCGACTTGATCGCATCCAGGACCATCGGCACGTGTTGATACTCGTCGATGAACACCGGCCCGGGACCGGAGACGAAGGTGGCCGGATCGGCCTCGACGGCCGCGCGGGTTGCGGGATCATCGAGGTCGAGGACCATGCTGTTGGACGCCTGGGCAACGGCGCGTAGCAGCGTGGTCTTGCCGACGGCTCGAGGTCCCTGCAGGGCGACAACGGGCTCATCCAGCATCCGCGATCGGATGACCGGCTCGATCCTGCGGGTGACGTGCCGCTCGACTCGTGCGCCGCTCACGGTCGCTCCTCTGCTCGCTGCGCAGTTTGAGGTTAGTAACCTGCGCAAGTAGAGGATTGAAACGTGCGCGATACGAGTCTACTGACGTTCGCCATCGGAGCCATCCTTCGCCCGGAGATGGCACGTATCGGTGACGCTGGGCCCGAACCCAAGTCATGCCCAAACGTGCCCACCGTCCACACCCTCAACGACGCTCTATTCGCTCTGTTCCCCTGAATTCGCTCAGTTTGCGTAAAGACATGCGACTACGGATCAGGCGGCCGGGGGTTCGAGTCCCTCCCAGCGCGCTGCTCGAGAACGGCCCGCTACCTAGCTCTGGTGCGCCGTTCTCACGGTTTCAGGTTCCGGATTGCGCGCCTTCCCAGGCTCCGACGGGCACGGCTGTGTCTCGGATCCCTTGACCGGGCTGTGACCGTGCAACGGTGAGGCCGGTAGTGACGGCCGATGGTGCGACAGGGTGCCGTGCGCTACCAGAGGTTGCCGTGGGCCGGGATACCGCCGGCGCCGCTGAGGGTGCGGGCGAGGTGGAGCAGGTCCAGGTCATGAAGGTCGTGTTCTTCGGGGTGAAGGCGTTGTCGGATCGGGCGCGGGTGCCGTCGTCGAGTTCGACGCCGTAGGACGTGCCAGGGCCGACCTCGCCGATCCAGCCGGCGTCGGCTTGGGGTCGAACAGCGAGGCCGAGGTGTTGGAGCGCGTAGAGGGTTCCCATCGCGACGTGTTCGATGCTGTCCTCGTTGCCGGTGATCCGGCAACCGCCGACGTGGCCGGAGTAGTCGCATCGGCCGCCGGCGTTGGGTTCGCCCGAGTAGCTGTAGAGCCGCTCGATCCCCCGGGCGGCTGCCGATGCCCTCTCGCCGAGCGAGCTCGGCGTGATGAGCACGAGGATGTCGGCGCCGAGCACCTGCAGTTGGATGGCGGGCCAGCCATCCCGGAAGCCGTGCTCGGTCATGTCCGGTCGCACGTCGGTGTGTGAGCGTGCGGGACCGCCAGATCCTTGTAGGTCGAGACCGGGGTGTGGCGGGGCTCATCGCCGGTGCTGAGACACCTGAGGCAGTGGTGCGGTGGCAGCGCGAGAGGTGCCGTCGCGAGATGCTCGGAAGCGAGCGCTCCCTCCGTGGTTGCCGCGACTGCGAGGACGGCGACCACGACCGTCATACGTGTCGGGTCGAGGTGAAGGCGCCGCGGAGCCGGGCCCGCACCCAGCAGGCCGGGCCGGAGAGGCGGCCGTGGCTGGAGAAGGGCTCGACCCCACGAGAAGTGGTGTGTCGGCGATCCTGATCGTCGCTACCTGCCTCGACGGCTGTAGCCGTAGCCACCACCCCCGAAGACGAGGAGCAGGACGACGATGAGGATGATCCAACCGGTGGTGCTCAAGGCGTTCTCCGAGCTTGCTGGTGGCGCTGGTCATGAGGGAGTGAGTGCGTGAGCCCTGTCTACAGGACGAACACGACAACCAGGATGACGATGATGATGAGTGTTCCGAGTCCGATGCCGATACCCATGACTGCCTCCTTCCGTGATCGAGATGGCGTGCCACGAGGGGTGGTCGGGGAGTGAGCGTTCAAGGCGAGGTCTGAACGGTGCAGGCTGGCCAGGGACAGGGCGAGGGCGGTCAGACGTTCTCGGGGTCACGGGCCGGAGCGGTCTCGGCGTTGCCCACCACTTCGGTGCTGGTGACACGCGCTCGGCGACGTGAGGGGCTGAGGCTGCTCCAGAACACGAGCGAGACCAGCAGCCCGATGACACCGACCACCATAAGGATCACACCGGTCACGCCGAGGTTGATGCCGTCGACCGAGGTCTCCAGCGCGAACCGCAGGATCGCCCCGAGGGCGATCAGGAAGACGCTGACACCTATACGCATTGCCCACTCTCCGTCGAACCTGCGATCGGTCGGGTGACCGGCTGACTCTCAGCGGCAGACTCAGTTCCGATGGTGCCGCGGCCCCGTGACCAGGCCGTGACGGTGGCGTGACGTCAGCCACCCTCGGGTCACCCGGCTCCGTCCGTGTCGGCGACGCCGACGGAACGGCCGGTCTCGAGGAACGTTCGCACGGCGGCGAGGACCAGGTCGATGTCGGTGAGCGTCAAGGTCCGGCGGAACCCGGACGACAGGTCGGAGGTCTGGCGGACGTCGACCCGGAGTGGCGCGGTCGAGCCCTCTTCGGTCCACACCCGGAGCACCATGAGGCCGGTCTGATGTCGGTTCATGCTGCCATCGTGCCCGTCGACCGTGACGGTGGCGTCACGGCCCCTCGTCCAGCAGCGCCTGCAACCGGGGTGTTGGCGCGAGCCCGAGCTCGCGCAGCAGCAACTCCCGGTAGCGCGAGAACTCCCGGATCGCGTCCGAGACGTTGCCTTCGGCCATGTGCACGCGCATCAGGGCCGCCCGCGGACTCTCCCGCAGCGGGTCGGCGTTGATCGCCGCCTGCGCGGCCGAGGCAGCCTGCGCGAAGGAGCCCTCACCCCGCAGGTCGTCGGCCAGCGTCTCGAGTGCGTGCAGGCGCCGCTGGCGCCAGGTTTCCGCCTCCACGATCACCCAGTCCTCGTACCAGTCCGGAAGGATGTCGGAGGAGAGTGCATCGACCTCGGCCGAGGACGACCGGTCGACCGTCAGCGACTCGTGCGGACCGGCCAGACGACGCGCGAGCGCTTCGGACTCCCACAGGTCGACCGTGATCTGGTCGGCGACGGCCAGTTGCGAGGTCGTGACGGCCAGTGCCGACCGCGCTCCCTCGTCGAGCCGTGCCAGCGTGGAACGCAGGCTGGAACTCGCCTGCTCCTGACTGACGTCGGGCCACAGGGCACCAGCCGCGAGCGTGCGCCGCACCGGGCGCTTTCGCAGCGCGAGGAACGCAAGCAGCCGCTGCGGACCCTCCGCGATCGCGATGTCGACGCGTCCGTCCGACAGGCCGAACCCTCCGAGCAAGGAGATGCGCGGAGCGAGCGGGCCCTGCGCGTCGCCTCCGGCTGCCCGCACCGGGTGCTCCCATGAGGTTCGGGCACTTCGTGCGGCCAGC
>CAYVJT010000266.1:0-4974 GCA_964451855.1 uncultured Actinomycetota bacterium
TCGGGTTCGCCGTGGGCTTCGGGCTGGACCTGGTGCTGTTCCTGACGGCGTACCGTGTGCTGTCGACGACCACCTCGATGCGCCTGAAGCAGCTGTGGCCCGGTGCCCTGTTCGCGGCGATCGGGTGGTCGGTGCTCAAGCTCGTCGGCGCGACGTGGGTGGCCGGACAGGTGGCCAGCGCCAACGCCCTCTACGGCACCCTCGGCGGGGTGATCGCCCTGCTCCTGCTGCTCTACCTCGCCGGTCGGCTCTACCTGTACGGGGCGGAGCTGTCGGCCGTGCTCGTCGAGCGCCGGGAGGGCCCCATGACCGTGCAGGGCGCGGACGGCACTGAGGACGAGGAGGCTCTCGCGGTGGGCAGCGCTGGCGCGACCGACCGTGCCGCCGGGACGGAGCGTGCCGCCGGGACGGACGACGATGCAGGACCGCCACCGATCCCGCGACGGGCGCGCGCCGGATCGGTCCCCCTCGCTGTCCAGGACCCGGGCCCCTCGGGTGTCGCGTCCACGGTCACCTCAGAGACCAGGAGCCGCCTCGCGCAGGCCGAGGCGGACCACCAGGAGCTGATCAGCGACCGCGGACGCCACGCACGGACCGCGGCCGGGATGGTGCTGGCGGCCGCCGCCCTGGCCGCCGGCTGGAGGTGGCTCGGCCCCGGCCGGGACTGACCGCATGGCGCCGGGCCACCTCGGTGCTGCCACCTGGGTGCTGGTGGGGTCGTGCCGTCCTCGGGTCCGCTCCGGCAGATGAGGGCCGCCGGGGCGCCAGTAGGCTGCGGATGCCCCTCGGGGCACCTGGATCGTCGCTGACCGAAGGGTCCTCGTGAGCCGTTTCCCCGCCGTTCGGATGCGCCGCCTGCGTCGGACGCCCGCGCTGCGGCGCGCCTTCGCCGAGACCCGCGTGGACCCGGCCGGGCTCGTGCTGCCCGTGTTCGTGAAGGCGGGCCTCGACGCACCGCAGCCGGTGGCGTCGATGCCGGGCGTCCACCAGCACACCACCGGCTCGGTCGTCGACCTCGCGCGTGAGGCGATCGACACGGGCGTCGGGGGGATGCTCCTGTTCGGCATCCCGGGGACGAAGGACGCTGTCGGGTCCGGCGGGTGGGACCCGGACGGGCCGGTGCCGGTCGCCGCACGGGCGATCCGTGACGCCGTCGGCGACGACCTGGTCCTGTGGGCGGACGTGTGCCAGTGCGAGTACACCGACCACGGGCACTGCGGCCCCTTGGACGACGACGGCACGGTCCTGAACGATGCCGCCGTCGATGCCTACGTGCGTGACGCGCTCGCCTACGCCGAGGCGGGCGTCGACCTGGTGGCACCGTCGGGGATGATGGACGGCCAGGTCGCGGCGATCCGTGCCGGCCTCGACGACGCCGGGTTCGGCGCCACCGGCATCGTCGCGTACGCGGCCAAGTACGCGTCGGGCTTCTACGGCCCCTTCCGTGACGCGGCCGAGTCGGCGATGGTCGGCGGGGACCGGGCCTCGCACCAGATGGACCCGAGCAACCGCCGCGAGGCCGCCCGCGAACTGGACCTGGACGCCGCGGAGGGGGCCGACGCGCTGATGGTCAAGCCCGCCCTGCCCTACCTCGACGTCCTCTCCGACGCCAGGGCACGGCACGACCTGCCGATCGCCGCCTACCAGGTCTCCGGCGAGTACGCGATGGTCGCGGCCGCCGCCGAGCGCGGCTGGATCGACGGGCCGGTCGTGATGCGCGAGTCCGTGCGCTCGATCAGACGTGCCGGTGCCGATCTCGTGCTCACCTACGCGGCGATCGACCTCGCGAAGGGTCCCCTGTGAGCCTCCCGGACGAGCCGGGCTCGATCACGCCGTCGTGGCTGATCGAGGTGCCGTTGGCGCATCGGGGGCTCCACGACGAGGTCCGTCCCGAGAACTCCCTGGCGTCCTTCGCGGCCGCTGTCGAGGCTGGCTACGGGGTCGAACTGGACGTGCACGTCAGCGCCGATGACCAGCCGGTCGTCACCCACGACGCGCAGCTGTCCCGCATGACCGGTGACGGGCGAGCGGTCGGCGACCTCACCGCCGAGGAGCTGGGGCGCCTGCGGCTGAACGGTTCCGACGAGGGGGTCCCCCACCTCGCGGACGCCCTGGAGGTCCTCAAGGACGTCCCGGTGATGCTGGAGCTGAAGACCTCCCGCCTCCGCGCGGGTGCCCTGGAGCCCGGTGTCGCGGCGTTGGTGGACGAGCACCCGGGTCCGGTCTGCGTCGCGAGCTTCAACCCCGTGGCGCTGCGCTGGTTCCGTCGCAACCGGCCTGACGTGATCCGGGTGCTGACCGCCACCTCGGTGGGGCTGAACGGGATCGCGGCACCGCTGCTGCGCCGCCTCGCTGAGCTGCGGGACCTGCCGACCGTCGCGCCCGCGGCGGTCAGCTACGACATCCTCGGGTTGCCGCACCCGGCGGTCCAGGCGTGGCGCGACCGCGGGGGTGCGGTCGTGACCTGGACCGTCGCGGACGAGGCGGCCCTGGCGAAGGCCCGGCGGTTCGCCGACAACATCATCTTCGAGTGCATCCGGCCCGAGCCGGGTGTGCCACCATCGGCCTGAGATCACCGTCCCGAGGCCGCAACGACGACGGGAGCTCCACCATGGACACCGACGCCTCCGCACAGCTCTACGACCGTGCCCGCGCCGTGATCCCCGGCGGGGTCAACTCCCCGGTCCGCGCCTTCAGCAGCGTGGGCGGTGTGCCCCGGTTCATCGATCGGGGCGAGCGCGGGGAGCTCGTGGACGTCGACGGCAACCGCTACGTCGACCTGGTCAACTCCTGGGGGCCCCTGCTCTTCGGTCACGCGCGCCGCGAGGTCCTGGAGGCGGCCTCGGCGGCGCTGGAGCGCGGGTCGTCCTTCGGGGCGCCGACCCTCGGGGAGATCGAGCTCGCCGAAGCGATCATCGACGCGGTCCCCTCGATCGAGAAGGTCCGGCTGGTCAACTCGGGCACCGAGGCCGGGATGAGCGCCATCCGGGTGGCCCGCGGCGCCACCGGTCGCGCGAAGCTGCTCAAGTTCGTCGGCCACTACCACGGTCACTCGGATGCGCTGCTGGTCGCGGCCGGGTCCGGCGTGGCGACCCTCGGCATCCCCGGCTCGCCCGGGGTGACCGCCGGAGCCGCCGCCGACACGATCCTGGTGCCGTGGAACGATCGCGAGGCGGTCCGCGCCGCGGTCGACGAGCACGGTGACGACCTCGCCGCGATCCTGTGCGAGCCGGTCCCGGCCAACATGAACCTCGTCCCCCCCGCGGAGGGCTTCCTCGCCTTCCTGCGGGGCGAGGCCGACCGCAGCGGTGCCGTGCTGGTGTTCGACGAGGTGATCAGCGGGTTCCGGATGGCGCGTGGCGGCGCACAGGCGTTCCACGACGTCACGCCCGACCTGACGGTGCTCGGCAAGATCGTCGGGGGCGGGTTCCCGTTGGCCGCGTTCGGTGGCCGCGCCGACCTGATGGACCACCTGGCGCCGGAGGGCCCCGTCTACCAGGCCGGCACCCTGGCGGGGAACCCGGTCGCGGTCGCCGCCGGGGTCGCACAGCTCAAGCTGCTCACCGATGAGGTCTACGACCACCTCGACGTCGCCACCAGCCGGGTCGTCGCCAGCTTCGAGCAGGCCTTCGAGGCCGCCGGGGTCACCGCCCAGGTGGTGCGGCACGGGACGCTGGCCGGCGTGGTCTTCGCCGACCGCCTGCCGACGCGCTACGAGGACGTGGCCGCAGCCGACCACGAGGCGTACGCACGCTTCTTCCACGCGATGCTCGACGGTGGGGTGTACCTGGCGGCCTCGGGGTACGAGATCGTGTTCACCTCGCTGGCGCTGGACGAGGCCGCGTTGCAGACCGTGGAGCGAGCGGCAGTGGCAGCTGCGAAGGTGCTCGTCGAGCGGTGAGAGCGCGGTGACGGGCCCGCTCGTGCGCTCTCGCGGACATCGACCGTTTGTCCGCCTCTCGTCGCGGTTGGTACCTTTGCTCCGCCGAGGGTGCCGGAGCCGGAGGGTGCCGGAGACATCCTCGGTGCTGCGGAGCGGGCCGGCGTGATCGGCCCGCCTGTTGCTCGCAGGACCAGCAGCCCCAGCGAGAGTAGGGACACCAGCGACAAGCGAGAGAGACCCAGGCAGACCGGGTCGGGCCCGATGCGCCGCTATGGTGCGCCGGCGCTCACGTGCGATCCGGGCGAGAGCCGCTCGGAGCCTGTGCGATGACCCCGCGCACCGCGCGGTCGGAGGAGGGACATCACGGTGCTCGAGTGGTTCCGGGAGTTCTTCTTGACCCTGCCGGAGGTCTTGCGCGCGTTCTACGAGTTCGGCGATCCGGATGCCGTCGGTCGGGGCTACATCGGCCTCGCCATCACGTTGCTGTGGCTCGGGCCGCTCTTCCTCCTGCCGCTCTGGCTCGCGAAGATCACCTACGGCAAGCGTGAGTGGGTGTCGGCCACCATGGGCGTCGTGGCCGGCACCTCCCTGATGTGGTGGCTGCACGGCGTCGCGCCGCACGTGTGGATCCAGTTCACGAGCTCGGAGGCGAACCTGCTGCAGGACACGATCATCCCCGCGAGCGCCGGGCTTGAGATCCAGGGTGAGCGCATCGACATCGCCTCGGACCTCTACGACGTGATCGTGGAGAGCGTGCTCGCCGGGTTGATGGTCGCCGGGATCGCCGTGACGATCTGGTTGGCCCTGCGCGTCCAGCGCAAGGTCCCCAAGACCATGGCAGCGGGCGAGACCAAGCCAGAGGCCGGCGGGTACAAGTAGTCCGGCGAGCGTCCCAGCCGCCACGGCTGAGGGCTCGCCGACGCAGGGCGACGAAGGAAGGAGGTGCACGTGGGTAAGACCGACCGGGGTGAACACCCCCTGATGTACGACGACTACACGGTCCAGCAGGTCGATGCCCAGTGGCTCCAGGAACGTGTGAAGCCCAAGCGCCACATCGGGCTCACACCGGAGCTGTGCATCCTGTGCCGCGC
>CAYVJT010000267.1:0-4962 GCA_964451855.1 uncultured Actinomycetota bacterium
GCTGACACAGACGCTGACCACGCAACGACGACGAGGTAGGTGTGCAGGAGCCACCGCTGAGGTTGCGCACGCGAGGCCCGGACGACACGCGTGCGATCGCCGCTGCCGTTGCCACGTTCCTGCACGCCGGTGACGCGGTGGCGCTGAGCGGCGAGCTGGGGGCCGGCAAGACCTGCTTCGTGCAGGGCGCGGCGCGTGCGCTCGGGGTCACGGCGCGGGTCACCTCGCCGACCTTCACGCTGGTCCGCACCTACCCGGGTGACCCGCCGCTGGTGCACTGCGACGTCTACCGTCTCGATCGTCTGCAGGATGTCCTCGACCTCGGCGACGAGGTGCTCGCCCCCGACGTGGTGACGTTCGTCGAGTGGGGCGACGCGATCACCGCGTTGCTCCCCGACGACCGGCTCGACGTGGAGCTCTACCTCGACGATCCGGATGACCTCGACGGCGACCGGCTCGTAACCTTGCGGGTCCACGGCGCGTGGTCGTCGCGCCGGTCGGAACTGTCCACCGCCTGCGCCGCATGGCGTGACGGAGATGCCTGATGTACGTGCTGGCCATCGAGACCTCCACCAGTCGCTCCTCGGTCGCGATCGTCGACCAGGACCGCGTGTTGGCGTCCGCCGCGCTCGGGGTGCCTCGCCGCCACGGCGAGTTCGTGTCCCCGGCGATCCGCTTCTGCCTCGACCAGGCGGGGCTCACCGCCGACCGGCTGACGGGGGTCGCGGTCGGGCTCGGTCCCGGGCTGTTCACCGGCCTGCGGGTGGGCATCGCGACGGCCCAGTCGCTCGCCGCGTCGCTGCACCTGCCGGCGGTCGGGATGTCGAGCCTCGACGTCCTGGCCTTCCAGGTCCGCTACGCGCCCGAGCTGATCTGTGCCGTGATCGACGCCCGCCGCGGCGAGCTGTACTGGGGGCTGTACCGAGCCGTCCCGGGTGGCGTGCAGCGCCAGGACGGCCTCCAGCTCGGCACGATCGAGAAGCTGACCGCCGAGCTCGAGTCGGAGGGTGACGACGTGCTGGTCGTCGGGGACGGCGCGCTGGCGCACCGCAAGAAGCTGGAGTACGTCGACGTCGAGCTCGCTGGCCCCGAGACAGGCTGGCCCGACGCTGCCGTGCTCGGCGAGCTGGCGGCGCCACGGTTCCTCCGCGAGGAGACGCAGCGCCCCACCGACCTGCAGCCGATCTACCTGCGCGACGCCGATGCGCAGATCGGCTGGGCACAGCGTGGCCGGCTCCGCGGCGGTGACCTCACGTGAACGCCGAGGTGGCGCGTCGCGTGACGGTCCGCGCCGCGCGCCCGGGGGATGCGGGGGCGATCCGCGAGCTGGACGGGTTGTCCGCATCGAGCCGGTCACTGCTCGACCACGACCTCTCCGCGGCCGATCGCTGCTGCCTCGTCGCGGTCGAGAGCCAGCCAGCCGACGGCGAGGTGGCCGGCGACGTCGAGGTGGCCGGTGACGCCGAGGTGGCCGGCGACGTCGAGGTGGCGGGAGGCGGCGAGGTGGCCGGTGACGCCGAGGTGGTGGGGTACGCGGCGGCGCTCGTGCAGCTCGGCGAGGCGGCGGTGCTCGACCTGGTCGTGGCGCCGTCGCTGCGGGGGCAGCGGATCGGCAGCCTGCTGTTCGACACCCTGCTGGCTGCGGCCGAGGAGCGCGGTGCCGACGCCGTGACCCTGGAGGTCAGGCCGGACAACACGGTGTCGCAGGCGCTGTACCGTCGCCGTGGGTTCGTCGTCGAAGGGCGACGCCCCAGCTACTACGCCGACGGGAGCGACGCGCTGATCATGTGGCGCCGGCCGGTTCCCGCCGCGCCGGAGCTCGATCGGGACGCCGCCGACGACCGAGAGGACCGCTGACGTGTTGGTGCTCGGGATCGAGACCTCCTGTGACGAGACCGCCGTCGGTGTCGTCGAGGACCGGTTCAGCCTGCGCGCCAACGTCATCGCGTCGCAGGCCGAGCTCCATGCCCCCTACGGCGGTGTCGTCCCCGAGGTGGCCGCCCGTGCCCACCTCAGCCAGCTGGTCCCGACCGTCGACCAGGCTCTCGTGCAGGCCGGCGTCGGCCTGTCCGACATCGACGCGATCGCGGTGACCGCGGGCCCCGGGCTGGTCGGGGCACTGCTGGTCGGCGTGTCCGCCGCGAAGGGCATGGCCCTGGCCCACGACGTGCCGTTGCTCGGCGTCAACCACCTGCGTGCCCACGTCGAGGCAGCGCAGCTCGAGTACGGCGAGCTGGAGCCGCCGCTGCTCGCGCTGGTCGTGTCTGGCGGACACACCTCGATCGTCGCGATGGGGGAGGACGGCATCTTCCGCCACCTCGGCGGCACGATCGACGACGCCGCCGGTGAGGCCTTCGACAAGATCGCGCGGTTCATCGGGCTCGGCTACCCCGGTGGCCCGGAGATCGACCGGCTCGCCAAGCAGGGTGATCCCACGGCGTTCGCCTTCCCGCGGGCGATGATGCACGGCGACGGCTACGACATGTCGCTGTCCGGGCTCAAGACCGCCGTGATCCGCGAGCTGCGCCGCCTGGAGGCCGCCGGGCAGGAACCGGACCTGGCCGACGTCGCCGCCTCGTTCCAGGAGGCGATCGTCGACGTGCAGGTCAGCAAGACCCTGCGCGCCGCCGGTGCGGAGGGGCTCGACCAGGTCGTGCTGGCCGGCGGGGTCGCCGCGAACTCGCGGCTCCGGGAGCGCTTCGTGGAGGAGTGCGGGAGGAACGGGCAGCGGCTCCTCGTCCCGTCGATCCCACTGTGCACGGACAACGGCGCCATGGTCGCCGCGTCGGGCGCGAACCTGCTCGCGGCCGGCGAGACGGTGGAGCTCGACCTCGCCGTCGATCCCAACCTCGCGCTCGCGGCGGCGGATGCCGTCGCATGAGACGCCGCCTGCGCTGGCGCCGTGTCGGGTCGGGCGAACTGGAGACGGTCACGGCCAAGCTCGCGGACTGGCCTGCGCCGTCGGGCGGCGCCGCGCGACACATGTTCGCCCTGTCGGCGATCGAGTCGTACGGCGTCGAGTCGCTGCGGATCGCCGCCGACGACGACCGGTGGGCGCTCGCGGTCGTGTTCCCGGGCCGGCTGGTCGTGCCGTGCGGTGATCCGGAGGCGATCGCCGCCGCACCGCCCCCGACGCGACGCTGGCGGTTGCTCGTCGGTGACGTCGCGGCCGGGGACGCGCTGTTGGCGCGGTCCCCCTCCCCTCCCGACCTGATCGTGCACGACCAACGTTTCATGACCGTCGACCCGGACCTGGTGCCCGGTGAGGACGAGCTGCCGGATCCGGGGTTGCGCCGCGCCGAGGAGGAGGATCTGGACACGCTGGCCGAGCTCGCGGTCCAGCTCCACGTCGACGACCGGTTCGGGCCGCATCCGGGCGTCGCCGGGTTCCGTGGCTACCGGCAGCGACTCGCGGGGACGATCAGGCAGGGCCTCGTGTGGTGCGTGGGGCCCCGAGGTGCCCCGGTCTGCAAGGTGGAACGCTCGGTGTCCTCGCACCGCTGGGGCGTGCAGCTCGCGGGGATCGTGACCGCCCCCTCGGCGAGGCACGTCGGCCTCGGCCGGTCCGCGGTCGCCGCCGCGGTGCGGGGCGCGCTACTGGAGGGAGGCCGCAAGCGGGTCGTGTCGCTGCACGTGCGTGACGACAACCTGCGGGCGATCGACGCGTACCGCGCGGCCGGGTTCGTGGACCGCGAACCGTGGCGGCTGGCCGTCCGGAGCTGACCCGCCCGAGCCTGCCCGTCAGGAGGCCGAGTCACGGAGGGCGCCGTAGCGCCGCAGGCGTTCCGCCAGGTCGTCAGGTTCCTGCCCGGTGGTGAGCGCGAGCATCTCCATGTCGGATGCCCGGATCGTCAGCACCTTGCCGTTGTGGTCGCCACGGTGCCGACGGATGTGTGCGGCGAAGCGGGCGACGGGCAACAGCTCGCGATGCCCGGCCGCCGTGGCCTGGCGCAGGACGACGAGGTCGATCACGTAGCGCCGCTCGGCGGTACGGCCGATCGCGACGTTCGGGCGGGGGAGCAGGTCCGCGAGCGGTACGCCGTAGAACCTGGCCAGCTCCTGCAGCCGCGCGACCGTGATCGTGCGGTCGCCCCGCTCGTAGGCGCCGACGACCACCGCCTTCCAGCGGCCACCGCTGCGTGCCTGGACGTCCGCGAGCGACAGCCCCTGTTGGTGGCGGATACCTCGTAGTCGGGCCCCGAGCCGTCCCTGATGGTCCGGGTCGACCACGGCGTCGTCGTCGCTCATCAGCGCCCTCCTGTCGAGCCGCAGAAGATCAGTTCCCGGACGTCGGACGCGGTCCCGGTGGCGAGGTCGCCGGTGCGGACCTCCTCGCCGTCGCTGCGGACGATCGTGACCGAGTCGAGCTCGGTGTCGCCGAAGGTCTCCCAGCCCACCTCGGCCCACCCGTCGACACCCTGTTCCAGCACCTGCGAGGTGACCGCGACGGCGCCGAGGTCGCCGCTGGAGCCGGTCGGGCTCAGCACGGCGAGCGGCTGATCGCAGCCCGTCGCGCTGCTGGCCGCGAGGGCCGGGATCGCCGTGACGAACAGCGCGCCGACGGCGAACAGGCTCAGCGTGCGGAGCCGGGCGCGGTGGGGCCGAGGTGGTGTGGAGGTGGGCGAGGCGGTGGGGCGCATGGGTGTGCGTCCTTGCGGGACGGTCGACCCGGAGGCCGACGGAGCGTCGGTTCGGGGCGGTCTCGCCACTCGCTCCCCTCGGACCTCCTGTGCTCGATGCACAGGTGGCGACCGTCGTACGATCCGAGGTTCCTCGCGTCCCGTGGCCGGTGGTCCGGCCGGTCGTGTCGCCACCGAGCGTGGCCAGGTGGCGACGTAGCGCAGTTTCGCCGGTCGTGGTCGGGTGTGCAACCCCTGGTGCTCGGCGGGTGACGCAGCGTCGCGCTGAGCACGGATCGTGGGCCGATCCGTGACGATCGGTGACGGAGGGTCACCCCGCTCG
>CAYVJT010000268.1:0-4939 GCA_964451855.1 uncultured Actinomycetota bacterium
ACGAACGCGACCGCGGCCCAGCTGGCCAGGTCCTGCTCGCGGGCGACGGGCAGGGCGAGGGTGGATGTGGTCATGGGAGGACCTCCTGTTCTGCGCCGCGAGATCGGCGCGAAGGCAGCCTCCACCCGTGATACCTTCAGGACAACCGTAAGGTTCGGAGTCGGCGATGTCGGAACGCTTCATCGGAGTGGAACAGGCCCGCGGACAGCTCGGCCGTCTGGTCGATGACGTCGCCGGCGGAGCCGACGCCATCTCGCTGACCAAACGAGGACGTCCGGTGGCCGTGCTGGTCAACCGCGACGAGTGGGAGGCGCTGCAACAACTCGTGCGCACCGAAGCTCGTGAGGAACTTCGCCGCCGCCTCACGCAGGTCCGTGAACGCGTCACCGACGCTGGACTCGATCCGGCCACCGTGGACGAGGCGATCGAGGCGGCCCGGAAGGTGTCGTGATCCGCGCCGTACTCGACACCAACACCATCGTGTCCGGGGTCGGGTGGGGCGGGCCGCCCGGAGCCGCACTGGACGCCGCACTGGCCGGCCACTTCGAGATCGTCACCAGCCCGGCCCTGCTCGACGAACTACGCCGCGTGCTCAGCTACCCCAAGCTACAGGCGGTCATCGGCGACGCGGACGAGCTCGTCAAGTTCCTCGCACTGGCCGCCGTCGTGGTCACCCCCACGGAGACGGTCGCTGTCTCCCGGGATCCCGACGACGACCGTCTCATCGAAGCCGCTCTCGCGGGGAGTGCCAATGTCATCGTCACCGGCGACCAGGACCTGCTCACCCTGGGGCATATCGGCCAGATCCAGGTCCGGACACCCCGAGCGTTCCTCGAGTCTCTCTACCCGGGCACCTGACTCCCGCCAGCCAGGCGGGGAGCAAGTATGGGCGGAAGCGACTCTGACCGCCCCCGCCCATCATCACGGAAGGGGGCGTGCTGTTGACAGCAAGATACGTGCACCGGCCACATCCCAATCGCGCGTAGTCGCATCCGGTGGTCCTATACGGTCGACGGGGTGAGGTACATGCGCGTGCGGAACGAGGTGCCCATCGGGGTCGCGACGTTTGTTGGTCGCGAGCCGGAGCGTGCCCAGGTGGCGGGGCTGGTCACGGATGTGCGGCTGGTCACGTTGATCGGCTCCGCTGGGTGTGGCAAGACGCGCCTCGCGATGGAGGTCGCGGGTGAGGTGGGCTCGCAGTTCGCTGACGGCGCCTGCTGGGTGGAGCTGCAGGGTGTGCGCGATCCGGCCACGGTGGCAGCGGCCGTGGGCGAGGCCGTGGGTGTGCGCGAGCGGCCCGGTCAGCCGTTGGTCGAGACCCTGGCCGAGCAGCTGCGTGACCGCCACCTGCTGGTGGTGCTCGACAACTGCGAGCATCTGGCGGCCGCGTGTGCTGCCCTGGTCGGCGAGCTGATGTCGGCGTGTCCGCGGCTGCACGTGCTGGCCACCAGCCGCGAGCCCCTGGAGCTTCAGGGTGAGACGACGTTCGGGGTCCCTCCGCTGGGGGTGCCCGAGGCCGATGCACGGACCGCCCACACGGTCGGTGCCACGGACGCGGGGCGGCTGTTCGAGGTGCGGGCCCGGCAGGTCCGACCGGACTTCGCGCTCACCGACGACGACGCGGCCGCGGTGGCGACGATCTGTCGACGCCTGGACGGGATCCCGCTGGCGATCGAGCTCGCCGCGGCACGGATGCGGGTGCTGGCTCCCACCCAGATCGCCGCCGGCCTGGTGGACCGCTTCAGGCTGCTGACCGGTGGGGGGCGTGACGTCCCCGCCCGACAGCGCAGCCTCGAGGCATCGGTGGGGTGGAGCTTCGGTCTGCTGGCCGACGACGAACGGTTGGCGTTGACGCGGCTGTCGGTGTTCGCCGGCGCCTTCGATCTGGCGGCCGCGCAGGCGGTGGTGGCCGGGCCCGCCATCGAGGAGAGTGCGGTGCTCGACCTGGTAGGCGCCCTGGCTGACCACTCGCTGGTGCAGGTCGGCGAGCACCGGGGGGTGGCGCGCTACCGGTTGTTGGAGACGATCCGGCTGTTCGCGCAGGAGCGGTTGGCCGAGCTCGACGACCCGGCGAGGGTGCGCGACCGTCACCTCGAGCACTACATCGCCCTGTCCGAGCGGGCCGGCGCCGGGCTGACCGGCGCCGACGGGCAGGCGTGGACGGCGCGGCTGGCCGCCGACTTCTCCGATCTCCGGGCGGCGATGGCGTGGGGAGTCGACTCGGGCCGTCCGCTGGCGGTGCTGGACATCGCCGCGCCGACGCTGCGGTTCTGGCTCGACCGGGGCTGGTACGTGGAGATGGAGCGCTGGTTGCATGCTGTGGCGGATGCCCCTGCCGCCAGCGACGCCGATCGGGCGCGCGGGCTGCTCTCCGCTGCGCTGGTGGTGTTCGGGGGCGGCCGGTTGGCGAGCGCGTACGGCTTCGCCGACCGGGCGGTCGGTGCGGCGCGCGCGGTCGAGACGGAAACCACTCTCGCGTTGAGTCTCGGGATCCGCGCGGCCGCGGGCGTGCTGTCGGGGCTGGCGGGTAGCGAGGAGATCGCCGCCGACGCCGACGAGGCGGTAGCGCTGGCCGCACGGCTCGGGGACGACGCCACACACGCCTACCTGCTGACCTTCGTCGGTGGGACTGTCTGCTCCGGGGGGTCGCTCGAGCAGGGGCGGCGGCTGCTGGAGCAGGCGGTGACGATCTGCGAGGACGCCGGGATCGGCTTCCACTTGCCGGCCGCGCACGCGCTCCTGGGCACCTGGCTGCCCTACTGCGGCGAAGTCGCCCTGGCCCGCGAGCACGCACGGCGGGGCGTGGAGCGGGCTCGCGGCATCGACCGCCCCGGCTGGGAGGCCGTGGCGCTATCCGCGCTGGCAGGGGTCGACCTGCTAGCCGGCGACATCGACGCCGCCCGCGGCCCGCTCGCCGACGCCCAAGCGCTGCTGCGCTCGCGGGGCCTGTCACCCAGCATGTTCGAGTTCATGGTGGGACGTTGCGCTGCTCTGACTGCATACCGCTCCGGTGCAACCGATGAGGCACGCCAGGTCGTTGAGCACCAGCGGCGCGTCGCTCGCGAACGCGGCGCCCAACAGTTCGAGGCGTGGACAGTGTGGTTGCTGGGCCTGCTCGCCCTGACCGAGCAACGACCGGATGACGCCCGCGAGCAGTTCGAGCAGTGCCGGGCGCTGTCGGCTGAACCGCGCCACCCGCTCCCGCTCGGACGGGCGCTACTCGGCCTCGCCGGTCTCGAAGGCGATCCCGAGCGGGCGTGGGAGCTCGCGCACGATGGCCTGGCGGTCCTGACCGACTTCGGCGACCGGGTCGGCACGGCTGAGGCGCTGGAGACCGTCGCCGGGCTGGCTGTCGGGCGCGACCACCATGACCGGGCGTTGCGGCTGCTCGCCGCCGCCGAGCGCTTCCACGACGAGACGGGCATCGTCCGGTTCCCGCTGGCAGCGGGTGAGTGGGCAGCCCGGCACGAGGCGGCTGCACGGGCAGCGCTCGATGACGAGACCTCCGAGGCGTGCTGGGCCGACGGCACCGATCTGTCGCTGGACGAGGCGGTCGCCTATGCGCGCCGCGGTCGGGGGGAGCGCGTACGCCCGCAATCGGGCTGGGCATCGCTGACCCCTGCCGAGATCGACCTGGTGCGTCTGGTCGCGCAGGGCTGCACGAACGCCGAGATCGGTGAGCGGCTGTTCATGAGCGTCAACACCGTCAAGAAGCATCTCTCCCACGTCTACACCAAGCTGGACGTCGACGGGCGCGCCGATCTTGCCGCCGAGGTCGCGCGCCGCGACCTGTAGTCGTACCCGCCGCGCTCGGGTCTTCGTACCCGGTCGGGTGATTTTCGCCGACGTCGGCTCCTCCACCCTGGCCACAGCAGCCGAGAGGAGGAGCGACCACGATGCATTCCGACCGGATCCACCGCGCCATCTCTGCCGACGGCACCGAGATCGCGGGACGCGTCCACGGCCAGGGGCCACCCCTGGTCCTGTTCCACGGCACGCCACACGACGGCGACCTCGCCTGGGAAGCGATGGTTCCCCACCTCGCCGACCGGTTCACTTGCTACCTGCCCAACGCCCGCGGCAAGGGACTGTCCGGCGACAGCGACGACCACGCGCCGCCACGCCACGATGAAGACGCCACCGCGTTCGTCGACAGCATCGGCAACTCGGTCCACGTGGCCGCCTGGTCGTACGGTGCCCTGGCGGCACTCGGTGCGGCCGCCAACAGCGACGCGGTGGCCTCCCTGGCGATCCACGAGCCCACCATCATCCCGCTGATGCGCGAGGACGATCGCGCCGAGGCGCTCGACATGCTCCAGAAGGTCGGCGCGGCGGCCACCGACGGCCGGCTCGACGATGCGGCCCGTGCCTTCCACCCCTTCGTCGCCAACGATGACGAGCTGGCTGCTCTGGACGCGGAGTACTACCAGCGATCAGGGAGCGCCTTCCCGGCATGGCTGCGCGCGGTGCAGGCGTCCCAGACCTACGAGGGCCCCCAGTCCACCGACCCCGAAGAGATGGCGAGGATCAGCGTGCCGGTCCTGCTCCTACGAGGCCAGCAGACCCGGCGTGCCACCTTCTACGCCGACACGGAACGCCATGTCGCCGAGCACGTCGCCGACCCCCACGTCCGCGAGCTGCCCGACATCGGACACTTCGCCCCGGCCGTCGCACCCGAGCCTGTTGCCGACGCACTGGCCTCGTTCTTCGAATCGGTCCAGCAGCCGTCCTGAGCAACGAGCCCAGGCCCCTTCCAAGAGGTTCCACCGACCCGCTCGCCGGCCGGTGGAACCTCAACCGTGAGTCCAGGTTCACGAGCAGCAAGAGCGTGTCCGACAGCAGGAACATCAAGGGCCCTCGTGTCAGGCTCCCCCGATGTCTGCTCTTGAAGCGCCGCACATCCGGTGCCCGCGCTTCCCCCTCCTCAGCGAGGTTTCCG
>CAYVJT010000269.1:0-4928 GCA_964451855.1 uncultured Actinomycetota bacterium
CGCCGGCTGCCTCGTCGTCGCGCGCCACTCTCTCCGGGCGCGCTGGCCCGTCGTCGCGCGCCACTCTCTCCGGGCGCGCTGGCCCGTCGTCATCCGCTGCCTCGGCGTCGTCCGCTGCCTGCCGTTGGTCCCTGCGATTGGTCCACACGACGTAGGTCGCGCCGGCCAGGATCAGCCCCGCGACCACCACGCCGATCCACCCCAAGCGCTCGATGACGTTGCCTAGCACGTTACGGGACTCCGATTCGAGCTCATCGAGCTGCCTCGTCGTGGTGGGATCGGCCAGCATGACGGCGACGAACACGGCACACAGCAGGGTGACGCCGACGGCGATGACCCGCTCCCAGACCTTGTCGAGCCCGGCGCGTTCGCGCACGATCTTGCCGGCCTTGAAGATGCGCTTGACGCGGATGATGCGGAGCGCGCCAACGACGCGGAGCAGCCGCAGCAGTTGGACGGGGCCGATGGCGAACACCACCGCGGGGATGATCGCCAGGGCGAGCAGCACGAGCCACTTGTTGCGCTTGAGCCACGCCAACCGGTTCTCGGAGACCGCGAACAGCACGACCGTCTCGGCGATGAGGACACCGCCGGAGAGGGTGTTGAGCCCCTCGCCGATCGTCTGGTAGGGGTCGTCGAACAGGGTGAGGAACACCGCCGGCACGGAGGCCAGGGCGGCGATCAGGACGGGGATCGCGATCTGCTCGGCGAGCCGGTCGGCACGGTCCTGCTGCTCAGGTCCGTCGGCCTCCGGCGGGCTGTCCGTGTCCTCGAGCGATCGCGAAGGTGAGGGGCGGTCGTCGGTCATCGTGGCGCAGAGCCTACCTCCGCGATCCATGCCGCTCGGGTGGCGGCAGCGGGCTGATCGCGTCGGTGACGGGGGAACGAGCGTCCACCGATCATCCGCGTGCGTTCGACGCTCTGCCGTCTGGGTACCTGGTCGGTGGCACGAGCACCGCTGTGCCGCGAGAGTGGGGATGGACATGCCCACCGTGGCGTGCCCACCGTCACGTGGCCGAAGGCCACGGCACCACGGCACGACCCGCGGCGGGGATCCGAGGAGGGCTCGATGGCGGCAGCGAGGTTCATCCAGGAGACGGTCACCTCCCAGCGACACGATCCACGAGGCAGCCTGGGCGCACTCGCTGCACTGGCGGTCGTGCTCCTCGTGGCGGCACTGCTCGCCACCTCGCCGTCCTCGGGGGCTGCCGGGACCCATGAGGTCGTGCAACCTCAGCTGGCCGAGGTGATCAGGTGACGCCGTTGCGCCGATGAGCGCAGGGCATCGAGGCAGGCCAGTGCGGCTCGGTGAACGCACGGGTTCGCTCAAGTGGTCCGGCGCCCGGCCGATGTCCAAGGTAGGTACCCCATCTCGGGTCCGTGTCACGGTCGCCGTCTCGGGTCCGTGTCACGGTCGCCGTCTGCACCTCGGGGTGGACGAGGCGATCGGGCTAGCCCGGACGAGGACCGCACATGGGAACCGAGAGGCCGCAGGAGGACGGGGTCGACGCTGCCGACGTCGGAGACGACGTGGCGACGCTCGGTCGGCTCAAGGAGATCGTCCGACTCGCGCCGATCGGCATCGGGATCGTCGATGAGCAGGGGTGCGCCCAGCTGACCAACGAGGCGCTGTCCGGCATGCTCGGCTACACACGGGACGAGTTCGCGGTCCTGCCGTTCGAGGGGTTCACCCACCCCGAGGACGTGCAACGCAACCTCGAGCTGTTCCAGGAGCTCATGGCCGGCGAGCGTGACAGCTTCGAGATGGACAAGCGGTTCATCCACAAGGAAGGCCACGTCGTGTGGGGCCGGCTGCTGGTCTCCCTGCTGAAGGAGGGCGATGCGTCGTTGGCGATCGGCCTGCTGCAGGACATCACCGAGGAGAAGCGGCTGCGCGACGAGCTGGAGCGCCTCGCCTTCCGTGACCCGCTCACCGACCTCGCGAACCGACGCCTGTTCAGCGACCGGGTTGACCACCACCTGCAACGGGCCCGGCGCGGCGGGGCCAGGCTCGGCGCCGTGATGTTCGCCGACCTCGACGACTTCAAGACCCTCAACGACACCCTCGGCCACCAGGCCGGTGACGACGTGCTGCGCGCGGTCGGGCAGCGCATCGCCAGCTGCCTCCGGCCGTCTGACACCGCCAGCCGACTCGGCGGCGACGAGTTCGCCGTGCTCCTCGAGGATGCGTCCGACCCGGAGGTCGTCATCGGCGTGGCGGAGCGGATCCGCGAACGGATCATCGAGCCGTTGCGTGTCATCGACCGTGTCGTCACCCCGGGGGTGAGCCTCGGGATCACGATGCTGACGCCCCAGCACGACGCCGACCGTGCCCTGAGCGAGGCCGATCTGGCCATGTACCACGCCAAGACCAGCGACTCGCGCATCGCCAGCTTCACCTCCGAACTCTACGAGGCGGCGCTGCGCAAGCTCGAGCGCGGCTCCGTCGCTCGACCAGTGCTGGCTGCGGTCCCGGACGACGTCCCCGACAGCGTGTGATCGACCAGGGCCGTGCTGTCGGTGCCTGACCCTCGCGCCGGAGCACGAGCCAGTGCTCGGGATCTGCTCCTGCCGGGCTCCAGGGGTGCCCACCAGCCACCGGCTCGGGATCAGATCACGCCCATGGTCGGATCCACCTGCGTTAGGCTGCGGATGTGGGCGTAGGGGTACGCCCGATCATGCTGTTCGGTACAGAGCGAATGACCGTCAGGGGCGAACATGTTGACGATCCATCGTCGTGCTGCGCTCGTGCTCGCTGCGAGCCTCGTGCTCGTGAGCGGATGCGAGCCGCTCGACAACCTCCTCGACGCCGTCGGAGCGGACGGGTCCGCCGACGAGCCGGAGGTGGAGGCGATCGAGGCGATCCAGGAGAACGGTGAGGTGGCGGAGCCCGCCGATGAGCAGGCGTCCGGTGCCGAGGGAGCCTCGGATGGCGCGGATGACGGAGCCACCGGGGAGCCAGCCAGCGAGGAACCAGCCAGCGAGGAGCCGGCCACCGGGGAGCCAGCCAGCGAGGAGCCGGTCACGGAGGAGCTCCCGGCCGAGGAACCTGCCACGGCGCCCTGCACCTCCGACGACACCATGCTCAGTGCCGACCTGCCGCCTGAGGCCAAGCGGATCGAGGAGGCGACCGGCGACCTCACGGGCGACGGCCAGTCTGACGAGGTGATCACCTACGCGATCGGCTCCGACGGCGCGAAGACCTTCTACCTGCGGGTGATCACCGCCTCCGGCTACGTCGTCGAGCGCGAGCTGGAGGAGGCGGCGGAGATCTCGCCGGTCCAGCCTCTGGGGGCCGAACCCCTCGGTGGTGACCGCGAGGTGGCGTTCGTGCTGGAGGCCTTGGGGGCGTCCGGGTTCAGCGTGGCGCTGTTCGCCCTCCATGACCGGGATGACGATCCGTGTGCCCTCCTGCCGGTCACGATCGCTGACCACACCGTGCCGAGGCAGTTCACCGTCGGTGGCACCGTCGGACAGTCCTCCGGCCTCGGGTGTGACGAGGTGGACGGCACCCCGGCCCTGACCGTGACCCGGGCCGAGCAGACCGCCGACGGCGACCACGACTGGACCCGGTTCGCCTACCACTGGCCCGACGCTGGCGAGTTGCAGTTCGCCACGGAGGAGACCGCGACGATCCCCGACGGTGACGACCTCCCCGGCGTGGGCGAGCTCGACTGCGGCGACATCACCTTCCCCTGACCTCCACGCTGGGAGCGCGGCGGTCAGGGGTCGGTCGCGCCTCCGGACGAGGGGGCGGCTACCTCGTCGTCCTGTTGGTCGTGGCCGGCTACCTCGTCGTGGTCCCCGCTGACGTGACCGTTGCCTCCGTGGCCGTTGGCGCGGCCGCGGGTGAGGACCTCGGCGATGTCGAGCACCTCGATCTGTCCGTCGGTGAGCTCGCCCTGGCCGACCTTCTCGGCGACACCGTCGGAGAGCATCGTCACGCAGAACGGACAGCCGGTCGCGACGATGTCCGCGCCGGTCTCGGCCACCTCGTCGACGCGGTCGTTGTTGACCCGTTTGCCGATCGTCTCCTCCATCCACATGCGGGCACCGCCGGCGCCGCAGCAGAAGCCGGCTGACCGCGACCTCGGCATCTCCTTGGCGTCCATGCCGGGGACCGCGCTGATGACCGCCCGTGGGTCGTCGTACACGTCGTTGTGGCGGCCGAGGTAGCAGGGATCGTGGTAGGTGATCGACTGGTCGAGCTGGTTGGTCGCGACCAGACGGCCGTCGCGGATCAGCTTCGTGAGCAGCTCGCTGTGGTGGACCACCTCGAAGTGCCCGTCGAAGTCGGGGTACTCGTTCTTGATCGCGTTGAAGCAGTGGGCGCACCGGGTGATGATCGTGCGCTTGTGGGCACCGATCGACTTCAGCGTCTCGACGTTCTGCTCGGCGAGCATCTGGAACAGGTACTCCATGCCGAGGCGGCGTGGCGAGTCACCCGTGCAGGTCTCGTTGTTGCCGAGGATGGCGAAGTTCACGCCCGCGTCGTGGAGCAGCTGCGCGATCGAGACGGTGATCTTCTTGGACCGGTCGTCGACCGCGCCCGCGCAGCCGACCCACAGCAGGTGATCGACGTCGTCGGGGAGCTCGGTGCCGGGTTCGGCCCGGGGGATGTCGAAGTCGAGCTTCTCGGTCCACTCCTCGCGCTTGGACTGGCCGACGCCCCAGGGGTCGCCGGAGTTCTCGATGTTGCGGAGCATGACGCCGGCTTCCTGCGGGAAGCTCGACTCCATCATGGCCTTGTAGCGGCGCATGTCGGCGATGACGTCGACGTGCTGGATGTCGACCGGGCACTCCTCGACGCAGGCGCCGCACATCGTGCACGACCACAGCACGTCGTAGTCGATGACCGCGGCCTCGCCGGGCTTGTCGCCGACGAGCGGGATGTTGATGACGTCGCCGGCCTCGGCCTCCGGCACCTC
>CAYVJT010000270.1:0-4906 GCA_964451855.1 uncultured Actinomycetota bacterium
CCGCGACGGCAACGCCTGGGTCAACGTCCACACTGCGGCGCACGGGGGCGGTGAGATCGCCGGGCAGATCCGTAACCCAGGTGGCCACATCGGCGGCGGGAGCTGAGCCGGCGGGTCGAGCCGGGACGGTGCTTGCCCGGTCACGGGACCCAGCTACGCAGCTGGGTCCCGTGACGTGCGGGACGACGGCACGTTGACCTGACTGGGGTTAGCCGAGCATGCGTTCGGCAGCGGGTGTTGATGGTTCCACACAGCCGGCTGTGGTCGTGTGGCCTTGCGTGACGACCGCGGCAGACCGTCGCGAGCAAGCCGCAGCACTATCGTAACCGAACGCTCACATAGGTAGAGTGTAACCGAACGAACGCATCAGGGGGATGTGGCCGTACGCTCACAAGCAGCATCGCGAGGAAGGAGCGCAGATGCGCGTCACCGTTGCTCGTGACCTCGGGCTTGCTGTGCGCGGACGGCGCCGTGAGCTCGGCATCTCGCAGGCCGCACTGTCTGCACGGGCCGGAGTGAGCCGCAAGTGGCTGTCAGAGTTCGAGCAGGGCAAGCCCACGGCTGAGATCGGGGTCATGCTCCGCGTGCTCGAGGCCCTGCAGTTGCAGCTGACCGTCGCAGCACATCCCCTGAACGACCTGCAGGAGCCCGCCGTTGCTGCCCCGGAGCACGTCGATCTGGACGTGCTCCTTGGAGACCTCGACACGGACCGTGAGCCATGACCTCGCGTGAGCTCGTCGCGCTCCTCGACGGACGCCCTGCGGCAACGATCACCGAGACCTCCGGACGGATGAAGCTGCGGTACGTCGACAGCTACCGCGCAGCTGGTACCACGCCGCTGTCGGTGAGCCTGCCGGTCCAGCTGCGCGAGCACACCCACGAGCCGGTGTCGGCGTTCCTCTGGGGGCTGCTCCCGGACGACGACCGGGTGTTGCGCCGATGGGCGCGCAACTACCAGGTGTCGGCCTCGAGCCCCGTCGCGCTGCTCTCATCCCCGGTCGGGGCGGACTGTGCCGGTGCCGTGCAGTTCGCGACACCTGACCATGTCCAGGCGCTCACTGGCCGCACCGGGACCATCGACTGGCTCACCGAGGCCGAGGTTGCCGACAAGCTCCGCGGGCTGGCGGCAGACGGTTCGGACTGGCTCGGTGAACGCATCAAGGCCGGACAGTTCAGCCTCGCGGGTGCCCAGTCGAAGCTCGCGTTGCGTTTCGAGGCGTCGAGCGGTAGGTGGGGGGTGCCACATGGCAGCGAGCCGACGACCCACATCCTCAAGCCCGGCATCAGCGAGGTCGAGGGGCACGCGCTGAACGAGCACCTGTGTCTCGCGACCGCGCGAAGCCTCGGCCTGCGAGCGGCCGCCAGCAGCATCAGGATCTTCGAGGACCAGGTCGCCGTTGCCATCCGACGCTTCGACCGCGCCCTGCACGGCGGCCGCCTCGTCCGGGTCCACCAGGAGGACATGTGTCAGGCCCTCGGCATCCACCCGGACAGCAAGTACCAACAGGATGGCGGACCCGGCGCCACGGACATCGTCGAGCTTCTCCGCAGGCTGCTGCCTCCCGCCGACGCCGCCGACGCCGCCTCGCGGTTCCTCGACGGCCTGCTCTTCAACTGGCTCATCGGTGGAACGGACGCGCATGCGAAGAACTTCGGGATCCTCCTCGCCGGATCTCAGGTGCGCCTCGCGCCGCTGTACGACATCGCGTCCATGCTGCCCTACGAGCACGACCCGCTGCAGTTGCATCTGGCGATGAAGGTCGGCGGGGAGTACCGGTTCAAGGCCATCTACGCCCAGCACTGGCACGAGCTGGCGTTGCACCTCTCGATGGATCCGGACGATCTGCTCAGCCGGGCGCGCACGCTTGCCGTGCAGCTACCGGACGCGCTGTCGGAGGCGTGCGCCGAAGCGACCGGTGTCCGGCCCAGCACCACACTGCCGCCCCGCATGGTCGATGCGGTCAGCGCGTGGGCGCAGCGTTGCCTCGCAAGCCTCGAGAGGTTCCGGGCTCGCCCGTAGGTCCTGCAGACAGCAGCATCCTCCCCGCCACCCGGCTCCGAGCCCCTCCCGCAGCAGCCCCGTTCATGAGTGGTTCATCAACACCTGCTGCCGAACTCAGCCGAGCATGGGTTCGGCAGCAGGTGTTGATGGATACGGACAACTGCCGTGCAGTCACACCGGCCCGGCACAGTCCCTGCCGATGGGCCACGACACCGACCAGCGTGAGGCCGCCAGCGGCGGTCCGACGACCCGTGCGGTCGAGGTCGAGCACTGGTTCGGCAGCCAGTGTTGATGGAAGCGTTGATCTTGGGGCGGACGACCCGCCTCCGGGGGCGGGGCTGTTGGTCGGGCGGAGATCGGAGTGCACAGATGCGTCCCAGCAAGCCCATGGGTACGTTTCTGACGCACCTTCTTGGTACGCTTTCTACGTACCTTCGAGAGGCGGGCGCGTGGAGATGTCGCCGTTCGACTACACCGGACCGCTACCGCCTGAGCGCGTGCAAGGCCGCGAGGAGCTCCTTGCTGAACTCACACGTCGCGTGACCACCCGCACCCCCACGGCGTTGCTCGGTCCGCGCCGGTTCGGCAAGACCTCCGTGCTGGGTCGTCTGGCGGCGGACCTGACCGAGGCGACGACCATCACCGTGGACCTGATGCCCGTCCAGTCCTCGCTGGACGCTGCCCGTGCGCTGCTGAGCGCGCTACTGGACGCCGGCGCGGCAGTGTCCCAGGATGCCACGCAGGTCGCTGCGAGCATCGGTGTCAACCTCGTGGCGCTACGTGCCGAGATCCGCACCACCCGAGCGTCTGACCGCCCTGACCCGGCTGACGCCTTCGCCAACCTCGTCGACACCCTGGTCAAGACCGCGCTGAGGCGCCCCACCGTGGTGGTCTTCGACGAGTTCCAGCAGATCGCCACCGTGGCGGGCGGCACGGCGGTCCTGCGCGCCGCGCTACAACACCACTACAAGGATCTCGGGTTGCTGTTCGCCGGCTCCGCACCCTCGACGATGCGCGACATCTTCGCCAACCACGACCAGCCGTTCCTCCACCAGGCCGACATCGTCGAGATCGAGCCGCTGACGCTACCTGCGGTGCAGCAGATCATCGACGACGGTTTCGTTCGAACCGGACGCCAGCCCGGCGCAGTCGCGTCGCTGATCCATGACTTCACAGCCGGCCACCCGCTACGCACGATGCAGGCCGCACACGCCACCTGGCTCCACGCCGAACAGATCCCCGGAGATCAGGCGTGGGGCGAGGCGCTCGAAGCGGTGCGGCGAGCCGCGCTCCCCTCGGTCTCCGCGCTCTACGAGCAGTTGTCAGCGGTGCAGCGCAAGGTGTTACGCATCCTCGCGAACGGAGGCTCGATCTACGGCACCGCCGCGCACCGCCTCGACCTCGACAGCAAGGGCAGCGCCCAGTCGGCGCGTTCCGCGCTGCTTGCCGACGGCCACCTCATCGTCGAGGACGGTCGCGACCGTGTCACCGACCCGTTCCTCGCAGACTGGCTGCGAACCACCCACCCGCTGTAGCGGTCCGCAGGCGCGCAGAACCGTCCGTCACCTCCGGCCTGGCACCCAGACGGTGGACCCGTCTCGTGGGAGGCTGACCCTGCCATCGCCAACGATCCCATCAACACCCGCTCTCCCACGTGTGTTGCGCGACGCCGAGACGCACGCACTGTCGTTGACAACCGGCAACAACCGCGTACGATGCAGCGAGATGAGGAGAACCATCATGGCGCGACGTGCAGAGTCAGTGACGTTCTCGGCCATGCCGACTGACCGGGAGCGGTGGGAGCATCACCAGCGGACCCGTGAGGCCGGCCGTAGCGAACTGTGGCGGCACACGCTCGACCTGCTCGACCGCGAGGAGATGGTCGCCGAACTGCGAAACCTTCAGGACCTGGGGGACGCGTCGGCTGCCGTGCACCTACCTGACCGGGCGGCCATCACCGACGCGATGCGGGACTCGCTGGCTCGCTCTGAGCAGGAGCTTGACCCGGAGATCGCCCGGCTGGTCGAGATGATCGCCGAGCCCACCGCCCCCACTACCCGACAACGTCGAGCCCTCCCCGCCTCGCTGCTGGCAGGTCGTGAGGTGGCGTCGGACGCCAAGTGAGCGATCTCAGCAACGATCGACTGGTCGTGCTCGACGAACCAACCCTTGTGTGGGCGTTCCTCGCCAGTAGTTCCACATTCGCCGAGTATCCAAGGCCCCCAGCACGGTCCAGCAATCCGCATGCCGACGCGCTCGGGGTTGCCGTCCATCACCAGCAGTGGGGCCTGGTCGTCACCGTAGAGCAGCTCAAGCACGTCGGCGATGCCCTCGCAGCCACCACGGGGCTCGGGGCGCCCTCCGTTGCGCGCTACATCGTGGCGATCCGCAACCTCACCGCGGTCAGCCGCGGCGGCATCGTCGCGGCCGCAGGCGACGATCCCCTCGCCGAGGGGTATCCGTCGCACGTCCGACGGGCCGCCCATGCTGCGATCTGGGCGGACGTGGACGCCGTCGTCTTGTCTGACGTCGATGAGGCGCTACGAACCAGAGTGATGACTGACCTCGGTTCGGATCGCTGGGTCAGCGGACCCAGAGCATTCGCGGACTACGCACCGTTCATCTCCTGACCCCCTGTTCGCCATCACCGCCGCTGGCATCGGTCTGGGACCCGTGAGATCCAAGCGCAGGCGTTTGGCGTCGGTCAGCGGTGACACGCACCAAGGGCCGCTCCCGGCTTTTCCGTCCACTGCAGTGCTTGTGCGGTTCGTGCCTCACCTGGAGAGCGTGACAGCAGCCGCAGCGCCCACGCGGTTCGTGAGTAGAACATCAACACCCGCTGCCGAACTTAGCCGAGCATGCGTTCGGCGATCGGGGCGATGACCTGCCTGACGATCGTCGCGT
>CAYVJT010000271.1:0-4807 GCA_964451855.1 uncultured Actinomycetota bacterium
TCCTCCGAGGCCGCCTCCGACCCCACCACTGGCCACCACTGTAGACCTTCCGGTCGGATCGGCTCATCGTGCCGCCGGTGGCGGCCCGCAACGGCCGAAGGAGATGGTCGCGCGAGACGACCCAGCGCGTGACCGGGTGGCGCGCGGTCGCCCGGTCACGCTCAATGTCGGCCCAGCGTGGTCGATGAGAGGGTGATGCGACTCTACGGCTGGAAGCTCGGTGCGGGGGCAGGCGTCCTGGCGGGCGTCGGCTTCCTGCTGCTCGATGGCGAGCTGCTACGCGAGACGATCTGGCGCCTGGTCCTGATCGGTTCCTGCGTGGCGATCGTGCTCGGGGTGCGCTGGCATCGGCCGGCGTCCAAGCACCCGTGGTGGCTCCTGCTGGCGGCGCTGGCCCTGCTGACCGTGGCCAACCTCGCGACCTACCCCGTCTGGAGCACGCCGACCGCGTCGGTCGTGGCCGACTACATCGCCATGCTGGCGTTCCCCCTGATCGGCGTCGCTGCCCTGGCGCTCGCGCGGCTGCAGGCGCCGGGAGGGGACCGCGAGAGCGCCATCGACGGGGCGATCGTGATGGTCGCGATGGCGACGGTGCTCGCCGGGACGGTGTACCGACCGGACGTGTTCGCCGACGACGTGACGATGGCAGCCCGTCTGCTGAACACGGTGATCGCTCCACTGATGATGGCGGCGGTCGCCGCCGCGACCTTCCGGTTGCTGTTCGTGGGCAGCGTGCGCATCGTGAGCGCCTGGTTCGTCGTCGGGGCCGCCGCTGCGGGACTGTTCGGCAACACGATGCGCGCCCTGTTGACCGCTGAGGGCACCTACGAACGGGGAACGTGGAGCGATGTGTTCATCCTGCTGGCGTACGCCGCGATCGGGCTCGCGAGCCTGCACCCCTCCAGCCCGCAGCTGACCCAGGAAGCCGCGCCACGTCACCGGCGGTTCACGCATGCTCGCCTGGCCGTCCTCGGAGCCGCCCTGCTCGCAGCGCCAGTGACCCTGGCGATCCGCGACACGGGGGACGCGTGGTCGGTCCCGGTGATCGCCTCGGCGGTGTTGAGCGCGCTCGTGCTGTGGCGTCTGAGCGGGTTGGTGGTCGAGCGTGAGCGCACGAGGCGGGCGCTCCACGAGCGTGTCGAGCGGCAGGAAGCGCTCGCGGAGATGGGGCGGCAGGCCATCGACGATCCCGACCTCGAGCGCTTGACCGCCGATGCCGTGGATCGGTGCCGCGATCTGCTCGACCTGGATCGTTGCCGGGTCGGGCAGGCTCCGACGCACGAGGAGGATGGGGTCGTCGCGCTCCGGATCGCCGAGGACGGCCGGATGCTGGTCGCCGAGCGCGCTGGACCGTGGAGCGACGAGGACGTCGCCTTCCTCCAGGCGGTGGCCAACGTGCTGGCCGGGGCGATCGAACGCGAAGCGACCCACGAGCTCATCCGGCGCCAGGCGGTCCAGGACGCGCTCACCGGCCTGCCCAACCGGCTCGCGCTGTTCGACCGGCTCGAGCAGGCCCTGGCGGCGCACCAGCGCACCCGGGAACCGCTCGCCGTCATGTTCCTCGACCTGGACGGGTTCAAGCGGATCAACGATGAGTACGGCCACCATGCCGGGGACCTGCTGCTGATCGAGGTGGCCGACCGACTGGCAGCGACGGTGCGCACCAGCGACACGGTGGGCCGCCTCGCCGGTGACGAGTTCGTGGTCATCAGCGAACGCACGGACCTGGAGCAGGCGTCACACGTGGCGGACCGCATCCTCGCCGTGCTCGCCGAGCCGGTCGACGTCGGCGGCGTCCGGATCCACATCGGTGCGAGCATCGGCATCGTGGTCTCGGTCAACGCCATGCTGGACGCCGAGCACCTCCTGGCGCAGGCGGACCACGCCATGTACACCGCCAAGACCCGCCCAGGCAGTGCCACGTCGGCCGTCGAGGCGCACGAGAGCGGGCTGCGTCTCGCGGTGGGGCATACGCCCGGCTCGCACCAGCCGAGCTAGCACGTCGCCGGGTGGGTGACGCTGACGGCCCGCGCGTGAGCGTGGGCTACCGTGCGCGTCTGCGTCGAGGAGAAGGTTGGTCGTGATCGTCAGGAAGTCCGCTCGTGAGATCGAGCTGCTCCGTGAAGCAGGCCGCGTCGTGGCCCTCGCCCATGCTGCGATCCGCGAGACGGCCGAGGTCGGCACGACCCTGCGCGAGCTGGACGACGTGGCACACGAGGTGATGCGCGAGCACGGGGCCACCCCGGCCTTCCTCGACTACCAGCCGCACTTCGCGCCAACACCCTTCCCCGGGGTGATCTGCGCGTCGGTCAACGATGTGGTCGTCCACGGCATCCCGTCGGAGCAGGAGCTCGAGGACGGCGACCTGGTCAGCATCGACATCGGCGTGTTCCTCGACGGGTGGGTCGGGGACGCGGCCCGCAGCTTCATCGTCGGGACACCACGGCCGGGGGACGAGGAGCTGATCGCCACCACCTGGGCGGCACTGGAGGCCGGGATCGAGGCGTCCCGGCCGGGCAACCGGCTGGGCGACATCGCGCACGCGATCGGCACGATCGGTCGTAGCCACGGGTACGGCATCCCAGATGGCTGGGGTGGACACGGGGTCGGGCGCGAGATGCACGAGGACCCCTCGGTCCCGAACGAGGGGGAGCCGGGGCGTGGGCTCAAGCTCAAGTCCGGGCTGGTGATCGCGATCGAGCCGATGTTCATGGCCGGTGGTGACGACGGCGTCGTGATCGACGACGACGGCTGGACGATCAGGACCCGGGATGGGAGCCGCGCCGCCCACAGCGAGCACACGATCGCGATCACCGACGACGGTCCGCGGGTGCTGACCGACCTGTGAGCACGCTGCCCGACGACCTGACCCGGGACCGCGGCAAGACGCTGCGAGCGCCCGTGGTCCTCGACCTGCTCCGCGAGGAGCTCGGCCCGGGCGCGACGATCGCGCTGCGCTTCAGCAACCGGTGGGAGCTGCTGGTCGCCACGGTGCTGTCGGCCCAGTCGACGGACGTCAAGGTCAACGAGGTCACCGCGGCCCTCTTCGAACAGCTACCGGACCCCGAGGCGATGGCCGCCGCGCCGCTCGAACGCATCGAGGAACTCATCGGAGCGCTCGGCCTCTTCCGGCAGAAGGCGAAGAACCTCAAGGCCACGGCCGCGCTGCTGTTGGAGCGCCATGGTGGGGAGGTGCCGGCCACCATGGAGGAGCTCACGGCGCTCCCCGGCGTCGCCCGCAAGACGGCCAACGTCGTGCTGTCGAACGGCTTCGGGATCAACGAGGGGGTCGTGGTGGACACCCACGTCGCGCGCCTCGCCCGCCGGCTCCGGTTCACGCGCGAGGTGGACGTCAAGCGCATCGAGCGGGACCTCATGCGGCTGTTCCCTCGGGAGCGGTGGCTGGAGGTCGCCGACCTGTTGATCCACCACGGCCGCCGGACCTGCTTCGCGCGCAACCCGCGCTGCGAGGACTGCGTGATCGAGCCGCTGTGTCCGTCCTCCCAGGAAGCCGGCCTCACCGACAAGCGCTGACCAGGACGCTGGCGCGCCGAGGCGGTGCGGCGTGGGAGGGGTTACGCGCGGCGTGCGGTCCTGCGTGACCAGGCGACGGTGGCCAGCGCGGCGATCGCCAGCACGATCGCGACGATCAGCTGCGGGACGTGCAGCGGATCGTCGATCTCGATCGTCTCAGCCAGCACCTCCAGCTCCTCCGCGCGGACGGTGATCCCCCCGCCGTCGTCCGGGTCTGCCTGGTGCAGCGTCCCGCGCACCAGGATGACGTCGCCCCGCCGGCCGGGACGTCCGGCCGCCTCGATCTGCTGGTGCAGGCCGTCCGGGAGCCACACGGACATCCCGGTGTTGAAGCCGTCCTGCTCGCGGTGGCCGACGAGCGGACCCACCTCCAGGGCGTAGATGTCGTCGTTGACCTGCACCCAGGCGCCGCCGCGTCGAGGCAGCACCTCCCCGATCACCTCACCGACGTAGGTGACGCCCAGCCCGTCGAACGCTCGCGGGCAGAGGTGGACCTGCGTCGAGCCGATCCTTCCCCCCTGCGGGAAGGCGTCCCGTAGCTCCTCGGCCACGCCCTCGCCCGTCTGCCGGGTACAGGCACGTTCGTCGGGCATCGCCAGCGGTGGGACGCCCTCGACGCGCCGATCGACGGTGTCCACCTCCGGAGCCAGTGACTCCAACCAGACGACCCCGGCGACGATGATCGCCAACCCGATGAGCGGCGTGACGAGGTACCACCGGGTCCGCCCACGACGTCGTGGGGAGGACGGCATGGCATCGCGTCGCGTCATGCCTTGGCCTTCCCGCGCGCCAGCGAGAGCAGGTAGCCCATCAGGGCGAACACCGCGACGTACTCCAACCGGCCCAGCCACATCATGACGATGTAGACGGCCATCAGCCCGTGCGGCATCTCGGGGGAGACCACGCCGATCGAGACCCCGATGTTCGATCCGACCGAGACCGACTCGAACAGGGTCTGGGTGATGTCGAACTCGCCGTACAGCAGCCCGACCATCGCCCCGAACAGGTGCGTGACGAGGAACAGCAGCAGCACCGTCGTCGCGGCGCGGGACGTCTCGTCGCGCAGGGTGCGGCGCTTGCCGGCGTGGTAGGTGGTGACCACCAGCGCAGACTCCGGCAGCAGGATCCGCTTGACGTCGTGCACCAGGGTCTTGAACGCGATCCCGATCCGGATCGCCTTGATGCCGCCCGCGGTCGACGAGGCCATCCCGCCGATCGCCATCGCCCCGACGATCGCTGCCGGTGCGAGCACCCCCCAGTCGGTGAGGTAGGT
>CAYVJT010000272.1:0-4735 GCA_964451855.1 uncultured Actinomycetota bacterium
CCGGCGGTGGCGGTCTGTCCGGGGTCGACGCCGATCTGCAGGTCGAGTTCGTCGATGGTCAGGTCGTGGAACACCTCGCCACGGTTGGTGACGACGAGGTTGACCGGCTCGCCGGCGGTCACCTCGATGCTGTCGGGGTGGAAGGCCATGTCGGTCATCTCGATGGTGATCTCGTCGGCGTCGGGGATGGGGGAGGGCGTCGCGTCCTGGGTGGTACGCGGGCCCATCATGCCGTCCATGGGTCCCCACTGGCCGTGACGGGGCCAGCCGGTGCCGGTGGCCAGCAGCGCGATGAGCACGAGCACGGCGAGGACGATGAGCGCGATCGGCAACCAGCGGCCCACCGACGGGCCCGTTCTGCTGGCGGGCCCCAGCAGCTCGGCGCGTTCGCGGTACTCCTCCGGGTCGATCTCACCGGCTGCCAGGCGTTGGCGCAGGATGTCGTGCGCCCGCTCGCTGTCGTGCTGCCCGCCGGTGCCGCGGCTGGCGGCAAGGGCGGCAGCAACCCCGACGAGGGCAAGAACCAGGAGCAGCACCAGCACGAGCCAGACGGGTCCAAGGTCCATCATCGTGGTCTCCTGTCAGCTCACGGTGTCGGTCCGGAACGCCGCAGTCGATGGTCAACGGCATCGCAGCATGACGCGATCTGGAGCACAGCAGCTAGCCGGCGTCGACGACCACGAGCGTCGCCTCCTGGCCGGCCTCGCGGTGGCCCGGCACCGCGCAGTACACCGTGTAGGTGCCTGGTTCGTCGATGGTGAACGAGCCCGTCGCTGTCTCCCCAGGGTCGACGTGGACGATGTGCAGGTCGTCGTGGGGAACCTCCGGGTGGTCGTCGCCGTGGTCGTCCATGTCGTTGTCCATGTCGTCGTCCATGTCCATCTCGCCGGCTCGGCCGACGTCAGCGACGCCCTCGATGTTGAAGTCGTGCTCGAGGCCCTCGGAGGTCAGCTCGACCGTGACCTGCTCACCCGCCCGGACGACGAACTCGTCCGGTTCGAACCGCATCTCGTTGGTGCCTTCGACCACGATCGTGTCGGTTGCCTCGTCCGCTGGGTCGCCATCGCCACAGGCGGCCATCAGTAGTCCGGCCGCGACGAAGGCGAAGATCCTTGATGTCCTCATGGGAAGGCTCCTCTGTGGTGACCGCCCGCTCCCGCGAGCCTCTCCGATCGGTGCGCCGGGCCCGGGGGTCGTGCGGGCCTGCTGACCCGTCCGTGCGCTCAGCAGGTCGAGGCGCGACGCGGAACCTGGCCATCGTCGAGGCTCGCCGGGCGGAGCGGGAGAGGCGAAGGTCCATCGAGTAACGATCGGGTGCCGACAGGTGGCCTTGCCTGCGCGAGCTACGGCCAGCTCCGCGCACGACGCGCTGCGAGCACCCCCGGGGGGTTCACGCTCCGTCGCAACCGCAGGCACAGCCAGGGTCGACACCTCGACCACGCCGACTCACGGGGTCGGTTGTCCGATCGGGGCGGCGAGCAGCGCATCCGGGATGCCGAACGCATCGACGAGGTCGACCGCGTGGGGTCGCAACTCAGCGCACAGACGGTCCACCTGTCCGACGATCGCGCGCGACTTGCTCGCGGAGAACAGGCCCTGTTCGAGGTACCAGGCGCGATGCCGTTCCAGATGGGCGAGCGCGTACAGGTCACAGATGCGGGACAGCGGGGTCACGAGGTTCTGGTCGCTGCAGCCCTCGATCGCCGCGGTGAACCGTTCCAGCACGGTCCGTTCGACGTGGGACCTGGCCACCTCCATGACGCGGGTCTGGTGCCGGATGAAGGCGGAGTGCGGGTCCGACCCGTCGTCGAGGGCACGCTTCAGCCGGCGCGCGAGGTGGGTCAGTTGCACCTGCTCGCGTGCCCGGAAGACCTCGAGGTGGAAGGAACGGTCACGCAGGTGCGCCGCATCGGTGCGGCGACCCGCCGGCGTGGGGATCACCGACGACATGACCCGACCGACCAGGAAGCGGGCCATCGCCGCGAGATCCATGTCCTCGAACTGCTGCTTGAAGTCGGTCAACAGCGTCTTGGCGACCAGTTGCATCAACACGGTGTTGTCACCCTCGAAGGTGGTGAGGATGTCGCTGTCGGCCTTGAGGGCGCCGAACCGGTTCTCCCACATGTATCCCGCGCCACCGCAGGCCTCGCGACACTCCTGGATGGTGGCGGTGGCGTGGCTGGTCGCCATCGCCTTGAGCCCGGCCGCACGCGACTCCAACTGCATCCGCTCACCAGGATCGGTGTCACGCGATCGCAGCAGGGTGACGTAGTCGTCGGCGAGGTCGCGCAGGGCGAAGTGCAGCGCGTAGGTGGTGGCCAGCGGGATGATGAGCCGGCGCTGGTGCGTGCGGTAGTCGAGCAGGGGCGTCTCGGGTCCCGAGGGGGGCGCGAACTGGCGGCGTCGCTCGGCGTACCGGGTGGCGATGGTCAGTGCGGATCGCGCCGTGCTCAGACCGACCAGGCCGACGGCGATGCGGCCCTGGACGAGGGTCGAGACCATCGTGAAGAAGCGCGCCTTCGGGGAGCTGAGCGGGCTCGTGTAGACACCGTCGATGCTCACCTGGCCGTAGCGGTCGAGCAGCGCATCCCAGGGCACCTCGACCTGGTCGAACCACAGCCGGCCGTTGTCGACCCCGTTGAGGCCGGCCTTGGCGCCGCAGTCCCCGATCCGCACCCCCGGCATCGGATCGCCGTGCTCGTCGCGGATCGGGACCAGGAACGCATGGACCCCGCGATCCGCCCCGTCGACCTGCAACTGGGCGAACACCACGGCGAGCCGTCCGTGTTCCGCAGCGTTGCCGATGTACTCCTTGCGGGCATCGTCGTCCGGGGTCGTGATCGTGAACCGCTCAGTGGCGGGCTCGTAGACGGCCGTGGTGCGGATGCTGCGGGCATCGGAGCCGTGCCCGAGCTCCGTCAGGGCGAAGCACCCCGGCAAGCCCAGTTCGCCGGCGGGGCGCAGGTAGCGCTCGTGATGCCTCGCCGTGCCGAGGTGGAGGATGGCCCCGCCGAACAACCCGAACTGGACGCCGTACTTGGTGAACAAGCTGAGATCGTGCTCGGCCAGCGTCTCGACGACCGCGATCGCGGCCGCGGGGTCGTCCTGACCACCGACGTCCCGAGGGAAGGCCAGCGACCCGAGTCCTTCCTCGGCGAGGGTGCGGCACCAGGTGAAGACCCGTTCGCGGTACTCGTCTCGAGGGAGGTCCGGGTCGCGCTCGAAACCGGGCGAGCTCACCAGCGTGCGGACACGCTCACGCAACTCGCGCTGCTCACCGGCCAGCAGCTGCTGCATCGAGGAGACATCGACCTCGATCGCTGCGTGCTCGACCGCTTCACCCTCGAACGCCTCGTCCTCGAGCGGTTCGTGCTCGTCGCGCCGTGCGACTGCCTCCCCAGCTCCAGCAGCGGTGACCTCCTCGCTGACGGGGGGCCGAGCCTCATCCAGCCCTTCGGTCGCGCTGGCCTCCTCGGCAGCACGCGATGCATCAGGACCGGCCCCGCTGTAGGTCCCCGTCACGAGCAGCTCGCCGTCCTCGTCCAGCAGTTCGAAGCGGCTCCCACCAGCACGCAGGGTGACGGTCGTGCCCGCGTGGACGGGTGCGAGGAAGCTCGTGTCCAGCTGTGTCGGCGCCTGTCCAACCAGCTCGGTGACGTGGCGGAGCACGAGGTTGAGCACGCACAGGTGCTGAAGGAACGGCCGGTCGTGGCCCATGAGCCGGGCTCCGGCTCGACTGGTGTGTGCCGGACCCAGGTTGCCGGACAGACGTCCGTACCTGACCCCGAGGTCATCGGTCAGCACCAGCCCACGCTCGCGCAGCCGCGGATCGTGCTCAGCGAGTCCCGCCCCCTGGGAACTCGACACTGCCGCAGGTGACTCGCCGTCCGCGGGTCGACGTGCCTGCAACCGGCTGATGGTGGCACGATCGACGTTGGCGACCTCGAAGGTGTCGGTACTCGTGACCGGATGGGTGGCCTCGGCCGTGGTCACCCGGGTCACCACGACCACCTCGACCCGGCCGTCGGTCAGCGGCACGACCTCGGTCGTCTGGACCTCCACACGGTAGGTCTCGCCGACCTGCATCCCACCGGGGAACGGCATGGTCAACCGGGTGCGGCGGTGAGAGAGGTTGCGGAAGTTGATCCCGAGGTCCTCGGCGAGCTCCATCACTAGCGCGGTCCACGCGGTCACGTAGTAGGTGTAGGGGATGCCGGGACCGTCGGTCGGGGAGTCGAAGAGCTCGTCCCATGCGTGTGCCTCGTCCGCTGAGAGGGTCAGTTCGGCGCTGTAGACCGGCTGCTGGGACGCGGTCAGCAGCCGTTGACGCCGCAGCAGGTTGCGGGCCGTCGTCAGGTAGTAGCGGGTGAGGTAGGCGCGCATCCCGGCCGCATCCTGCGCGGTGGGCACCGACCGCTCTGATGTGGCCTCGGACCGCTGCTCGTTCTGCTCACCCCGCAGCGAGCTCAGTTCACGGGCCAGGCCGCGACACAACGCGAGCCCGACCTTCCCGTCCCCCTCGATGAGCGAGATGAGTTGCTCCTCACCGATACGTAGGAGCCGGCAGGGCTCAGAAGCGATGACGCTCGCGCTACGCCGATCGCGTAGCAGCGCGGCGAGTTCCCCGAAGCTGTCTCCGGCCCGCAACGTGCCGACGTCCAAGCGGCTGCCGCCGTCGAGCCGCACGCTCACGCTGGCGGTCCCCGACAGCAGCACGTACAGGTCGGTGTCCGGC
>CAYVJT010000273.1:0-4725 GCA_964451855.1 uncultured Actinomycetota bacterium
GGCGCGAACGCGCGGACGCCGACGCGTGAGCTGACCACACCCGATCCCGTAGCACGCCCCACCCGGCCCAACCGCCGGGCGGGGCGTCGCCCGTTGCACGATGGGGCACCACGAGCTCGCGGGCGGTCGACCAGAGACCTCCAGACGAGCACCCTCACGCCGAGGCGCGGCCGACGCCCGTCAGGTACGCGGCGACGGACCGGGCGATGGGTTGTCCGGTGTGCTGCTGGTAATAGCTGAAGGCCGGACTCGGGTTGACCTCGAAGCAGTAGACGGAGCCGTCACCCTCGATCATCAGGTCCAGTCCGGCGAACGCGAGCCCGAGGTCCGCGGTGAGCTCGATGGCTCGCTCAGCGATGTCGCCCGGTAGGTCGATGGCCGTGAGCGCCGCCGGACCTGCCCCGCTCCCGCGGGGGTAGCGGTAGTCGAGCGCGTCGCAGCTGACGGCGGTGGCGTAGACGTCCTGACCGACCACGTGCACCCGCACGTTGTCGCCTTCGACATAGGCCTGGAACTGCGTGGGACAGGCTGTGACCCGGTCCAGCCGAGCGAGCTCCTCGTCGGTGAGTTCGGAGACGATGGAGCGGACACCGCTCGTCGACTTGTACACGACCCTCCCGTGGGTGCGCCGGAAGGCCAGCACGGCGGCGGGATCGTTGGTCACCAGCGTCGGCGGGGTGCGGAACCCGTACTTGGTGATCAGCTGAGCCTGGTACGGCTTGGAACCGTTCGACCCCATCGCGCCGTACCGGTTCACGATCCGTCCAGGCGCGATCTCGAGCCAACGGATGAGGGCGTCGTGCACCTGGCGGCACCGGTTGCGCAGGGCAGAGCCGGGTGGTTCGGCCGAAAGCTCGGGGAGGAACCGATCGTCCATCAGCCGGACGAATGCCGCCGAGAGGTCCTGGAGGCGATGCTCGACCTGGCCGACACGCAGGTACCCGTGAAGCTCGCCTCCGGATAGCTCGTAGGACATATCGGCCTCGGCGAAGCTCCGCTGGTTGAAGGTGACATGGGGTGTGCCCGATCCGACGAGCTCAGCGCGGACCATCGCCAGCGGCGTCTCCGACGGGATCCCACAGAGCAGCACGACCGTCACTGCTGACCTCGCAGGGCCAGCACGAGCGCTTCGAGGGCGTCGTCCCCGCCGTGCTCCAGCGGCGGTACGGGATCCGCGCCGACGAACTCCAGCCCCTCCGGGGCCCACGCGAAGCGGATCCCGAGTAGCGGCGTGCGGGCCCGACGGGCCAGTGCGACGCAGCCCGCTTCGAGGTCGGCTGCCAACTGGTCACCGACCACCCGATCGCCGATCACGATCGCCAGCGGCCCGGACCCGGCGAGCGGGTGGGGCAAGCCGTCCAGGTGGTCGCCTGAGTGGTAGGTCCGGTGGGGCAGTCCGCATAGCCCGGCCAACCGAGCCCACTCCGACGGGTGGCGCCAGCTACCGCCCAACCCTTGGGGGGTGGCACGGTTGAGCACCGGACCGTGGATGGCGGTGATCCAGCTCAGGAAGAAGGCGTGCAACTCCTGGGTCACGTAGTCACGGTCACTCGGCTCGATCGGAGCCACGACGGTGGCCGGGAGGTGTCGGATCCGGTTGAGGGCGCCCGCGAGGTCCTCGCTGTGCAACACCCGCCCGTCGGGCAATCGCGCCTCGAACCAGGCTCCGTCCGAGGCGACCGTGTGTACCCACCGCGTCGCCCCCGCCAACTCCTCCACCGTGAGGAGTTCGACGGACTCCAGACCGTGGGCCGCCAACCCCTGCTTCGCCCACCACGCGGTGGGATCCGTTCGGTCAGCGAGGATCACCCACATCTCGACAGCCCTCGCCCGGATCGGGACACGACCTCATCCCTTCGTACGCGTCGGAGCGACCCGTCGCATCGGGGCTGGTCGCATCGGGGCTGGACTCACCTGGGCTCCGCTCATCTGGGCTCGTTCCTCAGCGCTCCGGCGCTGAGATCGGGGCGTAGATGCTGGGGGATGAAGTGCTGTCGACCCCCGTGAGGAGCGGACCAGCCCCCGTGCCAACCCGACACCGGTGGGGCGACTGCGCCCCCGGGCCCCTCGTAGGTCAGGTCCTTGTCGTCCTTGATCTCCTTGTTCTCCTTCGTTTCGTTCTTGTTCTCCTTGTACTCGGGCTTGTCCGGGACGAACTCCTTCGGGTCCTTGACGCGACCCTCCGGTGCGTCGAAGAAGTTCTTCAGGGAAGGCGCCCAGGGGTCGGGCCAGCGACGGCTACCGACGGAACGGGGTGCCGGGCCAGGTTGCCTCGGGGACCCCGGTGGCACCGCGGACTCCATGTGGGGCCCCTTCTCCATCTGAGGCCCCTTCTCCGCGCGGACGTCCTTCTCCCACCGAGGGTCCTTCTCCTCGATCGGCCACGCGCCGCCGCCCCAGCGTTCGAACTCCGGCTTCTCCGGCTTCTCCTTCTCCGGCTTCTCCCACTTCAGCCACTCCTTGTGGGGCTTCTCGGGGTACCACCACTCCTTCACCTCCCACGGAGGCCCCTCCCAGTGGTGATACTTCGGGGGGTCGAACACCTTGGGGGTGACGCAGACCTCGATGTCCAGCTCGGAGAGCACCTTGGCGATCGGGTTCGCCACGCCCCTTGTTCCCGAGCTGTTCCCGGCGAAGTACAGCCCCACGAGGTAGCCGTCGTCATCGACCACCACTGAGCCCGAGTCACCGCTCGTCCCGAACATCTCACTCTGCGAGCCATCGACGGCGATCCGGATCTGGTCGACCAGCGTGACCGAGCCCAACCCGTCGCCGAAGTCGATGGTGGTGGAGTAGTCGGTCGAGATCACCTCCCCATGGGTCAGCTCGGTGGTCCGACCGCGCTTGCGCACCGCCGCCCCCTCAGCGGCGGCCTTGCTGCCCTTCACGTCCCCGATCGCGAGGATCTCGCACGCATACGGCCGCTCCTCGATCGACACGACCGCTCCGTCGACGTTGCTGCTCAGCACCGCCCGCTGGAGCGAGCCCACTCGGTCGGCGGGACAGTTGCCCCCGTCGTTACGCGCCGGTTGGGCGATGTCGTCCCCGACCGACCAACCATCGTCTACCGCCGCTACGTGGAAGTTCGTCAGGATGAGGGCCTCGCCAGACGACCGATCCCTGACGATGGCACCCAACGTTCCCACCGTGACGTAGTAGCCCTCCGCCGGGACGTAGGGCGGTTCCATGTAGATCGCACGGCAGGGTCCGATGCCCATCCCACCAGCGACCGTGTCGTAGCGGCTGGCGTCCAGCGTCACCTCGTCAGGCTCCAGCCGCAGCAGGGCGGGATGCAGCACGTCGGGTTCCTGCTCCTGGACGTCCGTGCTGATCCCATCGACCTCCTCCGGGACCCTGTCCTTGGCGGCGACCTGCTTCCGCTTGCGATCGACGTAGACCACGATCGACAGCTCACCCGTCGGCTCACCTCCCGTGTACTTCTCGGCGATGTCGACCGCGTGGACGTTGGCGAGCTTGAGCAGGTCCTGCTCCGCCCGCTTCTTGACCCGCCGGATGGCCTCTCGCGTGGGCCCCCCGTGCGCCATGATCTTCCTCCCTCCGTGTCCAGGTCCAGAAGCGGCGGGGTACCGAACGCGGTGCTTGACGCACCTGCGGCACCGACGACACGCGCCGGACGGCCAGCGGCGAACGCGGCTTCACGCCTCCCGTGAGTCCGGTGCGGGAAGCAGGGCGCCGAGGAGGCCAGATGCACGGCCCCGCGATCACCGCCCACGACCCGCATGGGGCAACCCCCGATGGAGTGGGCCCATCGCCAACCGAATGCCATCGATCATCCGCCGACGGCCAGATCTGTCAACCACCCAGGGTGCTCAGCGCACAACCGAACGTCACCAACGAACACCACCTCGCACCATCGGCCGGGCAGATGGGCGGCGTCAGCGCCACCGACGATCGAACCGCCACAGGCCGGCGTCACGGGCCGCTGCGACCGCCGCAGCGTGCTCGGCGGAGGTGGTCGGCCGGTCGATCTCTGCGTAGCGGTCGTTGCCGACCACCTTCCAGTCGGGCCGGTACTGGTCCATCACGTTGAGGTAGGTGTCCGGCGAGAGCCCGGCGGCGAAGCGGGCGACCGCATCCGCGTCGTCGAGGCAGCCGGGCATGACGAGGTGGCGGACCAGCGGCCCCCGCAGCGCCAGTCCCTCCTCGTCGACGATCCGGTCGCCGACCTGGCGGTGCATCTCGGCCACGACCACGCGGACGACCTCGGGGTAGTCACGCATGCCGAGGTAGCGGTGGGCGCGCGGCTGGTCGAGCAGCTTGACGTCGGGCATGTAGACGTCCACCACCCCGTCGAGCAGCCGGATGCCGTCGAGCCCGTCGTAGGCGCTGGTGTTGTAGACCAGCGGCAGCCGGAGTCCCCGCTCGATCGCGATCGGCAGCGCCTCGAGCGCCTGCGGCATCACATGCTCGGGGGTGACGAGGTTGATGTTGTGGCAGCCGCGACGCTGCAGGTCCAGCATCAGCTCAGCGAGTTCGTCACGGCGGACCTCCTCACCGACCGGGGCCTGGGAGATGTCCCCGTTCTGGCAGAACACGCACCGCAGGTTGCAACCGGCGAAGAGGATCGTTCCGGAGCCGTTCCAACCGCGCAGCACGTCCTCCTCACCGAAGTGCGGGAACGCCCTCGCCATCCTGGCCCACCGGCCACGGTGCTCAGTGAGCCCCGGCTGCGCCCCGCCCCAGGACCATCTCGAGGTAGCTGGC
>CAYVJT010000274.1:0-4718 GCA_964451855.1 uncultured Actinomycetota bacterium
GACCAACCAGGCGACCCCCGCGATCACCAGCCCCCAGAACAGCACCATCCACAGCCGCGTCATCGCCCCGTGTCCGTGCCTCCCGTGGGTGCAGACTGGGCGACGACCGACGACGGGGGAGCCCATGGTGAACTGTGAGGACTGCCAGCAGGAGATGACCACCGCGAGTAGCTGCACCGCCGATGTGCTCATCATGCGGGGTGAGCGGCACGAACGTGAGCGGGTCCGGCGCCCGATCGGTCCGAAGGGCCGCTGCGGCGACTGTGGCGTCCAGCGCGGTGGGGTCCACCACCTGGGGTGCGACCTCGAGGACTGTCCACGGTGCCACCGGCAGCTGATCTCCTGCGGCTGCGCGATGATCGACGGTGACGAGGAGGAGGACGAGGAGGTGACGGAGGACCTGCTCGCCGTGGCGGATGGGGTGATCGTCTACCCCGCGTCCATGCGGGGCTGCCGCGTGCCGGACCCGCCGGGTCCGGCGCGGCCGTAGCGTTGCCTCGCGCACCTGCGCTACCGCACGCGGTGTCGAGGACGAACCGCAGACACCGGCTGAACAGTGCTCCCAGACGGACCTGTCGGGCCATGGTGCCCTGGCCCGCCGTCGTCCAACGGCGCAACCTTGGAGGTGTGTGGTGCGTCTCACCAGATGAGGCGGCCGCCGGTGCGGCCCCGGACCGAGAGGCAGGGCGATGCGCAGGCTACGGTTCGTGCTGGTGGTCGGGTTGCTGTTCGGGCTGGTCGCCGCTGGTTGCGGTGGCGCGACCGACCTGGACGCGCCTAACGACGTCGAGGAGGCCGACGCGGAGCTCCCCGAGGTGGAGGCGCCCGAGCCCGATCCGGAGGGACCCGACGACGAGGACGCTGAGGCGCCGAGCGACGAGGCTCCGGACGACGAGGCTCCGGACGACGAGGCGAGGTCGGCCCCTGAGGTCACGGTCTTCTTCGTCAGGGAGCACATCTCCGGGTTCTGGGTCGAGCCCGAGACCCACGAGCTGGACCGTCCGACCGAGGCTGTTGCGCGCGCGGCGCTGGAGATCGCGTTCGCCGGTGAGCCCCACGATCCCGGACTCCACTCGGCTGGGCTCGATGACGTGCGCATCCTGGCCACCAACATCCGCGACCGGGTCCTGATCGTCGACGTCTCCGCGGAGATCGAGGCGCACGGCACGGGTTCCGCCGGGGAGATGGCCTTCGCCCTCCAACTCGCGAACACCGGTGCCTCGTTCCCCACGGTCGATGCTGTGCAGCTGTGGGTCGAGGGCGCCGCGATCGATGAGCTGTGGGGCCACCTCGAGTGGTCGCAGCCCTTCGAGCCGGCTCCCGGCGCCATCTCACCGATCACGATCAGCGAGCCAGCAGCCGGTCCCGGGGAGATCACGGTCGCGGCCGGCGAGGTCACGGTGCGCGGTGAGGCCCGGGTGTTCGAGGCGACCTTCCGCCTCCGGCTCCTCGGGGCAGACGGCGAGGTGGTGGCCGAGGACCTCGTGACAGCGACTGAAGGTGCCCCCGGCCGGGGGACCTGGGAGCACACCTTCACGATCGAGGAGCCCGGGGCCTACACGATCGAGGCGGAGGAGGACGACCCATCCGACGGTGAAGGCCGCCCGCCCTTCGCGACGACCCGCCTGATCGAGGTGGCGTGACCGCGGGGCCACGTCCCGAACGGAGCACCGGCCATGCAACGGTTCCTGATGGAGCACCGCCTCACGGCAGGTGCCGTCGCCGCGCTCGTCCTGATCGGGGTCGGGGCCCTCGCCTTCGTGCTGACCCGTCCCGACGTCGCCGACGAGCCCCCTCAGCCGGACGTCGAGGAGCCCGAGCCTGAGGAGCCGGAACCCGAGGAGGTCGCGGAGCCCGAGCCTGAGCCACAGCCCGCACGGATGCCCCTGACGGGTGTGCTGACCGACGAGATCCCGCAACGACCGGCGTTGCTCGTCAAGGTCTCCAACTCCAGTCAAGCGCGTCCGCAGACGGGCCTCGCCGAAGCGGACCTGGTCTTCGAGGAGCTGACCGAGGGCGGGATCACACGCTTCGTGGCGGTGTTCCACAGCCGGCTGCCCGAGGTGGTCGGTCCCGTCCGCTCGGCCCGTCCTGTCGACGCACAGCTGATCTCGGGGTTCGGGCGGCCGGGCTTCGCTCACTCGGGTGCGCGGGGGGAGGTGCGTGACATGCTCGCGCGGACGCCTGCGGTCACCGTCACCGAGGGCGGTGCCGGGTTCTTCCGCGACAGCGGCCGCTACGCCTCCCATCCGGTCGCGCCCCACAACCTCTTCCTCGAGGTGGAGCCTGCCTTGCAGGCGGTGACCGCAGCGGGCGCCCGCCCGCTCGAGGACCTCGGGTGGGCGTTCAGCGACGATGCGCCCACGTCGAGCGACGCCGCTGCGGACGGGACGGCCATCGAGATCGCGATGTCCACGGCCTACCGCACCTCCTGGACCTACGACCCCGGCGCCGGCGTCTACCGACGTGCGCAGAACGGCACGCCCTTCCTGGTCACGGGGGAGGAACGGATCGGCGCGGCGAACGTCGTGGTGATCCAGGCTCGCCACTACGCCGGTGCCTCGGGCTACCCGGAGACCGACGTCGTCGGTGAGGGCGACGCGATCGTGCTCCGCGACGGACAGCGTTACGCGGCACGCTGGTCGAAGCCCGACGCGACGGACCCGCTCGTCGTCCTCACGGCCGATGGCGAGGCGCCGTTCCCGCTCAAACCCGGTCCCACCTGGCTCCACCTGCCCGAAGAGCTCCCGGGATGACCCCGCCTGTCGCGATGCAGGCGCTGGCTGTGTGGTGTGCGGCCCCAGGGCCCACGCAGGGGAGGTGCAGCCTCCGTCGCCTACCGTCGAGGGTGAGGCGACGGAGGAAGAGCGATGCAGCGGCAGGAACTCGAACTGACCACGGGAGACGAGCGGATCACCGACGTCACCGATCGGTGCACGGCCTTCGCCGCGGAGCAGGGGGTCGATGGGCTCCTGCACGTCTTCCTCCCGCACGCGACCGCGGGACTGGCCCTGCTGGAGACCGGTGCCGGATCGGACCACGACCTGGCGGACCACCTCGACGTCGTGCTCCCCAGGGACGACCGGTGGCGCCACCGGCACGGCAGCCCGGGGCACGGCGCCGACCACGTCCTGCCAGCGTTCATCAGCCCGAGCCTGACCGTCCCCGTCGACGGGGGACGGCTGGTGCTCGGCACCTGGCAGTCGATCGTCGTGGTGGACACCAACGTCGACAACCCGAGGCGCAGGCTGCGGCTGAGCTTCCTCGCCGGCTGATCGGGACGTCGTCGCCTGCCTGCGCGGTGCCCGGCCCGCTCGTGGGCTGACCAGACGAGGTCGGTCGGCGTCCACGGACGGGGCACCGTTGCCTCGATCAGGGGTCGTGAGGCGTGAAGCGGTCCTCGCGTGCTGGGGGCACCAGCGCGACCAGCAGGGCGGGGACGGCTGAGGCCAGCAGTGCCACGGGACGGCCCAGGTGGGTGGCCAGCACACCGAACAGGCTCGGCCCGACGATGAATCCGGCCGCAGCAACCACGATGACCAGCGTGAACCCGGTGGTGGGGCGATCGTGGAAGACCTGCTGGCTCCACATGACCAGGAGTGCGAACGCGGTGGTGAACCCCACGCCGAACAGGGCAGCCGAGCCCAAGGCGGCGACCAACGAGCCGGGCGCGATCAGCACGACCAGGCTCGATCCGCCGACCAGGATGAGCATCACGGCCAGCGGCCCGCGGAGGCCATACCGGTTGGCGATCCCGCCACCGAAGACACCCACTGCGGCACCGGCGATCCCCAGAGCCGCCCACATCGCCGGACCGATCCAGCTGGCCAGTCCGGCATGCTGGGCCGAGTCAGGCGCGAAGGCGAAGTAGGCACCAGAGGTGATCGATACCCCCGATGTGGCGACGAACAGTCGCATCGACCGGGCGTTGAGGAACCACCCCAGCCGAAGCCCTCCGCGCTCGAGGACCGGCCCCATCGAAACCGGTGCCAGCACCCTCCAGTTCACCGCGGCCGCGAGCAGACCGACCGCCCCGAACCCCCACCACACGGCCCGCCATCGGTCCCCCGCGACCAGCACGAACCCGCTGGCGACCACCAACCCGATCGGCGAACCGGCATTGACCAGCGCCAGGGCACGCCTCCTCCCAGTCGATGGCACCTGGTTGGCGACCGCGTCCGAGAACGGCGCCCACGCCCCGCCGGCGCTCGTCCCTGCCGCGACGACCCCCACGGCCAGCAGCATCGGGCCAGCCGCAGACGCCGTAACGGCCGCGCCGACCGCCACCAGCAGACACCCCAACACCACCGGCACACGAGGCCCATAACGGGCCGCGGCGACACCGGTGACCACGGTGGCCACGAGGTAGCCGGCCTGGGCGGCACTGGCGTAGAAGCCCAGCACGTCCAGGGACAGGCCGAACTCTTCCCGGAACGTCGGCACGAACAGGCCGTACGCGAGCCGGCCGATGCCGTAGGTCGCCACCAGCGCCAGCAGCCCCGCTCCCCCGACACGGGAACCCTGGCTGACGTGCACGACGATCCTTCCACAGCATCTGCGACGGTGCAGCGGGCGCTCGTCGTCCCTGACCACCGACCAGGTCGCTACTACGCGCTGGCGCTCTCGGCCACCCTACTTCGACCACGCGGGCGTCAGCGCTCGGTCGAGCACCGTAGCCATCCGCGACCGGATGCCTCGCTCCCACTACGGACCTTGGC
>CAYVJT010000275.1:0-1520 GCA_964451855.1 uncultured Actinomycetota bacterium
CCGTACGCGACCACGATCCACCGCGGCAGGACCGGACGCGGGGTTCCGGTCGGTGGGATGGCGGGATCGTTTCGCACCTTCGCACGGTACTACGGGACGAGCGCCGTCACGGCCTCCCAGGTGCCGTCGCGACGCTCGTCGGCGACACCGGTGATCGTGCCCTCCTCGTGGTCCACCAACAGGGCTTGGACGCTGCCGAAGTACTCGGGCGTCGGCAGCGTCTCGACGATCTCGTAACCCCGTGCCTCCAGCTCGTCGGCCTGGCTCCCGCCCAACGACGCCTCGACCTCCAGCTCGCTTGCCTCGAGGTGGAAGCGTGGGGCTCGGGTGGCCTCCTCGAGGTCCTGACCGTGCACGACCAAACCGAGGATCACCTGCGCCATCGCGGTCGGGATCCGGCGCCCACCTGCCGACCCGATGCCCAGCACCGGCCGTCCATCCTGGGCCAGGATCGTCGGGGTCAGGAAGTTGCGGGGACGCTTGCCCGGAGCGGGGTGGTTGATCGACTCGGGGTCGGACGAGAAGTTGACGAGCTGGTCGTTGGCGAAGAAGCCGCTGACCGGCTGTCCGGAACCGAAGAAGTTCCGCAGCGTGTTGGTCATCGACACCATGCGCCCATCCGCATCCACGACCACCACGTGCGTGGTGTTGCTGGCCTCCGACGGTCGCCCGTCGAGCTCGGAGACGTCGGAGACCTCGGCGAAGCCGTCCGCGGGGATCGTGTCCGCGAGCGCAGCGGTCCGCGTGTCGCTGAGCAGCGCCTCGAGGTCGACGTCCTCGAAGGTCGGATCGGCGACGTACTCCGTCCGGTCGCTGAGCGCGACCCGCCACGCCTGTGCGATGGTGTGGACCGCCTCGACGGAGTCGCGCTCGGTGGAGGCGATGTCCAGGGCCTCGGCGACCTGGAGGATCTGGATCAGGGTCGGCCCTGAGGAGGGCGCCGGACCCGAGATCACGTCCAGGGAGCCGAACCGACCGACCGACGGTTCGAGCTCGAGCACCTCGTAGGCCTGCAGGTCCTCCATCGACAGACCGCTCACCGTGTCGACGAACTCCTGGCCGAGTTCGCCCCCGTAGAAGCCGTCCGCACCCTCCTCCTGGATGAGCCGGAGGGCCTGCGCGTAGGCCGGCTGCCGGAGGGTCTCGCCAGCGGCGATGGGTTCACCGTCCGGGAAGAACTGGGGCAGCAGGTGGATCGGCAGGCGATGCGCCGCGCCGGCCAGACGCTCGTGCAGGGTCTGGGTCACGACCACGCCGTCCTCTGCCATCCGCGCAGCCGGCTCGATGAGGTCGGCCAGCTCGATCCTCCCGTGCCGGCCGTGGGCGTGCTCCATGCCGGCGATGAAGCCGGGCACGCCGGTCCGCGCCGACGGCAGCTCGCCGCTCTGCGGCGCCATCTCCCGGTACTCGTAGGCGATCGGCGCCTCGCCGGGCTCGTGGAGCAACATCACCCCACCACCTCCAGGCCCCGAACCGAACGGTTCGGCGACCCCGAGCCCGTAGGCGACGGCGACCGCCGC
>CAYVJT010000275.1:1620-4685 GCA_964451855.1 uncultured Actinomycetota bacterium
CGCTCGCGCCACTCGATGGGGTCGCGCTCCTCGACGGCGTCCGGACTCAGAGGGTCGCTCTCGACGAGGTCCTGATCGAGCAGGGCGGCACGTTCCTCGGCAAGGCGAGGTTGCTCGTACATCGTGTACGCGACGAGCCCGAGGCTGACGACCACGGCCAGGACGTAGTTGAGCCAGCGGTTGGTCATCATCGGTCGGCCTCCCCGATGACGTGGCTGTGGTCGATCTCGGTGACCAACCGGCCGTCCTCCCGGACCCAGTCGAGCCCATCACCAGCGACCTGCTGGAAGATGCGCTCCCGTCGGTAGGTGCCGCTCGGGCCGCGCAGCTCACGAGGCGTCGCTTCACGGATGAACACGGGGACGAGCTCGACCCGGGCCGTCCCGTCCTGCTGGAGCTCGTAGCGAGCCACAGCGGACTCCCGGGTCCGCGTCCAGCCCTGGTCGAAGACGAAGTTGCCCAGGCTGTACAGGACGAGCGTGCTGCCGATGCGCTCCACCGGCATGAGCACGTGGGGATGGTGGCCGACGATGATGTCGGCGCCGGCTTGCGCCGCGGACTCGGCCATCTCGCGCTGGTCGGCTCGGACGCGCAGGTCGTACTCCTCACCCCAGTGGAAGTTGACGATCACCAGGTCGGCGTCCTGTCGCGCCTCGCGGATCAACGGCACGAAGACGTCGGGATCAGCCTCCAGGACCCCACCCTGGAACGAGCGTGCGACGAACCCCTGGACGAACACGTCGGTGAACGACAGCGTCGCGACCGTGAGATCGTCGTGCTCCTGCACGTTGGTGACCCTCGCCGCGTCCAGGTCCTCGCCGGCCCCGGCATGCTCCAGACCAGCAGCCTCGACCGCCGCGATCGTGTCGCGCAGACCAGGGATCCCGTGATCCATCGTGTGGTTGTTGGCCAGGCTCACCGTCGTGATCCCCGCATCAGCCAGGGCCTGCGCCACCTCGGTGCCGCTGCGCAGGTGGATCAGCTTGTCGGCCTCGGGCAGCTCCTCGTCGTCGCTCACCACCTGTTCGAGGTTGGCGCTCACGTAGTCGCCGTCCAGGAGGTGATCCACGGAAGCGAGCGGTCCGTCGAGACCGTGCCGTTCGGTCACGCGCTCGACGTGGCGTCCGAACATGACGTCCCCGACCATCACCGCGGTGAACCTGGCATCGGTTCCCGCGGCCTGCGCGTGGCTGCCGACCGCCCGGGCATGATCCACGGCGCGCAGGTGCTCACCGAGGGTGCCGTCGAAGATCAGCACGCCCAGGCACACCACCAGTCCGACGAGCGCGTGACGGCTGGCGCGGGCGCTCTGGTGGCGCAGCCGTCGGTGGAGGCGACCACGCCACCCCGGATCCGGCGCTTGGGAGGGGAACTGGATCTCGGTCACGGGCTCACCCGACGAACGTCGCGATGGCGAACACGATCAGGAACGTCAGCCCGGACAGCAGCAACGTCGAGATGAGCGTGTGGGGCACGCCCTGCCGGTGGATCGCGTTGGCGATGAGGCCGGGCACGATGACCCCGATGCCACGGAACTCGTACACCTCGAACGGCATCGTCGGGTACAGCGCGTCGAAGGCGAGCTTGAGCAGGATCCCGACGGCCAGCATGGCGACGAACCGCCGACGGCCGTAGAGGATGACCAGCTTGCCGACGACACGGTCGACCGCAAGGAACGTCAGGAAGCTCAGCAGGAAGATCGCCGAGACGAACACCACCTGGTCGAGCACCAGGGCGAGGTAGCCGGGGACGATGAGGCCGGCGGGGATCACGCCGGTGCGCTCGGCGTAGATGAGGCTGACGATCACGCCGATCACCAGCGAGAGGTACAGCTCGGTACCGAACATCAGGCAGCTCCCTGCTCGGGTAGGACGGATGTGGCCGGAACCACGCGCTGCTCGAGGGCATCCACCAACTCCACTCCACCCCCGTGGAGGTTGCCGACCCCGAAGATCACCCGGCCGCGCAGGAGGCCACGCAGGGTGGCCATCACCTCGGAGGTGTCGGCGCCCGTCAGGTCGTGCAACGTGCGGACCGGCAGCTCGCCCTTCTCGACGGCGCGAAGCACCGGCCGCGTCGACTCCCCGGTGACGAGCAGCGTGTCGATCGGCAACGACGGGAGGACCTCGGCGGCGAACAGCTGGGTCCGGGTGACCCGGTCGCTCCGGCAGTTCATCACCACGGTGAGTCCGTCCGCGGACTCGCCACGGTCGTGCAGGAGTTGCCACAGCGCGAGGGTCGACTCCGGATCGTTGGCGGCGAAGGCGTTGACGAACAGCGCGGGGTCGTCGGTGTCGCCGACCGGCAGCATCCTGGCGGCGAACGGATCCGGAGGCGCATCCAGCATCCCGCGGGTCGCCACGTCATCGGCGATGCCGAGGTGGCGGGTCACCGCGAGCACCAACGCCACGTGTTCGTCGAGCACGACGTGGTCGAACCTGCCGAGCAAGGCGGGGTCGACGGTGTCCGGCTCTGCGACCAACAGCTTGGCATCGCGCTGCTCGGCGACCTGGCGGAACCGTTCCAGGTAGGGGCCGGGGATGGTGACGACGGTCCCGCCTTCGGGGATCTGCTCCGCGAACACGTCCGCGACGTCACGCGAGGTCGGTCCCATCTCCTCGAGGTGGTCGTCCAGGGCGTTGGTGATGACCACGAGGTTGGCGGCGACGAACTCGCGGTGGAAGGTCCTCTGGTACTCGGGGGTGATGGCCATGCACTCGGCAACGACGCTGTCGGCCGCGTCCGCGTCCGCCTGGCGGAACAGGTCCCGCTGCTCCAGGATGTTCGGCCCCTCGGGGCGACGGCGGATCTCGAGCTCCTCGCCGCTCCACCCCCGGATCAGTCGGGGCTGGGTGCCGGTGGTCTTGCCGAGGGTGCGCATGCCGCCGCTGGCTAGCGCTCCGGTCAAGAGCCGCGTCACGGTGGACTTGCCGCGACTGCCGTTGACCGAGACGCGAAGGTCGACGCGAGCGAGGCGGCGACGGTGGCGCCAGCGCTCGAGCATGCCCAGCAGCAGGAGGAGCATGCTGGCGATCGCTGCGGCGATCAGGACGACGTCGTCTGAG
>CAYVJT010000276.1:0-4643 GCA_964451855.1 uncultured Actinomycetota bacterium
TCTCTGCTGGTGCGCCGCCTAGGACTTGAACCTAGAACCTGCCGGTTAAGAGCCGGATGCTCTGCCAATTGAGCTAGCGGCGCGTACGCGAGCCGAGGGACGGTACCTAACCGGCCACACGACCGCGAACGAGGGTGGATGAGGGGACTTGAACCCCCGGCCTCCTGGACCACAACCAGGCGCTCTAACCGGACTGAGCTACACCCACCAAGATGTGCCGGACGTCCGAACGGGGACGTGCGGCACGAACGCGGAGCGTACGCCACCTCCCGAAGGTGGGCAAAGCGTGCGGCGGTGCCGCGCACGGACGGCGACGATGGGCACCCCGCGGGCTCGCCGGGTGGACCCTCATGGGTGCCGTTCGATCCGGTTCGCTCGCAGGGTCGGTCGCTGAGGCCTCGGCCCGATCAGTCACAAAGTGCAGCTTCGTCGAGGTGTCCGCGCAACGCCTCCACGCGATCGCGGTTGGTCCCGAAGTCGCCACGCCCCAGCCGCGAGGCGCTCCTGACCTGGGTCACCTCGCCGTCGGCAAGCAGTTCCAGATCGTCGACGAACCCCATCCACCGGGTCGTGGAGCGCAGGTGCGCGTAGCCGTTGGTGAGCTCGACGAGCTCGGTCCGGGGCAGCTCCGTGAGCGCCACCTGGACCACGTCCTCGAACCGGTCGGCCGGGCAGGCGAGCGGGTCGATCGCGTGCCGTGGGTCGTCCGCGGACGAGCGCACGCAGTTGTCGCTGTCCGGGCAGGGATGCAGGCTCCCCAACCGCAGCCCGATCTCCGGTGGCGGGGCGATCCCGAGCGCCAGCCGGCCCAGGAAGGCGAGCAGGAGCACGGCACCCACCACCAACGCCCAGCGACGCCGTCGCAAGCTGCGGCCTGCCTCCGGGCCCTCGGCGCCGTCCCCGCTCACCCCTCCACCTCCAGGATGCTGAGGATCAGGTCCACCGACGGGTCGTCCGGGGTCAAGGGCCGGGGGGAGCGTGCCGGGCCGGAACGCTCCAGCACGAGCCGGGCCCGACCCTCCTCCGAGGCGAGCGTCAGATCATCCATGACGGAGCGCTCGGCGCCGTCGGGGAGCACGGCTGCCCGCTCGAGCTCGCACAGCGCGATCACCGCCGGCCCGGAGGGATGGCCTGGCTCGAGCACGGCCAACACGATCGTCTCGATGCTGGGCGCGACGGCGAACGTCTCCGCCGCGATGGCCAGGACCGCTGAGCTGATCGCCTGGACGTACAGGTCGTGACGGCGGGGCTTGCTCATGATCGGCAGCGACGGCGGTCCCTCGTCGGCGACGACCGGCTCCCGCTTGCCGATGAGCCGATCGGGTGTGTCCACGGTGGTCACGAGGTGGACCGTGGCACCCTCGACCGCGGTCGGGGTCGCTGGGAGCGCGTGCTCGCGGAACGCGCGCTCGAGCTGCTCGAGCACCACCGGCTCGTCGTTGGCGAGCAGGGCCGACCACCACGCGTCCGCCTCCGCCTGCTGTGCCTCGTGCGCCGCATCCTGTTCCTGCTGGCGACGGGCCACCTCGGCGTCGAGGTGGCGGTCGGCCCTCCGCACGGCGCGCAGCCACGTGCCGATGCGCCGCCTGGGGATGCCGGCCGTCGCGCGACGGCGCAGTTCGCGGCGCACGTCGCTGATGGCGATGGGTTCGGGACGGGGCACCTCGGGCGCACGGGCCCGGGCCACCGAGGCGTGGTGGGCGGTCAGCAGCGCATCGAGGTGGGACCGCTGGTCCTGCCAGGCGTCGAACCTCGGCCGGTTCGCTGCACCGTCGGGGACGGTGTGGCCGCCGCCGGCGAGTGTCGACCACCTCGCGAACGTTCCCCGGTCGGCGAAGGTCTCCGCTGGCCCTTCGCCGACGTGGATCCGTGCGATCCGCGGGCCGATGGCCACCCGCGGACCCCGACGGGCGGTCCGCAGGCGCAGGCCCTTCGTGACGCGGAACGCGACATCGTGGCTCACGGCATCCCCGGCACGTTCATCCGGCCTCGATGGCGGCGACCCGGTCCCGGCCGGCGTCACCGCACAGGTCGCTGTGCTCCCGTGTTTGACCGGCGAGACGAGCCGTCTCCTGCCGTAGCGCTCCGAGACGTGCGTACAGGTGCTCGCCGGGGCAGGTCACCCCCGCAGCGTGGTCGCGGTGGCCGGTCAACGAATCCGCGGGGATGCCGAACGTTCGGACACCGTAGGCCAGGATCTCGGCCGTGGCCTGCAGCATCGCGTCGCTCGGGACCTCGAGGTCGTAGTGGCCCTCGCAGACGACGAGGAAGTGGCCGGCGGGGTCGTACTCCGTGAAGGTCTCGCCGGCGATCGCGGGGTCGCGCAGCTCGTAGAGGTTGCCTTCCAGGTCCACGCCGAAGTGGTACGCGATGTCCACCCAGCCCTGCTCCTGGTGGTAGCGCTGGTGCGAGCGCAGGCGGCCCGGTGCCTTGCGGTTGCTGCCCAGCTCGACCTGGGTGTGGTGCAACGTCAACCGTCGGGGGGTGTGTGCGGATCCGCCCGACGTGGCCGGCACGAGGCCAAGGGCGTCCCGGCAGATCACCTCCACCCGCCGCGTGGACGGGGCGTCCGCTTCCTCGTCGTCTCCGGACCCGGACTCGTCCTCTGGCTCGTCCTCGGGCTCGGACGGGCCCTCATCGGTGTCGGGTTCGTCGTCAGGTTCCGCCGGGTCGCTGGTCTCGTCGACCTCGTCGGCCGGCGGCTCCGCGCTGTGCTCCCCGCTCGGATCGTCGCCCGGCGGCTGCTCGTCGCCCACCTCGTCGTCGACACGGCGCTCCGCGGCGAAGTCCTGAGGGTCGAGACCGTCCCGGGGGAGGAGCGGTCCAGCACGATCCGGAGGTGGAGTGACGCCGCCGGGCGGGAACGCGCGTCCTGCAGCACCCGCGGCGGCGGTCCCGCGCACCTCCGAGCTCGGTCGGCATCCCACTGCGGTAACGACGACGAGGTAGCCCGCCCAGCGCAGCAGATCGCGACGGTGCACGTGGGCCCTTCGGTGCCTGGCGACCAGTGATCGACTCGTCGGCGGGAGCCTACCGCCGACGAGTCGACCGACCCGGGACCTGGTCGAGCGGCGCCGGGGTCGATCGAGCAGCCTGGCCCAGCGCCGGTGGCGCCGGTGGACCGTCGCGGCCGTCGGGCATCGACTACGCCGCGGTCCGGTAGCGCGAGACGGTGCTCGAACGAACCCGGTCGGGGTCGCTGTCGCCGAGCGGCCACAGCAGGACGACGAGGTGTGCCACGACGGCGGCGCTCACGAGGATCCACCCAGCCCGCGTCACCGGTTGCGTCGTCAGGTCGGTGAGGCGGCCGAGGACCTGGCCGCCGACGAGCAGCAGGACGCCGAGGTTGAGCGTGCCCGTCCGGGAGCGAGCGAAGCGCTCGACCCGCGCGAGGAGCCGATCGCGCGCGGCGAGGTCGCGACCGCGCAGCATCGGTCCGACGTAGAGCAGGACCGCGAGAACGAGCTGCGCGAGCATCCCGATCAGCAGCGCGGCACTCATGCCGTGCGACCAGCTCGGTGTTCCGGTCGCGACGAGCACGATGTCGACGGCGATCGCCACCACGAACCACACGAGCGCACCCATCACCGCCCACCGCAGGGGTGAGCGGTCCGAGCGACGGCTCGCGCGGAGCAGCGGGCCGGCGACGACAACGACGCCGTAGCCGTACGCCGCAAGGCCGCCGACGGTCATGAGCGCGGCGGGGCCAGCTCCGACGCCGTCCCCGAGGCCAGTCACGATGAAGCCGCCCGCAGCCACGGCGAGACCGAAGGTCGCCACCTGCAGCGCAGCGGCGGCCCGGGTGTCGGCACCTGGCTCCATCCGCACCCTGAGCAGGGCCGGACCGAACGCGACCAGCGTCGCGAGCACGGTCAGGCCCGCCCACCCCAGGACGGTGAGGTGGATGTGCGCCTCGCGGACCGATCCGAACATGACGCCGGGGATCCATCCGGCGCCGAGGGCCCCGCCGAGGCCGGCGGCGACCAGGAAGGCGAGGTGGGCGTGTTCGTAGCGCCGCACGACCCAGGTGAACCGCGAGGTGGTGGCAGCGCGACGCAGCCTGCGGAGCACGAGGAGGTTCGAGCCGACGATGGCCATGATGCCGAGCGAGCCGATGGCCAGGAGCACGTGGATGCCCAGGGCGCGACCGGTCAGCATCACCACGATGGCGACGGTGAGCAGGCAGGCGAGCGACCGGGTGACACCCCGACGCGGGAGGAGGTCGGCGGTGCCGGTGAACCTCGCCGCGAAGTGCTGCGAGAAGGTCCAGATCAGCGGGGTGAGCACCCCGAGGGTGAAGAGGTGGACCACGAGCCACCGGCCGCCCGGGAGCAGCTCGCCGGCGGCGAGCCAGATCAGGGAGGCCAGCCCGAAGCCGATCGCGGTGATCACACCCGGCCGGGTGGCGGCGAAGGGGGAGGGCCCGAGCGGTGCGCCGCGGTGGCCGGTCAGGTGACGAGCTGTCCGCTGTGGGGACACGGTTCGCGCCTCGGGGGCGAGCGGGGTGGTGGCGAGGCTCATGGTGGCTCCGGCTGCCGGGGAGCGGCGTGGACGAGGTGACGAGGCTAAACCCTTAGTGCAATACTAATCTTTTTTCGTCGCGGGCGCAAGGGCGCGTTGGCACGGCCGGCGGACGCGGGCAT